>CALVHD010000001.1 GCA_944327245.1 Candidatus Gastranaerophilales bacterium
TGAATAGCAGCATAAGAGCGAATAACTTCTCCTTCAATTTCGGAAATTCCAACTATTTCAAAAGGAATACCAATATTGCGAAGAGCCATTCGTTGGCTACCATATCCTGCAAAAGCTTCAAAAACTCTTAATTTTTTATTTTTGCCTTCTCCCATGCTGATTTTATTTTACTATAAAAAGTTAAAATATTAAAAAAAACTTAATTTTTATTTGTTGATAATAAACATGGCATACAATCATGACTATAAACTAAGAATTGTGGAGGGATTTGTGAACGATATCTATAAAAAATTATATTATGTACCATTACCAAGCTTGAAAGAATGTTTAAAAAAATATATTAAAGAAGAAGAACAGCAATTAAAAATTGATAAATATTCAAAAGCAGAAACTATAAGTAAATTTAGAACTTTAAATTTATCTTCAGAGATAATAGAAAAAATTTACAATCAGTATAAGTTAGGGAAAAATTTATCATTTCAACTATTTTATTCAGATCAACCATTATCAAACTTTGATTTTAGCTTAGAAAAATGGAATTCAGAAATTACTATATATGATCTTACACATATAAAGTATGAAAATTTACCTAAAATTAAGAATATATATTTTTCTGATGTGGAAGATATTGCAGGTGAGATAAAAGAAATAAGTTATAAATATCATATTTTGCATAAATATTTTAATGATAAAGAAAATGAAGAACCTTCTTATATATACGAAACTCAATATGGTTTTTTATGGATAAATACAAAAAACAACTATGTCGTGATTATTGCAAAAGAAGAAAAAGTGGCACAATTTATTCAGCAACAATTTAAAAAGCTTTTTAATGTACAATTATCACAACCTCAATTAACAAAAGAAACATTAAATAGAATTTTCCTTAAAGAAAATACCAAATCTGCAACATATACAGAACCAACAGGATTGACAACCAAATTATCTTTTGCGTCTTCTGCAGGAGACTACTATAATAATAATCAAGATAATATTATTGATAAGTTTGAAGAAGCTGGAATTAGAAAAGCAATTGCTAGGTACAATGAAACAGTTATTCCAGAAGATCTTTCAAGTAAATCTGTGATTTCTGTAAATGCAGATAAGTGTAAAATTAGTATAATGAAAACATATTCTACTGATCAAATTAGATCTTGGGGACAAAATAAATTTGGTCAAATTACAGATGAACTTAATAGTATAAAAACTTCCGATATAACAACGTATTTTAATGTTTTTGCAAAAAGTATCTTATCTGATTTTCATATGTCCAAAAACGAAATCAATTTTATAAAAGCTATATCGTCATCGTTATATAATGCTCTATTAAAAAAAGAAAATTGTGAAATCCCAATTGTTGGAGTAGATTATGACAGTGTTAAACTATCGAAATTTTTTAACGTAGTACCATTATATGACTGTCCATCATGTAATACTCAACATTATGCGAAATGTTATTATTGTGAAAATGATTTAGTGTGGAATGAAAAATTTTATTGTAAAAATTGTAAAAAAGAATATGGGCCAAAAGTATTTTTAAAATGTGACAATAATGGTATAGCTAATGAATTAAATATATATAATTCAATAACATTAATACCTAATTCTTTTTTCATAGATATTTTATCAAAATTTATTATTCAATCGGGATTAATGTATAATGTTAAACAATATCATTTTTATATTAAAAATAATATTTTATTTTTCTACAAGAGTACAAATGAAATAGAATATTCTTTAACAGATATATCAATATTTAAAGATTTATGCATCAATTTACAAAATGAAAATATAAATGAATATAATCTTTTGAAAAGAGAATGCATCAATTTTCCAGAAAAATGTAAAACTCCCAAAAAGTCTGATTGTCAAAATTGTAAAAATGAAAATGCAAAGTATTGTTTGATGAAAATGTTTTCATATATAATTCCTTCCTATAAGCCACAACCCCATAAAGGAAATGAATATGGTGATGCATCTTTTGTTGCAGACATAAATGGGAATCAAAAAATAATAAAAGTGATAATGAAAAGATATGAAGAAAATGGACCTGCACTAATTTCAAAAGGTGCAGGTCGAGAAATCATAATTCAGGTTATAACACAGTATTTGCGTGATGCAAGCAAGCCTGTGTTAGCTATTTTAATTCCATCTGGAATAGATGCGTCATTAAAACAAGATATTAGAAGTCTTGTAGGCTTTGTAAAAGGTAAAGTTATATTTATTGAAGAACAAGAATATGTAGCTTTATACAAAATGGCAAAATCAAACGGTTTTAAATTAGTATAATTTTAAACTTTTCAACAAATATTAACTATAAAAAAATAAATTATAGGTAAAATTAGAATAAAATGAAAAAATCTATCTAGCTATTGTTCTATTTTTCTCAAACTACCCTGTCACTTTTTCTCAAACTTGGTGTCACTTTACAGAATGATAGACGGGGTTTGGATTTTATTTTAATATCAGAATAAAAAACGCATTAAAAAAGAGCCTTTTGAAGGCTCTTTTTTAATGGTGGAGGTTAGGAGATTCGAACTCCTGACCCCCTGCGTGCAAAGCAGGTGCTCTACCAGCTGAGCTAAACCCCCATAGATTTTATGGACAGTTTTGATAGTACATTAAACAAAAAAAATAATCAAGCATTTTTTTTAATTATGTTAAGATAAACTCATGGTTATTCAAAATCAATTAATAAAATTTCCAAAAATAAGTATTATTATAACCTATTACAATCTCGGCGGATACATTAAGGATTGTATTAGAAGTATTTTAAATCAAACTTATCAAAATTTTGAAATTGTAGTGGTTAATGATTATTCTAATGAAGAAAATACCAAAATTTTAAATAGTATCAAAAATGAAAAAGTAAAAATAATAAACTTGAAAGAAAACCTTGGTCAATTGGGTGCTTTTTTGGTTGGACTGGAAAATTCTGATGGTGAGTTCATTTGCAGTGTTGATGCTGATGATATCTTGCTTCCAAATTATCTTAAAACACTTTTGTGTGTACATTTAAATCAAAATGCGGCTCTTGTTTCTTGTGCTTGCGGGGAAATTAATTCAAGCGGAGAAATAATATCTCTAAATTATGTTTCAAATCCTGTCAAGATTAAACAAGACAAAATTAATTATTCGGATATTGAGAAAATCTTTAACGATAAAGAAGATTTCGAGCTTGAACACTTGTCAATAAAAAAACTTCCTTTTGGAATGTGGGGCTGGACTCCAATGACATCAGGCATGTTTAGAAGAACTTCATTAAATATTTTAAAATACTATCCTGATATAAAATACTGGAAAATTGGCGCAGATAAAGTTATTTTTTCTTTTTTACACTTAATTGGCGGCTCTATAAATATTTCGGCAGTTTGTTTTTTATACAGGCACCATGAAAAAAATTCTACACAGAATGCTCTAACATATGGAAATAAGAGATATATTAGTGAAGATTATGTTGGAAAATTAATTAATTGGAATAAAAAAATTCGCCTTGATGCAATTAAAATGTTTATTTTAAAAAGAAAAGAACTAATTAAAGAATTTAATAAAGTAAATTATTATAAAATGTTTAAAGACGTAATATTTTGCATTAATATTAAATTATGCGCAAAAGCATTAAAAACTCTTGCGCATAAAATAATTTAATCTACAACAACACAATTTAAGCGATAACGTCCAATTTACGTCCGGCTCCTTGCATAGGAATTTGCTTATTCATTTTAGGAGATGACATATTGGTAACAATGCCGTTTTGCTTTTGTGCGGTTTTTTGGTTTTTATCAAGTTCAGCATTATATGAGTCACGTGCGCTGTGAACATCATTAGCTTTAAATGATAGAAAACTCGGACGAAGATTTGAAATCATGTACTTATCTCCTTACAACACAAATATACAAAACACATACAAAGCAAAAATTGCTTTAACACAGATGATTATATCATATTTTTTTACAAAAACAAAATAGTTCTTTTGGCGTAAAAATAGTTAATATTTTAAATTTTAGTATCTAGAGCAAAGAAGTCATTGCCATTTTGCGTTTTTTTGTGAATTGTTTTTATTCCGTCTTTTATTGTTTCATTTATTTTTTCGCCTTTTTTTCTGACTATTCTTGTTTTTTCGGGAATTGAAAATGCATCAAACAAGGTTAAGTTATCGCCGTTTTTTGTAACTTTCATAATTTCTTTTATTTTAGATGCTTCTTTTAGGATTGTATTAATTATTCTGGATGGTAATTTTTCTTCCGGTTGTTTCATTGTAGTGCTGTTTAAAATTTTAACAATAGGACTTGAATCTGATATTTTTACCTCAAGCCTTTCTTGAATGTTGCCTTTGTTGGGGCTGGTTCTTGTGTAGACTTTTTTAGTGAAATTATTTGCTTTTTCGTCTCCAATAACACTTTCTTGTATAAGCCCGTCTTTAAAAGTTAGAGAAATTTGTTTTCCTGATTTTAGGGTGTCAACTATGGTTCCGCTAAATTTTTCATTGGTAGTTTTATCATATGCAAAAGTTTGTAGTCCTTGCGCATTTTTAGAGAAGTAGATGCTGCTTAAATTATTTTTTTCAAGCGGAGACATAACAAGAGTTTGTCCTTTTAGGGTTGGACTGTTGCCTATTGAACCGTTAAGCATATCTATTAAACCTTGTATTTCTTTTGTTTTTTCATCTGCGCTTTGAGTTTCTACGGTTGCTGCTGCAGGGGCCGCTTGGGGAGCTTGTTGTGATGATAATACAGTATTTTTCGTTGTGGTTTGCGGTATTTGATATACAGTTTTTTGTCGAGTTATTTTAGTTGGTACGTGGGGTTGACCTGTTTTTTTCGGTAAAGTTTGAAGCACAGATTCTGTTTTTGAGCCGGATTTCGCTGTTGCAGAAGTTTGCGAAGCTGCTGTTGCGGCATTTTGTATAATTTCTTGAATTTGAAATATTCCTTTATTCAGTTCAGTTTGGATTATGGCTTTGGAATCTTGAGTTGTTTTATCTGATGTAGCTGTTATTGCGTTTATGGCTGAACTTGAAATATCGTTAATTTGTTCCAATAATCTTTGATAATTTTCGGAGTTTTTTAAAGCTGCATTTTGAGAAAGTTCTTCAATGGCTCTTTTTGAATATTCATGTATTGATTGTATAGCTTCTTTTGGTGAATATTCGCCTAATTTATCAACATTTGCCTGCAGCTCTATTTTTATTTTTCCGAGTTTTTGGAGCATTTCTGTTATAGCATTTTTTTCTTGAATTAATTTATCTATTTGTTCAGAGTATGAACTTTGTGCACTTGTTATTTTTTGTGTTGCAATATCAAGAGAATGGACTTTTGCTTCAAATTTACTTAATTGTGCTTCTAAGGCAGTATTTAGTTTTTCTATTGCTTCAATTGAAGTTTGTTCAAGTTTATTTTGAGTGCGCGTGCCGGTTTGAGTTATTAATCTTGAAGCTTCTTCAATAGTTTGTGCTGCTTCTTGATATAAATATGTTCTTGAAGCAATATTGCTGGTTGCCGTTTGAGATAGTTTATTTGTTTCTGTTTCAATTTGCCTTAAAATTGACATCAACTTATCAGATAAAAATACTGCTTGATCAGACATTTCGTCTTGTGCAAATTTTAGGCTTGTGCTTACTGTTTTTGTTATTTGACTAAGTTGAGCATCAATATTTAGCGACATTTTAGTTTGCTGTGATTTTTGTATTGCTTGTTGAAGTTCATTCATTAAATTTTGCAATTTGCCTAATTCATTTGAATGGGCGGTTTTTGAATTTTGCAATTCTGAACTTAGAGCACTTAGCGCTTTTTGTATTTTTTTTAGTTCTTCTGAGTTTAAATTGTTTGCTATATTTTCTTGTGTTTTTTGGAGCAGTTTTTCAACCTGACCTGTGAGCTCATTAATATACTTTGTAGATTTTCCAACATTAGATATTGATGCAAAAGCCAATAACAAAGCACCAAAAGATGATATCATAAATATCGGATTAATTACTGTTGCGCTATTTTGTTTTAAAGGGGTTAAAGCGTGTGAATCGATTGCTTGATTATTGTTTAATGCCTTGGCCGTGCCGTTATTGTAGCTGGCAGTGAGTTGATTTTGACGCACGGCGGAATTGGGGTTGTTTTGTAGAACAAGTTTAATTAAAGGACTGCTTGTGGATACATTTTGCATTTTTTAATCTCCATTTTGAGCATTCACACACATAATTTGGTTATATGTAGAAATGCTCAAGGAAATTAAAAATTTACTCAAAATTTACAAAAATTTACATATGTGCCGTAAGTCGATTTAAAAGTTGGCTTTTGGTGTGGTATCCTGCAAATTGAGCTTCAACTTTTCCGTTTTTAAATAATATAAAACTTGGAAAACCTCCAATGCCATATTCTTGTGCAATTTTTGTGTGTTTATCACAATCAAGCTTTCCTATCCAAAAGCCGTTATCGCTTAAATCCTTCAAAACAATATCTTGATTTTGGCAATATTTACACCATGTTGTATAAAAATCAACAAGCTTTAATCCGTTTTGCGTTTCATTTTTGAAATTATTTTCATCCAATTCTACAAACATTTTTCCTCCTTTTTTAGAATTATATACTATTGTTTAAATTTGTTCATCATTCTTTTTTGAAACAGGCGTATATATCTTGAAAACATTGGCTTAAGTGATATAATCTATATTAGGCACATTGAAAATAAGATTATGGGGATGTAACGGTTTCGACGGGGTGAAGTTTATCGTTGCGGTTGCATTTCAAGCTGAATAACTTGTTAAACTTTTCAAAAAAATAAACGCAAATAACGTTGTAAAAGCTGATTTTGCTCCTAGAGCAATCGCTGCATAATAGCGACAGCCACTCTATACGCCCAACTTGCCGGTTTATAGGGTAAATTATGCAAGTCGTAGTTTATGTTTTCATCAGCGGCGTGAATTATGTATTTAGTTGATGAAGTTGGCAATCTTTAAAATTGCCTATGGGTTTAGTTGAAGGTTGCGGTAATTTTCCTTTAAATCCAAGATAAAGTGCCTATGAATGTAGATATCGTCTCGGTATCATTTCGGACGCGAGTTCGACTCTCGCCATCTCCAATAATAAAAAAAGACTACTTTATGTAGTCTTTTTTTATTATTCAGATTTTAGGAATTGAACTCGCACAAGCCCAGTGGCTTGTAGCGAGTTTGAGCGCGAGTGAGCTGAGGGCAAAAACTCAAAGCGTTGAGCTTTGAGTATGCCCGTTAAACGCGAACGAGCAAGACACTCTCGCCATCTCCAGTTAATTTCAAAAAATAATACAACCTTGAAAAGCCTGTAAAGACAATACTTTGCAGGATTTTATATTTTGCAATAAAATTTTTATTTTTATTCATTTGGCGAAAAGTCTTCTATTTGCTGCATTTGACGAGTTCGAGTCCCCTCAAGGTATTTTATTACATCTTCATTATCTTTAAAATATTCTTTAACGTACCACCATGCAAGCAAATCATAGAATTTTGTTTTTCTGTATTCTATTTCTTCTTTACTTGCCTTTTTTGTCGGTATTTTGATAATAAGTCCAATTTTCTTTGTCATAATTTATTCCTTTCTTGTTTATTACCAATAATTAATGTTAAAAGTTATGATATAATCAAATAAAAGGGGAGAATATGAAACAAGAATTAATTGTTAAATTAAGAAAAACATTTGAAGAAGCAGCCTTTGAATACAAAGGTGTGGAATGCTGGTCGGCTAGAGAATTGCAAGTATTATTAGGTTACTCTAAATGGCAAAATTTTGAAAATATCATAAATAAAGCAAAGGATTCTTGCAAAAACTCAAAACAGGAAATTGTAAACCATTTTACTGATGTTAGTAAAATGGTTCAAATAGGCTCGGGGGCTGAAAAAGAAATTCCTGATATTTTATTAACAAGATATGCTTGTTATTTAATTGCACAAAATGGCGACCCTAAAAAAGAAGAAATTGCATTTGCGCAAAGTTACTTTGCTCTTCAAACCAGAAAACAAGAAATTCTTGAAGAACGAATTTTATTAGCTGAGCGTTTGGAAGCAAGAGAAAAATTAACTGCAACAGAAACCGAGCTTTCAGAATTAATTTACGAAAAAGGCGTTGACAATAAAGGTTTTGCTATTATTAGAAGTAAGGGCGATAGTGCATTGTTTGGCGGATACAATACGGCTGAAATGAAGCGAAAATTAAAAATTCCCGATAATAGACCATTGGCGGATTTCTTACCAACAATTACTATAAAAGCCAAAGATTTGGCAACAGAAATTACAAATTTTAACGTAAAGAAAAATGAAACTTTATATGGTGAAAAAGCTATTACCAATGAGCATGTTAAAAATAATAAGGAAGTAAGAGCTTTATTGGGTAAAAGCGGTATAAAACCTGAAGAACTGCCACCAGAAGAAGATATTAAAAAACTTGCAAGAAGAGTTAAGTCAAACGAAAAAGAAATTGCAAAAGCTAATTCATTTAACAAAATTTCTAAGAATGATTAAGCGTCATTTTTAAATTGTTTAATTTTTCTATAAATATGAAGTCAGAAATTGACTTGATAAAATTAGACAAAAAGTTCGATTTTACGGACATTATCTCCATACTTTTGAAGTTTGAGCCTTAGTCCGACTGGACTTAGGCGAAAACAAAAAAGCATACGGATGTGAGTCCGTGACGACGAAACGTTGAGTTTCGGCGAACAGGACGACACTGGACGAAAGCGACGTAAGAATTTGTGCTATGCACAAATTCCCCAGGAGCATACTTTTGAAGTTTGAGCCTTAGTCCGACTGGACTTAGGCGAAAACAAAAAAGCATACGGATGTGAGTCCGTGACGACGAAACGTTGAGTTTCGGCGAACAGGACGACACTGGACGAAAGCGACGTAAGAATTTGTGCTATGCACAAATTCTACAGGAGCATACTTTTGAAGTTTGAACCATACTCCGACTGGACTTAGGCGAAAACAAAAAAGCATGCTTATTTTGATTTAAACCAATTTTTTTAAATTGTAAACAAATATTACAATTTATTTTATACCATGTTGTGTAAATTAAATTTTCATATATTATATAAATTAGTGTGTTTACTAACATAAGATACAATAATAAATAACAAAGGAAAACAATGCTTTCCCCTATAGCAGCAGTAAAATTTATTTTTTTATTTAATCTTATACAAGTTTTAAGAC
Source organism: Candidatus Gastranaerophilales bacterium (assembly GCA_944327245.1). Lineage (GTDB taxonomy): Bacteria > Cyanobacteriota > Vampirovibrionia > Gastranaerophilales > Gastranaerophilaceae > RUG14156. Next base: position 9,176 of record CALVHD010000001.1, read on the forward strand.
GGTTTTTTAACCGTCTTTTTAGCTTTTAGAAAGGAATATTATGCCGACAGCAACATTATTTAAGCCCAAAAATGATTACAAGGATAAAATTAAAATTTCATTTAAAAAAATTGATTATGAAATAGAGACAAACAGGCTTTTAAGTATAATTAGAATGCTTGAAGAAGATAAGTTTTTAAAATTTGAAAATGAAAGCCATATAGAACGCTTGATTTATAAACACAATATTGCAAAAAGAATGTTTTACGAGGACATAAACAGATTATAGAAATATTTCATACCAATTTTACTTTCGATGCAAGTAACATGCGCTAAAATGCGCAAAGCCCGCCTTGTTTATATAAGACGGGCTTTTTTGTTTTTTAATTTTAATTATTTACAGCATGAACCGCAAGCAGTGCAAGACATATTTAATTTATCCATTGCTTCTTCGATACGTACTTTAATACGTCCGTCAACAGCGATACCTTCACCTGTTTTTTCAGATATTAATAACGGATTAATATCTAATTCATCAATAAACGGATAATCGGAAACTAATTGAGATAATCTTAATAATGTTTCTTGAATTTGTTCCATTTGAGCAGGTTTTGTACCTCTTGCACCTTCCAATAATTTGTATGCTTTAACTGATTTAATCATTTCAGATGCGTCAACATCGGTTAAAGGTGCGATTCTGAACGTTACATCTTTCATAACTTCAATAAATACGCCGCCTAAACCGAACATCATCATAGGACCGTATTGCGGGTCTGTTGCAATACCGCAAACCATCTCACGATTACCCTTAACCATTTCTTGAATAATAACACCTTCAAGACCTTCAATTAAGCCTTTTTCGGTTAGTTTTGCAATTAAATCATTATATTCTGCTTTTAATTGTTCTTCTGATTGAATGTTAACTCTAACACCGCCAACATCAGTTTTATGAGATGTTGTTTTTGATGTCATTTTCATAACAACAGGATATCCGATTGAGTTGCCAACTTTAACAACTTCATCAATGTTTGTTGCAAAGCCTGACTTACAAACTCTTATGCCGTAAGCATCCAAAACATCAATAGATTCACGAGTTGTTAATTGTGCTCTGTTTTCCATAATTGACTGTTTCATAATGGCTTCAGCGCGAGCTCTGTCTACGTTGAATGTCGGAATTTTGCCTTCAGGGCGTTCTTGCCATAATCTTTGTTGATTTAATCTGTTAAAGCCGTCTGCAGCTTCTTCGGCATACATAAAGAATGGCATATTAACGTTTAAATCTGAAAGTTTTGAGAAAAATTCACTCTTTGTCATAAACACGCCAACAATAGGTTTAGATGGGTTTTTAGCTTTAATTTCCATAACTGCTTTAGCTACATCAATATCTTTTAAACCTAAGAACGGTAAATAAATAACCATAATCATATCAACATTAGGATCAGCTATAACTGTTTCAAGAGTTTGTTTATAGTGTTCAATAGGAGCTGAAGCAATCATATCGATAGGATTTTTTACTGAAGCAGCTGATGGTAAGAAGCTTCTTAATTTTTCTTTTGTTTCGTCTGTAATTTTAGCCATTTGCATACCATATTCACAAACCGCATCGGTTGCCATAATTCCGGGGCCGCCTGAGTTTGTAATGATTGCAATTCTATCACCCTTTGGAATAGGACAAGTTGCAAACATTTTAGCTGTTGCAAATAAGTTTTTTAATGAATATTCTCTAATTACACCTGATTGAGCAAGTAGAGCATTAGCTGCTTTATCGGCACCTGCTAATGAACCTGTATGAGATGAGGCTGCTGAAGCGCCGGCTGCACTGCGACCTGCTTTAAGAGCTAAAATCGGTTTCTTTTTGGAAATTTTTGTTGCTAATTTTCTAAAGTTTTGAGGATTTTGAATTGATTCCATATATAGAAGAATTTGTTCAACATCATCTTCATTTTCCCAATATTCAAGAGCAGTTTCTGCGTTAACATCAGCTTGGTTACCGATAGAAATAAATTGAGCGAAACCAAGATTTAAGTCTTTTAATATGTTTAAAATGCCGCCGCCCAATGCACCTGATTGAGAAACGAAACCTATATTACCACGCTCAGGTAGAGATTCAGCAAAACAAGCGTCCATTCTGATGTCAGGATGTGTATTAACAACGCCTAAACAATTTGGACCAACAGCTCGCATACCGTATTGTCTAACTTTTTCTAAAAGTTGTTTTTCTAATTCTGCACCTTCTTTACCTGTTTCTTTAAAGCCTGCAGTAATAATGCAAAGTCCTTTGATGCCTTTTTTGTGGCATTCATCAATTGTATTCAAAACAAATTTAGCATTTACAACGATTAAAGCTAAATCTACTTCATCAGGAATTTCATTAACATTTGTATAAGCTTGAATTCCTTCGATTATTCCGCCTTTTGGATTAACGGGGTATATTTTTCCGTTGAATTTATATTCTTGTAATCTTTTCATAATATCAGAGCCGATTGTATGCTCTTTTGTAGATGCACCAATAACCGCAATTGATTTTGGTTTCATAATTTTGCTTAGCATATTATTTCATCCTTTCCTCTTTATTTAGTATCCATTTGGTATAAAATCTCTTGCGCGAAATTTTGCACCCAGAGATTTGGCTATAACTTCACATCTTTCAATATTCACAGGGTAGTTTGGAACATTGTTTACAACAGATGCGGTTGTTTTGATTTTTGCTTCAACACAAGCTCTAATAAATCTTTTAACTTCTTCATAAGCGTTTTCAATTTTAGGGTTGGAGATTTTGTTGTATATTTCTTCATTTTCTCCGTTTAAGCTAACTGAAATGTCGTCAATATATAAAGCTAATTCAGGGGCAACATTTCTTTTGAAAATTGCATTAGCGTGTCCGTTTGTGTTAACTCTTATTTTTAAATCAGGGTAGTTTTCTTTTAGATATTTTGCAATTTTTATAACTTCTTCTAATCTGATTAAAGGCTCGCCATATCCGCAAAAAACTATTTCGCTGCTTTTTGAGATTTTTTGTTTATTAAGTTCAATTTGTTTAATTACATCTTGAGCTTTTGTGTTGTCACAATCAAGCCATAAATTTGCGCCTTGGACATCTTCTTTTTGGTCGCGAACGCAAAAAACACATGCGTTTGTGCATGCGTTTGTCATATTTATATATGGCTTATCATCTAAAAAATATAAGAGATTTTCGTTATTTTCTTCCATAATTTAATTGTATCGCAACAATTTTTTAAAACAAGATAAAACACCAAAAAACTAAAAAGTTGGCAATATCATTGAGTTGTTTTGTTTTGTTGTAAAATCAAGTGCTCTTTGACGATTAATTTGTTCAGAGTCAAGTCTGATTTTTGGAGTTTTATATTTTGCTTGTTCATTTTGGATTTGTTTAATTTTATCTGACTTTTTCATTTTGTCATATTGAATTAAAGATGAAGTGTTGTCAATTTCATAGTCTGTGATAATAGCTGAGTTATCTATTAAAAGAGGAACTTCTTCTTTAGCAATTACAAGTGGAAGACAAAATATCGCTAAAATTATCAACATCTTTTTCATAGTTTTATTGCTCCTAGCCTCAACACTTCATATGTATCATTATTGCATAATATGACGGTTGATGGCAAGTTTTCTTTTTCGGTGTCATCAATTGGTTTTATGATTGTGGCAACATCGGAAAACTTTTCACAAGCTTCTTTGTAGTTTTTAACAGGCGGTTCAAATGAAATATTACAAGAAGTTGTAGCCAGAACCCTGCCTTCTATTTTAGAAACTAAAGAGAAAAAATCCTTGCTGTTTGGTATTCTAATTCCTACGGTGTTATTGTTTGAGGTTATTTCAAAGGGACATAATTCTGATTTTTCAAATATTAAAGTTAATCCCCCCGGAAGATATTTTTCAATTAATTCATAAGCATAATCAGGTATGTATTTAATATATTTTTTTAAAGGCTCTAAACTATCGCTCATTAGTATTAGCGGTTTTTTTATATCTCTTTTTTTAATTTCGTATATTTTTTTTATTGCTAAAAAGTCCATTGGATGTGCGCCAAAACCCCAGACAGTATCTGTTTTAAAGGCTAAAACCTCTCCTTTAGTTAAGTTCATTTTTTTTCCTTTTTAATTTTGTTTCGATTTTTTCTTTTAAATCTTCTAAATATTCAACTTTTAACAGATGAGCCAGAATAATATAGACTGAAAGGCTTATTGCAAATACAATTGTTACTTTTATAATTTTCAGAATGAAAGTTGAAGCAAGAAGACTTCCTAAAATTGAATTTGCTAAACTTCCGATTAAATAAGCAGCGAGCGCAACAACTATTATTTTTATTATTTGAATTAGAAATGCCCTATAGCCGATGGAGATTTTTTTTCTTATTAATAAGGCTAAAAGCGTTGCATTGATTAAAGTTATTATTGTTGTAGATAGTGCAATGCCGTTAATTCCTAAGGGTTTTACAAGAATTGAGTTAAAAATAAGTTTTAATAAGATTGAACCTATTGCAATATAAAACGGTGTTTTTGAGTCATTAAAAGAATAATACAGTCTTGTTATTGAATCTCTAAACATATAAGGAATTATAGATAGCGTTATATAAAATAATACATCGGCCACCATAATTGTTGCCTGATGGTCAAATGCACCACGTTCAAGCGCTAAAGAAATTAAATCAACACGAGATATAAAAATAAAAATCATACCAAAAGTGCCGACTAAGATTAGCGAACCTACTCCTTTATTAAAATAATATCTGACTTCATCAAATTTCTTTTGAGCAACCAGTTTTGAAAATAAAGGAAATAAAGGAACTAAAAGCGCTGAAAGCATTAAACCGACAGGAAATTGAAAAATTCTATTGGCGTATCCGTATGCCGTCCATTGACCTTCAGCTAGTCCTGAAGCAAAGAAAATATCAACATATATTCCTATTTGACCTATGGTTGAAGACAAAAAAGCAGGAGCTAAAAGTTCAAGAATTTCATTAAAGTGTTTATTGTGAAAAAAGTCAAAGCAAGGTTTAAAAGTATAACCTAATTTGATGACTGCAGGCGATTGCATGATAAATTGCATAAGTGCCCCTATTGTCGTACCAATAGCAAGATAAAATCCTGTGTCATCGCCTTTTGAAAAAAATAAAGTCAAAATAACCCCAATAGAAAGCATAGATGGAGCTATATTCGGCAAAAGAAAATGATTATACGTAACTAAAATTCCGTAATAAAGCCCTAAAAGCGCGCCGACTAAAATAACCGGCGACATTATTCTTAAATGATATGCGGCAAGAGAAGATAATTCAGGACTTGCCTGAGAAATAATTATATTCATTACTTGCTGTGGAAAAAAGAAACAAATTAAAGCAATAATACCAAAAATCAACATTGAAAATGTTTCATAGGTGTTAAAAAGTTTTTTAATTTCGGGAGTTGGTTTTATGTTGAAATTTTTAACTACTTTAGAAAAAACACTTACTGTGGCAGAATGAAAGGGCCCTCCCATACCTCCTAAAATTACAATTGCAAGAGCCGGAATTTGATATGCATATAAATATGCATCAGATACAATACTTGCCCCATAATAGTTTGCAACAAAAATATCTCTTAAAAAACCTACTATTTTAGATAATAAAATGACAATTACTATTAATCCCGCACTTTTTAAAAGCCCAGGGGCCTTTTTTTCTTTTTCCGTATTTTCCATAGCTATAATAATTCCACTCTGTAATTAATAATCTTTCCTTTATTTTCTTTTGTTAAAGGAGCAAAATTAATTACATTTATTCCTTGTTTTAAATATTGAGTTATGTTGATTTTAATTAATTTGTCTTTTGTAATAGATTTTGTATCATTGAAAACATAATCATTTATCTTAAAAGGAAATTCAGATACATTTTTAGAGTTTTCAATGATTAAATATGCTTTATTGAAGGTATTTTTGTCAAAGTAAAATTCTGTTTTGTACCATACGTTATATTCATTATAGAAAACTGTTTTTAAAATAGTAGAGATGTTAATATCCGTATAGTAATGGTTTAAAATTTCTGTATATTTTTTGCCCATTTTAGATAAGTTGTAAGCGCCATATTGGCTCATTCCGACACCATGACCAAAACCGCCGCCTATAAATTTAAAGGTTGAAGGGTATTTTTCAATATCAAATGAATCAAAAAAACCGTTATTTTCATCATTATCTTGTGTTAGTTTTTCTTTTCCCTGTGTTTCAACAAAGAAATTTGCACTTGGTAATATCGCATTATTTTTTTTGATTGTTTTTCTTATTCCGAGTTCTTTTTTAACTTTATATGTGCCTGACTTTGCTATTATTTCAAGCTCAACTATTTTGCCTGATTGAGTTCTTTTTTTGGCTTTAATTTCTTTTAGTCCTTCAAGTTTTATATCGCCGTCATATTTTGGTTCAACTAAGCCCGCTTTAGATTGTTGTTGCAGTGTATTGTGAAGAACATCTTCGAGTTCTAATCTTGTAAAATCGTATTGCCATCTGAATTTAGGAGAGTTTGTATCAAATCCTGTATCGTTTGATAAATAGAATTTTTTAACATCGTCTTCTGAATTTAGGGGTTTTTGATTTTCTTTGTCATATCTTGCTTTTAAATATGGATAAGAACCGGAAGATTTTTCCGATCCGAAAACATCGTCCCAGTCATCTGTTATTCCGGGGCTTGTTGAAAAATACAGGGCGCTTATCGGTTTTTCGTTATATAGAGCATAAATACCCTTTGTTTCATTTATTGCTCTGTCTGAAATATCTCTATAAGAGTTAACTCCGTAATAAACTTGAGATGCTGTTGAGTCTGTAACGTCATAATTGGGGCTTATTTTAGCATTTGTTACATAATTTCTTGCAGCTACCGCTTGCGCTTTTAGAGCTTCAAGACCGAATGAAATCGGCATTTCGTTAGGTACAACGCCTCTTAAATAATTTTCTAAATCTACAATATTAATGACATTAAATTTTTGTTCATTTTTTGCTTTGGTTATTTCAATCATACCGTCATACTTTGCAGGAAGACCTTTTCTGTTTAGTTCGACAATTTCCAGTTTTGCGTTTGAGCTGAACAAAAGAGGACCTGTGAGGTTTTCGTATTTTTTTTCTCCGTCAATTAAAATTGTATAAAGGCCGTTAATCATTTGAATTTCCACAATTTTACCTGCTTCTATATCATTAATTTGAGTATTTTGTGACATATCAACTACTTTAATGATATTTAGAGAGGATAATTTTATATTTTGATAATCAAATTGTGAGAATGATTGATTGGAAATCCCTACTCTTACGGTATTTTTTTCCATTTGAGCAAATGCTGTGCCAAATAGAAACATTGTTATTGCCAATAATGTAATTATTCCTTTTTTCATATTAATAATTTTACAATTAAAAAATATTAATGTAAAATTATAAATGTTTATTATGCTTACGGAGGAAGAAATGTCCAACGATGAGAATTTAAGAAGATTCAGTTCTTTGGCACTTTTAAATTTTTGCATAGGCTTTTTCGGATTACAATTTGCCTGGCAAATGAGAATTATTTTATCCGGTCCTTTGACCGAATCATTGGGAGCAAGCCCTCTTTTGTATGGAATTATATGGCTTGCAGGCCCTGTAACGGGAATTGTTGTGCAGCCAATAATAGGTGCACTTTCAGATAATACTTTTACTAAATTTGGAAGAAGAATCCCATACTTATTCTTTGGTGCTTTGTTTGGCGCTTTGGGTTTAATATTATTGCCAAAAAGTGAGGCAATAAGCAATTTATTCGGGCAAAATCATCCTGAATGGCTTGCATTATTTATTGCCGCAATATTCATTTGGATTGTTGATGCTTGTGTAAATGCCGCTCAAGGTCCTTATAGAGCTTTAATTCCTGATAATATTGCAAAGAGTCAGCATGCCATAGCAAATTCATATTTAAGCTTTGCTATAGGATTAGGTTCGGTTGTTGCTGCGGGTACTGCGCCGTTTTTAAAATGGGCATTTAATTATCAAATGTCCGTGGCTGCTCAGTTTACCATGGCGGGCGTTGCTTTTATTTTAGGCATGCTTTGGACTTGTATTACTTTTAGGGAAAATGTTCCAAGCAAAGAAGTAATGATTGAAAAGAAACTGGAAGCTAAAAAGCAGGTTTCTAAGCCGTTTGTTGAAAATGTTAAAGAGTTCTTAAATGCAAGCCCTGAAGTGGGTAAAATTTGCTTAGTTCAGTTTTTTACTTGGATTGGCATAATGTGTTTATTGATATTCTTTACACAATATGTTGTTCATATTTTGTATTTAGTTCCAAATACGGCAGATTTAGCTCCTAATATTGTTGAGGTTTTTCAAGACCAGCAAATTAAAGCACAAAATTTTGCTTCTATTTGTTTTGCGTTTTTTAATTTAATATGTTTTATTATCGCAATTCCTATTGCGAAAATGGCAGAAACAAGAGGCAACAAAAGAGTTCATGCAGGTGCGTTATTCTTAATGGCTGTTGCATTTTTGTTGATGACTTTAATGCCTAATAATGTCACTGTTTTTGCAGCTATGGGTTTAGCAGGTATTGGCTGGGCTTCAACTTTGTCTTTACCTTTTGCAATGCTTTCAAAATATATTAAAGAAGGCACAGAAGGGTCTGCAATGGGTATATTTAATATATTTATTTCAGCACCTCAGGTTTTAGTATGTACGCTTTTAGCCTGGTTTATTAATCTTTCAACATTCAAAATGGGAGATTTTACCAATAATCATTGGGACTATGCTTTTTTAGCAGGAGCAGTAATGCTTATTATTGCTGTTATGATTACTCTTACTGTTAAAGAAGATGAAGATGAATAGATAAATTATAAATTGTAAAAAAGCCCTTTTATCTAAAAGGGCTTTTTTATTGAGCTAAAAATACATAAATTAAATATCCGAAATAAAATAATCCTGCTGATAATAAGGGCATGAGTTTAATTTTTTTTACAGTTAGGATTATTAAAGAAAATATAGCGGAAAATATAATTACTGTTGTTGAATTTAAAAGGATTTTTGAATTCAAAATCCAAGGAGTAAACGCTATTCCTATTGAAGTAGGAATCATTGCTTGAAAAACAATTCCTCCAAGTATATTTGTCATTGCCAAATCGTCTTTGTTATTTTTAACCCAGATTATACTGTTAATACATTCAGGCAGTTCTGTTGCAAAAGGCGTAATAATCAGGCTTAATATTATCGGACTTATATTTAAAATATTTGAAAAATATTCTATTTCTTTGACAAAAAAGTGTGAAAAAATTCCAAGAGCAATAATTGATATTATAAATTGAGCTAAAATGCAAGATATGTTTTCTTTTATTTTAAGTAATTCGGAGAAAAATAAGTCGTCAGAAATATTTTCGCAAAAATTTTGTTTTGATTTGACTAAAGTTCTATATACAAAAAAAGAGTAAAAAGTTAATAAAAATATAATGATGAATATTTTTAAATATTTACAAGATATAAAAGAAGCTAAAATTGCAATCGGATATGCAATAAGAAAATATTTATAGTGTCTTATTATGCTTTTATAATCAAGATTGAGTTCTTTTTTAGGGCGTTTTGTAATAATTAAAACAATGCCGGTTATAAATAAAGCAAAAGTTGATAACATAAATGGAGAGCCGATAATTGCCCCGAGGGCTATATCTTGTCCTACAGAAATGTTTTTTCCGCTAATAAATGAACCAAAAATTGCAATTATGGGGACAATTGTTTCAGGAAAGCTTGTTCCAAAAACGGCAAAAATTGAACCTATTGCGTTATTTCCAAGCTTTAATTTACATCCTAAGTGTTCTGTTGCATTTGTAAAAAACGAGCAAGCGTATATTATCATTGTAAGATAAAATATTATTGCCAATACGTGAATTAAAAAAAACATTTATTTTTCCTCTGTTTTTTGTTATCTTATTACTAATGGAAAGAGAAATATTAGATACAATTAATAAATCGCTACATCCACTCATAATAACACATATTAATCCTGATGGCGATACTTTGGGCTCTGCTTCCGCTATGAAATCTTTTATCGGAGATAAGGCCGATATTTTAATACAGATTGAAGATAATTTTAATTTTCCTTCTTCATATTCTTTTTTGCCTTATATAAATTCTGCTAAGAATTTTTCCAATATTACAGATGAATATGATTTAATTATAGCTCTTGATATCGCTTCAATAGATAGAATGATAGGTCATGCAAGAGAAATTTTTGACAAAGCTAAAAATACAATTGTAATTGATCATCATAAAACAAATAAAGGTTATGCAAAATTAAACCATATAAGAGGCGGAATTTCCTCAACGGGCGAAGTGTTGTATGATTTTTTCAAAAGTTTAAATATTGAAGTTACAAAGGAAATGGCAATTGGTTTGTATGCTGCAATATTAACTGATACAGGTTGTTTTAAATATGAAAGCACTACATCTCATACTTTTGAAATTGCTTCAGAATTATCTAAAATCGGGATTAATATTTCTGAAATAGCAGATTTGTGTTATACGAATAAACCAAAAAATTTAATTTTGTTTCAAAACAATCTCGTATCTAATGCACAGTTTTGTTTGGATGATAAAGTTTCTTATACTTTGATTTCAGAAGAAATTTTAAGAAAGTATAATGCTAAAGATGAATACACAGAAGGAATTTGTGAAACTTTGCGCTCAATAAAAAATGTTGAGATTGCTTTTGTTTTAAAAGAAACGCAAACGGGTGTTAAGGTTTCAATTAGGACAAAAAATGTCGATGCAACTCAAATTGCTCAAAAATTTAACGGCGGAGGACACAAAAGAGCAGCAGGCTGTACTATTAAATTAAAGCTTAATCAAGCACTGGAAGTATTATTAAGAGAAACAAAAAAAATATTATAAGAACATGAAAAAAGTAATACAAATATTAAAAGAGTATCTTCAAAACCTTATAAATAGCATTATCAGAGATGATTTTGCCAATGCAGCAGGCGAGATGGCGTATATGATGGCATTGGGTATTTTTCCTTTTATGCTTTTTTCTATGGCTGTTTTTGGCTGGCTTGGAAAAACTTTTTTTATCAATAAGATTATTTTCGGGCTTTCAACAATTGCTCCTCAAGGTGTAATAGGTTTGATAAACAGCGTTTTGGCAGAAGTTGTTATTTTTAAAAGCGGAAAATTAATGGCAATAGTTGGCTTTTTTGTAACTTTGTTCTTAACTTCAAATGCAATCGCTGTTATTATAAAAGGTTTAAATAGAGCAAATAACGTTAGCGAAAATCGCAGTTTTATTAAAGTTCGTTTTTTATCTGTTTTAATGGTTTTTGTAAATACTTTCTTTTTGTTTATAAGTATAAATTTAATTGTTTTAGGAAAATTAATTCTTAATTTTATAGGTATTTATTTATCTATTCCATCTCATATTATAGATACTGTTTTGTTTATAAGATGGCCAATTGCATTTATTATGTTATTTTTGCTTGCGGCAATTAATTACTATGTTTTACCTGCTAGAGATTTTAGCGTAAAAAGAAAAAGTATAATCCCCGGAGCGTTGTTTTTCTGTGTTTTTTGGTTACTCGGTTCTTGGGCGTTTTCTTTGTATGTTAACTCTCTTGGTACATACAACAAAGTTTACGGCACAATCGGGACATTTGCAATCTTGATGGTTTGGCTATATTATTCGTCAATTATTCTTTTAATTGGCGGACAGGTAAATAATCAAACGCTTAGAAAATTAATTATTTTGGAAAGAAAAAATAAAAAAAATGCAATTGATGTTTAAAAAAATAATTCTGGTATTTTTGCTTTTAACTTCTTGTTCTTTTGCGCTTGAATTGGATGATAAAATCTCTCAAATGATTATATTAGGTTTTAACGGTAATAGCGTTAATTCAATCGGTTTTAAAAGAATATTAAAAGATATTGAAAATAAAAAGATATCAGGTGTTATTTTGTTTTCTAAAAATATTAAATCAAAAAATGATTTAATAAAAATGAATGAAAAAATTCTCTCTGCATCCGATATAACCCCTTTTATATCAATAGATAACGAGGGAGGGGCAATTCAAAGGCATAATTTTTATGAAAGTTTAACTGCTAAAGAAATTTCAAAAAAAGATGAAATTGAAATTAAAGAAGAATATTCTAAAATGGCAGATTTATTAAGTGAACTAAAAATTAATCTTAATTTTGCACCTTGTGTGGATTTAGCGATAAATGAAAATTCAATTATAGCCGAAAAACAAAGAAGCTATGGCCTAAATCCGAATGAAGTTGCAAAAATAGCCAGAATTTTTATTTCAGAGCATAATAAAAGAAAAATAGCTACCTCTATTAAACATTTTCCGGGGCATGGTTCCGCCAAAGGCGACACTCATAAAGGCTTTGTTAATTCAACAGATGTATTTGAAAAAAATGAGCTTGTGCCATATCAAGAGTTAAAAGATTTAGATGAAATGAACATGGTTATGGTATCTCATATTTATAATAAAAATATAGATAAAGATTTTCCTGCAAGCCTTTCTGAAAAAACGGTAAGGGAATTATTAATTAATGATATAGGTTTTAAAGGAGTAATAATTTCTGATGATTACGATATGGGCGCAATTAAGAAAAATTATTCTTTAAGAGATATCGTGGTTAATTCAATAAATTCGGGTGTTGATATTATGCTTTTTTCAAATAATATAGGAAAAAATAACGTAAACATTTCAACAGATATTCACAGAATAATCAAGGAAGAAATTAAAAAAGGAACGATTAAACAAGAAGATATTGACAGAGCTTATAAAAAAATTCTGGCACTTAAAGCTCACTTGTAGTAGAATAAGTTTATGTTAGATTTTAATGCTAAATATGAAATATTATCCTTTTCAGTGGGAGATACAAAAGCCGGAACCAAAATGGGCAAAATGCAGCTTAAAAATCTTGAAGATAATTCAATCTTAAATTGCGTTTTGTGGGAAGAAGCACTAAATAGAATTCCTGATATTTCTCTTAGAGCCGGAAATGTGATTAGAATTATTACGGGAAGTTATAATGAAAAGTACAATAATTGTCTTTTAAATAACTTTGAAGTATTAGACACGGCTTCTTTAGGAATAGATAAGGATAAGCAAATTGAGTGCTTTAATTTAATTGTAAATTCGGTTAATGAATTTAATAATGAAAAATTAAAAAACTTTGTTTTAGATATTTTAAATAAAAATAAAGAAAAATTTTTAACTTCGCCTGCTGCAAAACATATGCATCATAATTACATAGGCGGGCTTATTGTACACACAAAAGAATGCGTTGAAATAGCTAAAACAATCCTGCCCGTACTCAAAAAACCAATAGATAAAGATGAGGTTATAGCTGCAGCGATTTTACATGATATAGGTAAAATTTTTGAGTATGATATTAATCTTGAATCAGGCTTAATTGATTATAACGAACAGTTTAGAAAAGACTGGATAAGCCATTCTCAATATGGTTTTTCTCTTTGTATGCAAGAGGGATTTTTGAATATTGCTAAAATGATAGCTTCTCACCATGGAAGAAGCGATTGGGGCGCTATGATTGATTTAGGTGAAAAAGATTTAGAACCTTTTTATTATATAATTCATCATATTGATGATTTAAGTGCAAAATTCGGCGCAACAAGTGCTAATGACATTAAAAATGAGGGATAGAAAATGAAATTATTTCAAATTATATTGCTTGCTTTTTGTTTATTGTTTTTTTCAAAAGTTCAAGCTGCACACCAATTATATGCTGATATTGACGGCATAAGCATTCCTTATGGTACAAAGCTGGACCTTGAGATGGCGCAAGATATTACAACTCAAAATATTGTTCAAGGGGATATGTTTCAAGCGTATTTAAAAAATGATATTTATGTAAATAACAAGCTTGTATTGCCTTCAAAAACAATATTTAGAGGCAGAGTATCAGAAATTGAATATTCAAAAAGTTTATCAAGACCTGCCGTTTTATATTTAACCCTTGATCATTTGGTTACAAAAAGAGGAACGCAATTACCATTAAATGCCGGCATTGCAAGCCATTTTAGTTATATTTTGAAACCGGATGGCGCTTTAACTACTAATGGCAATTATTTTAAAGCTGTTGGAAGAGATTGGAAAAAATCAGGTCAAATTGTTCCAAGAACAATAAAATGGGGAGCAACTTCAGGTGATGATTTATTTAAAGGAGCTAAAATATTGTTTGTGCCTGTAGCTGCGCTTGGCGGTTCTATTGCTTGTGTTGGTTCAGGTGTGTATAATACAATAGCTGATTTATTTCGCCATGGAGATGAAATAATAATTGATAAAGGTTCTGAGTTTAGTATTATATTGCTAGAAACTCTTGATATTCCGTCATAGGTTTTATTATGAAAAAACAAGAAATTTTAAAAGAAATAAAAGATATTTTGTTAAAAAATAATCTTACAATCTCAACAGCGGAAAGCTGTACAGGAGGTCTGATAAGTTCATATTTGACTGATATAGACGGGGCAAGTAAGTTTATTTTTCAAAATTTTGTTACTTATTCCAATGAAGCAAAGATGAAATTTTTAGGGGTTTTAGCTTCAACTCTTGAAAAATACGGTGCCGTGAGCGAGCAAACAGCATATGAAATGTCATTGAGACTTAGTAAATATTCAGATTGTTCTATTGCTACAACAGGAATTTTAGGACCAACGGGAGGAAGTATCGAAAAACCAATCGGACTTGTTTATATTTCTGTTAGATATAAGGATACAATCAAGGTTATAAAATATATTTCCAAAAAAGCAGACACAAATTTAAGATATAAAATTAAAAAAGATATAGCAAAACAAGCTCTGAAAGAATTTTTGGAGTTTATAAAAAATACTCTTAATTAAGTATATCTTTATTTTTTACTATTAAATATAATAGCATCGGGGCGGATAGTACTTAAAAGCTTTAAAATGATTAAAACAGTTGTTATTGATAAAACTGAAAATTCAAAAGAAATAATGGCATCATTTTTGAACAATATTGATGATGTAGAGCTTTTGGGTTCTTTTGACACTTTTTCTAAAAATACTTTTAATCCTCGAGAAATTAATTTGATTGTTTTTGATGTATGTTTAAAGAATTTAGACGAAACAATCAAAGAAATAAAAAAATTAAAAGAGCAAAATTCTAAACTTGGATTTATAGCCGTATCATATGAGATAAACTCGGAATTAACCGCAGCTATATTAAAAGAAGGAGTTGAGGATTTTTTATTGAAGCCTTTAATTCCAAATATTTTAGAAGCCTCAATTAAAAAAATTACCTCAAAGAATGTAAATATATCTAAGGCAAATACTATTTGCGTTTTTTCAAATAAAGCCGGAGTCGGAAAAACTTCAATTGCGGTTAATTTGGCTTATGAATTGTCTAAAAAAACTCAAGATAAAATTTGTTTGTTAGATTTAAGTTTTAATTCTGAAGATGTTATGACATTTTTGAATATTAAGTCAAAACAAAGTGCGGATTTTGTTATAAATAATCTTGAAAATGCAGACAATGAATTATTTTTATCATTATTGAACAGTTATCAAAATTCTAATTTATACGTATTTTCATTGCAGGATGAATTTAATTTAAATTTTAAGATAAATATTCAAACCGTAAACAAAATATTAAATGCATTGAAGAATATTTTTTCTTATATAGTTGTTGATCTTACAAGCGTTATTGACGAGAGAACAGTTTCAATATTAAATGTGATGGATTTAATATTGATGGTTGGATTAGAGAATTTGGCCTCAATCAGAAATTTGCAAAAATGTTGTGAATTGTTTGATAGTATAGGATATAACAAGGAAAAGGTTAAGCTGATTATAAACAGGCATATTGAAAATTCTGAAATTACAATAAACGATATTGAAAAAACGATTGCAAAAGAAGTCTTTTTCAAAATTCCAAATAATTATTTGACACTTATTGATGCTATAAATATCGGCAGGGCCGTAGGAGAGGTTAATCCTCAATCTAATATTGCAAAAGCATATAAAAATTTAGCAAATGAAATATATAATATGGATTTTATGAGTCTTAATAAGGATAATAAATCCGGCTATAATCATGGGGTATTTAATTTACTTCGCAGAATGGGAGAATAAAAATTGTCATTAAAAGATAGATTACATAATACAAAACAAGTTGAAAGAAAAGAAGAACAACAGCAGGTACAATATTATCAAAATAGTGAAATAGCTTCTAAAATAGATTCTTTGGGCGTTATTGACACCTTTTTGGCTGATGACGAATTAAATTCTATTTATGTAAATGGAGCAAAAGATATTTATATTGAAAGAAACGGAAAAATCCATAAAAGCACAAGCAGTTTTAGAGATAATGTGCAGTTAATTAATGTAATAAAAAAATATGCTCAAAATATTGGTTATAAAATAGACGAAAAAAATCCGTATATTAAATTTAATCATAAACTTGGAATAAATGTATCTGCAACCTTGCCTCCTTTGTCGTCTTGTGCTGTTATGTTTGTAAAATGCTATAAAGATAAGCATGCGTCATTTCAGCTTCTTCAAGAAGAGCAAAGCATTTCAAAAGAAATTGCATTAATTTTGGAAGTAATTGCAACGCTTAGAACAAATATTATCATAGCAGGTGAAAGAAACACTCTTAAAACAACTGTATTGTCAGCATTGTCAAAAAATCTCCCTTCAAACAACAGAGGTGTTATACTGGACTATAAATCCGAAATCAAAAATGATGTTTCAAATTTTTCTAATTTTGATTTTTCAAATCTTTCAGATAAAAAAGAGGAACTGGATATTTTAAATTCTATTTTAATATCTAATCCTGACAGAATTTTTATTAATGATTGCGATGATGAAACTTTAGGTTTTATTGATGAAAAAGTAATTTCCGGCTTAAAAGGGGTCGTGTTGACTATTGAAGCAAAGAGTCCAAAGGAAGCTTTTGAAAAAATCGCTTTTGGAATTTTGAAAAATAACCCAAAGCTTGATTATAATCTTGCTTGTTTATTGGCTTACAAAATTGCGGAATTGGTTATTTTTGTTAAAAAAGATGAATTAAATAAAAGAGTAATATCCTCAATTTCTCAAATTAATATTGATATGAATGATAATTATTCTATCAGAGATATTTTCCGCTATAATCAAGCAGAACATAAATCTTGCGGTTTTATTCCGGACTTTTTTGAAGAAACAAAACTAAATTCATTGCCGATTAACTCAAATATTTTCGATAAAGATTATAAGCACACATATTATAAATCTGCAAAAAATGAAGTTTTATATGAACAAAGTAAAAAAGTTAATCTTGAAATTTTGAAAAAGTTTAAAAAAGACCTGAGTATTCAAGAAGAAGAAAAACAGGAAGAAAAAGAACCTTCGGCAGAAGAATTAATGATTAAAGCTCAAGAAAAGTTTGAAGAATTAAAGCAAAATGCTCAAAATAATCAAGAATCTTTGGATGACGTTGTTTTGGATTTAGAACAGGAAGCTATTCAACAAGAAGACAATGGAAATATATAAAAAATTAATGAAAGAATGTCTTACCCTTGCGAAGCATTCAAAGGGTAAAAATATGCCTAATCCCTATGTGGGTGCAATTATTTATGATGAAGAAAAAAAGAAAATAATTTCAACAGGCTATCATAAGGAATTTGGAAAAGCACACGCTGAAGTTGAAGCAATAAAAAATGCCAAAGGAAATACTACAAATAAAACTTTAATTGTTAATCTTGAGCCTTGTTCGCATTTTGGAAAAACTCCTCCATGTGCTGATTTAATTATAAAATCAGGAATTAAAAAGGTTGTTATTGCTATGGCGGATGTAAACCCTATAGTAAGATATAATGGAATAAAAAAACTAAAAGAGGCTTCTGTTGAAGTTGTTTTAGGAATTTTAGAGGATGAAGCAAAAGAATTAAATAAGGTTTTTATAAAAAATATTTTAACCAAAAAGCCTTATGTAATGCTTAAAACTGCAACTACATTGGATTCTAGAATTGCAACAATTAAAAATAAATCAAAGTGGATTACAAACGAAAAAGCAAGGCTTGAAGTGCAAAAATTGAGAAGTTCTTATCAGGCAATTATGTCTGCTTCGGGAACGATTTTAGCCGATAATCCAAGATTAAATGTTCGCATAAAAAATAAAAAATCTCCGATAAGAATAATTTTTGATCCAAATAATAAAATTCCTTTAGATTATAATGTTTTTAATGATGATGGTATTAGAAAAATTTTAATAAATAATTCAAAAATTACCTTAAAAAAAGATATCGAACAAATTAATTTTACTAATTTTGATGAATTATTTAAAAAACTCTATGAAATGAAAATATATTCAATAATGATTGAAGCAGGTCAGGGTTTTAATTCTTTGCTTTTAAAAGACGGGGAAGTTGATGAAATTAATCATTTTTTTGCGCCAAAAATTTTTGGTTCAGGAATGAATTTTGTGGATAACATTTTAATTGATGAAGTTGATGAAGCAATTGAGATTGAAAATATAAAAATAAAAAGACTTGATGATAATTTTCTAATTAATGGTAAAATTAAAAAATAAAAGGAAATAAAGATGAAAATTTTAGTTATAAATGGTCCAAATCTTAATTTATTGGGTTTAAGAGAACCTGAAATATATGGTTCAACCACACTGGATAATATTAATAAAGAGCTAATTGAATTTGCCGGAACTCTTTCAAATGAAATTGAGCTTGAATTTTTTCAATCTAACCATGAAGGTGAAATCATAGATAAAATTCATTCTATAAAAGATTATGACGGATTAATTATTAATCCTGCTGCTTATACACATACAAGCATTGCAATTTCAGATGCCATAAAAGCAGTTAAGATTAAAGCAGTTGAAGTACATTTATCTAATATTTTTTCAAGAGAAGATTATAGAAAAAAATCTTTTATAGCTTCATCTTGCATAGGCTCAATTGCCGGTTTTAACAAAACCAGCTATAAAATGGCGCTTTTAGGACTATACGATTATTTAAAAAATGAATAGAGAGTTTGAATTTTTAAAAATAATTTCTGATACACTTTCTGATTCAAGTTTTTTGGGAGATGATTGTGCTTATCTTGATGAATATAAACTTGCAATTTCTAAAGATTGTTTAATTGAGGATGTCCATTTTTCTTTTGATTTTATGAGTTCTTATGAAATAGCAAGAAAAGCTGTCTTAGTTAATATATCCGATATTTTAGCTTCAGGCGCAAAGCCAAAGTATATTTTAATTGGTTTATCGGGTAAATTTAATGAAAAATTTGTAAAAGAATTTTATCAAGGAATTAATGATACGATTGAAAAATATGATATTAAATTACTTGGCGGAGATTTAGTTAAAGGAGATAAATTAGCTGTTTCAATTACAATTTTAGGTGATTATAAAAAACGCAATGTTTCATCAAGAAAAAATGCAAAAGATGGCTATATTGTTGCGACAACAGGTGAATTTGGCTCCAGCGCCAAGGGTCTGGAAGATTTAAAAAGGGGCTTAAAAGATAACTATTTTATCCAATATCACAAAAATCCGCCATTATTTAATAATATTACATCTAAAGTTGCAGCTGTTGTTAAAAATCCTTATGCAATGATGGATTCATCAGACGGCTTATATGATTGCTTGTATCAAATTGCAGCTAAAAGTAACGTAAGAATAGATGTTAACTATGATTTAATTCCTAAAAAAATTGATGATAAAAACCTTGTTCTTTTTGGCGGCGAGGATTATTGCCCTGTGATTTGCCTTTCAAAAGAAGATTTTGATAAAATCGATGGGCTTATAAAAATCGGCATTGTTAAAACGGGGAAGGGTGTATATATAGATAATAATAAGATAGATTATAGAGGGTTTAGTCATTTTGAATAAAGTTAAAGTTAGCGCAATTATAACATCAGGCGGAAATTCGACAAGATTTGGCTCAAATAAACTTTTAGAAAAAATTAATGATAACAGTGTTATTGAAACAACAATTTTAAAATTTTTAGGTTTGGTTGATGAAATAATAATTCCATCAAAAGATGATATAAAAAACCATGTTTTAAATTCTAAAATATATTGTGACAAAATAAAATTTGCTCTAGCGGGCGAAACTCGTCAAAAAAGCGTATATAACGGACTGATGATGTGTTCTGACCCTGAAATTGTTTTGATACACGACGGTGCAAGACCGTTTATTGACAAAGATACAATTAAAAAGGCGATTGAGCTAACATATCAAAAGCATGCAGTGTTAGTAGGCGTTTTTGCAATTGATACAATTAAAGAAGTAAAAGATAATAAAATAATTAAGACTCTGGATAGAACAACAATATTTCAAGCGCAGACGCCGCAATGTTTTGATTATGATTTAATTAAAAAAGTTCATTTAAAATATAAAGACGACTCGGGTTTTACGGATGATTGCTCCATGGTTGAAAAATACGGATATGACATATATATTTTGGAGGGTTTAAGAACAAACAAAAAGATAACAACAAAAGAAGATTTGAAATAAAACTTAATAAAGTTGAAGTTTATGTCAAAAAATAATATTTATAATCTTATTATTTATACAATGATGTGTAGTTAGGTGAATAATTTGAAAGGCAAGTATGGAAAATATGATTAATTCTAACGGCGTGGTTATTTCTAAAAATTTTATTAAAAAATCAATCAATAAAGCATATGAAGAATTTGGCAATAATCCTATGATGTCAACTAAACAATATGCTAAAGATAAAAAGATAAGCCTGTATGATGCGCAAGCTCTTGATTTAAATGATGATGATTTTATTGATTTATCTGAAAGAGCAAGCGAAATTTGTGCTAAAAAAGCACTAAAATTAAGAGAAGCTAAAACAGGTGAAATCCCGACAATGATTTTATTGTTGCTTCAAGATAAATTAGGCTTGAAAAAAGCACAAGAAGAATTTATTCAAGAAAATTATCCTGAAAATACTATAAATATTACAGCATAAATATAGTACATAAGATAATTTATAATAATCCTGTAGCATATTTAAAAACCTCTGTAAATATCTTAGATTAATAAAAGATATAACGCAGAGGTTTTTATGATTACAGATAAAACATATAATCAAAATGATCAATATTTTTTTACTGAATTTAAAAATATTTCAAAAGAACTTTTGCCATGGCTAGAAAATTTAGCATGGGAGTATAGGTGTAAAATAGAAAAAAAAGAGTGGAAAAGCAAATATAATAATTATGTTATATATGATTATGAGCCATTTTGCTCGGACGGATTTGAAATTAATATTACTCTTGCTTCAAGGCAAGGCGAATATTTGAATTTTGTTCGATATTTGTATGAAAATAAGGTTCAAACAATAGGTTATCTAAAGGCTTGTCTGGCACTTTAATCTTGCTTTAAGCCTTGAATTATTGCGTCTGTTATTTTTTCGGCTTGTATAATTTCCATTCCGATTGATTTAATTTTTTCAAAGATTGTATTATTAACTTTTGGAATAATAGCTTTTTCAAAGCCTAATTTGAAGGCCTCTTTTAATCTTCTTTCTATGTTATCAACATAGCGAATTTCACCTAAAAGACCCACTTCGCCAATTATTATAACAGACGGATTAATTGGAATATCTCTAATTGAGCTTATTATCGCAAGACACAGTGCAAGGTCGTAGCTGGGTTCAATTATATCGATTCCGCCGGCTACGTTGACATAGACGTCTTGTTTTGATAAGTTAAGCCCGACTTTTTTTTCTAAAACAGCGAGAATTTGCAAAAGTCTGTTGTACTCAAGACCAACCGCAACGCGTCTTGGGTTAGAGTAGTTGGTTGAACCTACAAGCGCTTGTATTTCATGTAAAAATATTCTGCTGCCTTCTAATGTTGCTACAATGGCGCTCCCTGAAGCGTTTTTCGGTCTTTCTAATAACATTTGAGAAGCCGAATTTAATTCAATTAGTCCGTTGTCTTCCATTTTAAAAACTCCGACTTCAGATATTGTCCCGAAGCGGTTTTTGATGCACCTTAGGAGCCTATATTGCTTATATTTATCGCCTTCAAAGTTTATAACACAATCAACCATATGTTCTAAAACTTTTGGACCTGCGATGTTTCCTTCTTTTGTAACATGGCCGATTATTATTGTGGTTATATTTTTTTGTTTTGCAATCCTCATCAAAACATTCGTGCATTCTCTTATTTGAGATACACTTCCTGATGATGAAGATATATTTGCGCAAAATACAGATTGAATGCTGTCTACAATTAAA
The DNA here is from genome assembly GCA_944327245.1 of Candidatus Gastranaerophilales bacterium. GTDB lineage: Bacteria > Cyanobacteriota > Vampirovibrionia > Gastranaerophilales > Gastranaerophilaceae > RUG14156. The sequence continues at coordinate 31,381 of CALVHD010000001.1, forward strand.
AAATCGGGCTTAATTTCATCAATTTGTTTTATAACTTCATCTATACAAATTTGATTTGTTAAATATAAACCATCAGGTTCAACATTTAGCCTTTTTGCTCTTAATTTAACTTGCAAGGGGCTTTCTTCAGCGCAAACATAAAGAACTTTTAAATTTTTATTATTTAATTTTGTATCACAAATGCTTTTTGTTGTTTGTAGAACTAAAGTTGATTTTCCGATTCCGGGGTCGCCCGCTAAAAGTATTAATGACCCTTGGACAAAGCCGCCTCCCAGAACTCTGTTTAATTCTTCTATGTTTGTTTTGAAGCGAATTTTTTCATCAAGTTCGATATCTTTTATTGTTGTTATTTTGCAATCAGTAATAATGTTAGACGGTTTTGAAGAGTCTGTTTTTGTTGTTGGCGTTGTAATTTCTTCAACAAAAACACCAAACTGATTGCACTCAGGACATTTTCCAAGATACGAAAAAGATTCATAACCGCAATTTTGACAAACCCATTTTGATTTTACTTTAGCCATAGGGTTATTTTAGCATAGAAATTTATTTGTTATTGTTTTTGTAGTTAATTTTAATGTTATTTATTTGCATTAAGTATTTTTTAAGGTCGCCTATGTTTTCGTTTTCTTGGAGTAAATCTTTTTGCTCTATGGAATTCATCAAATTTTCTTTGGTTTTTTCAAAATCCGATTTGTAGCCTTTTTGATTTATTTTTGCTATTAAATCGTCAACATCAGCGGCATGATAGCTTGAATACATAGCCAGAATTTCATTTTGAGTTTTGCCGACAGGTAATTTATATAGCCATTTTAGAGTCATAAGGTCATTTTTTGAGATATTGACAATCCCATATTCATGGGGTACATACATAATGTCCCCTTTTGTTTTGGAGTGTCCTAAACCTATGCTATGACCGATTTCGTGGATAATTGTATGAAAAACTTCGTTTTCATCCATGTATTGGTGATGAATAATTCCGTCTGATAAACCAATTGAAAGCTCTGCTGAATAATATCTTCCCAGCTTATCGAAATTAAAAGTACAATTACCTAAAGACTTCCTGTCTACTCTTTTCCAATCTATGTTAATTTGTGAATCATAGATATTCATTGTTCTTTCAAATGAAACAATTCCTCCTGATAGTTGTTCCCAAAGGTTGAAACCGTCTATAATCATTTGAGTATACTTATATTCATCATTTTGTCCTTGGGATTTATACCAGTTAAATTTGCCGATAAAAACTTTTAGAGGCATTATATTATCTGGCCATCTGGATAATTTATTTTTATTGAAACAATCGTTTAGGTAAGTAATAGTTTGCATATAAATATATAATATCATATAATGATAAAGAAACTAAATATAGACATTGGTGGAGAATAAATAATTATGATGAATATGATGCAGGTAATGCAACAAGCGCAAAAGATGCAAAAGAAATTTAAAGAAACGCAAAGCGAATTAGAAAAAGCAGAAGTTGTTTCAACTGTAGCTAACGGTGCTATTACGGTTATTTTAAACGGACAAGGTAAGTTTAAATCAATCAAATTAAAACCGGAAGCAATCAATCCTGAAAATCCTCAAGATGTTGATAAAGACAATCTTGAAATGCTTGAAGATTTATTAACGCAAGCTTTAAATGATGCAACACAAAAGGCTAACACTCAAATGGAAGCTAAGATGAAATCCATAACAGGCGGAATTTCAATCCCCGGATTGTTTTAACGATTATGGAATATACTAAACCATTGGCAAAGTTAATCGAACATTTTCAACATTTGCCCTCTATTGGTCCAAAGACTGCACAGAGGCTTGCTTTATATATTTTGAAGATGAGCGAAAATGAAGTCAAAAACTTTGCTTCATCAATGATTGAAGCAAAAACTACGATTAAATATTGTGAAATATGTTTTAATATGTCATGTGAAAGTCCTTGTGAAATATGTCAGGATGCTGCCAGAAATAAAAATATTATTTGTGTTGTAGCTGAAACCAAGGACTTAATGGCAATTGAGAAAACTAACGAATATAATGGGCAATATCATGTTTTACAGGGATTAATTTCGCCTATAGATGGTATTGGACCTGATGATATAAGAATAAAAGAACTTTTATTTAGAATTAATCAAAATGATATAAAAGAAGTTATTTTAGCACTAAATCCATCAGTGGAAGGTGAAGCCACAAGTTTATATCTTGGAAAATTGTTGAAACCTTTTAATATTAAAATAACAAGGATTGCTTTTGGTTTGCCTTTGGGCTCTGAGCTTGAATATGCAGATGAAATGACTTTGGCCAGAGCTTTAGATGGCAGAGTGGAATTATAATTTTTTTGTAAGTATAAAAAAAGGGTCGATTTTATAATCGACCCACTGTATTGCCATCACCAGTTAGATATTTTTTTGCCTATTTATACTATATTTACACTAAACTTAATGCGATTGATGGTGCTTGATTTGCTTGAGCTAACAATGATGTTGATACTTGTTGAAGTATTTGTTGTTGAGTAAAGTTTGAAGCTTCAGAAGCAACATCAGCATCTGTGATTATTGATTTAGCGCTTGATAAGTTTTCATATTGAGTTGTTAGGGTATCAAGAGCTGATTCTAGGCGGTTTTGAGCTGAACCTATTTGAGATTTTCTTGCTGTAATATTATCAATTGCAGCATCAAGGTTTTTAACAGCTTCAGCAAATGAACCTGCTGCAGGTTTTTCCGGTGTATCAGGGCCTGCCGGTGTTGCAGCGTCATGATTCATACCTGTTAAATCAAATCCTGCTGTCATTCCTGTTAAAGATGAGAATGTAACTTTTTGGAAAATTGAAGCATCTGCTGCAATTGTGTTGTTTTCGGTATAATCAGCACCAACTTGGAAAGTTACACCTTCTGCTTGTAAATCAGCATCATTAAATAATGATAATGAAGAATATTTTGATGAAGTTGATACTCTATCGATTTCAGCAATACGTTCAGAAACTTCATCTTGCATAGCTTGAATTTCTTCAGCTGAATAAGTGCCGTTTTTAGCTTGAAGAGTCAAATCACGAATTCTTGATAAGTTATCTTGAATAACATCAAGATTGCCTTCAGCTGTTGATAACATTGCATTACCGTTTTGTACGTTATTTTGTGCTGTTTTGTTGCCTTCTAATTGAACTTGCATACGAGCAGAAATAACTGTACCTGCTGCATCATCTTTTGCTGAATTTACTTTTAAACCTGATGATAATCTTTCCATTGCTTGAGAAAGACCATTTGTTGATTTTGATAAAAGTCCTTGGATTTTAATTGAATCCACATTTGTGTTGATAACTACTGCCATGACAATACTCCTTTACTTAATTTGCGCACTTGTCCTTAAGTGCATTTCTAACACTGATGATTTAAAATAATCTTTATTAAATCTTTGGTTTGGCTTTATTTATCTGACATAGTTATGATAACTTTTTGCAAAGATAAAAAGAATTATAAAAAAGTTAGGAATTTGCTAAACAAAAGTATAATTTTTATGATAAAATTGTTTCAAAAAACAGGAATGGAATTTAATGGCACAAAGAACATCTGCAAAAATATCAGCACCTTCTATTAAGCGTCTGCCGCCGCATAATCTTGAAGCGGAAGCTGCTGTCTTAGGTTCGGTATTAATAAATCCCGAGAGTATGAATAAAATTGTTGAGATTTTAGAGCCTGATTATTTTTATTCGCCTCAAAATAAATTAATTTATGAAGCTGTTTTCACCTTATATAATCAAAATAAGCCAACTGATGTTTTATCTTTAGCTGAATATTTTCGCTCAAGAAATAAGCTTGATGATATAGGCGGTATTGAATATTTAAGTGAATTGGGTTTAGATAATGTACTATCATCAAATGTTGAATATTATGCTCAAATAATTAAAGAAAATGCCCTTAAAAGAAAACTTGTAAATGCAGGTTCAATAATTATTGAAGAAGTTTTTAAAAACCCTGAAGCTGAGGTTGCGCTAGAAGTTGCGGAAAAAACAATTTTTGATATTGCGCAACAAAAATCTTCTCAAGATGTTAAATTGATAACCAATTTGTTAATGGAAACAGTTGAACAATTGGAATTCAGGTTTAATAACAAAGGGTCATATACAGGAGTGCCAAGCGGGTATTATGACCTTGATGCTATGCTTGCAGGCTTTCAAAAATCAGATTTGATTATCCTTGCTGCACGCCCATCTATGGGTAAAACTGCCTTTGCTCTTAATATTGCACAAAATATCGGAATAGAACAGCACATTCCTGTTTTGATATTTTCTCTTGAAATGTCAGCCAGTCAATTAACACAGCGTATTTTGTGTTCTGAGGCAGAAATTGATGCTCAAAGAGCAAGAACAGGCGAACTAAATGAACAGGAATGGGAAAAAATAGCCGATGTAATGAATAAATTACACGAGGCCCCCATTTTAATTGATGATTCATCAGGAGTAACATTGTCAGATATTAGGGCCAAAGCAAGAAGGATTAAAACAAAATATCCAGATTTAGGTTTGATTATAATTGATTATCTTCAATTAATAGAAGATAAAACCATTATGGATAGAAATCAAGCTATTTCAGGTATTTCAAGAGGGTTAAAGTCATTAGCTCGTGAATTAAATGTTCCTATAATTTCGCTATCTCAATTATCTCGTAAGGTTGAAGATAGAACAGATAAGCGTCCTATGCTTTCAGATTTAAGAGAATCTGGCGCTATTGAACAAGATGCCGACGTTGTTATGTTTGTTCATAGGGAAGAATATTATGATAAAGAAAATCCGGAATTAAAGAATAAAGCTTCTATCATTATTGCAAAACAACGTAATGGCCCTGTGGGTAATGTTGATTTATTATTCTTTGGTTCAACTACTAAATTTAAAAACAAAATGAAGCCTGTTATTGAAGGTTAAAAATCAAAAAAGACTGCAAAAGTTTTTGCAGTCTTAAAAATCAGAGCTGATTTTTATTATTGTCCAAAGGCAATAGTGATTTTTTCTTTAGGGTTAACTTTTGAAATTGGTGTTCCTGATGAATCAACAAGATATGCCAATTCTTCACCTGATGTTTGGAATAATCCCATAGTTCCTGATAAAGCAGTTCTTGTTAAGTCAACAGGTGCTTTAAGGGTAGTTTTGATACCGTCTTGATAGCTTCTGCCTGCGGCTTTGAATTTACCTGATAATAGTTCAGATGTACCTACACCTGTTTGATCAAGTAATCCTTCAGCAGCGTTAGCAATACCAATTGCGGCACCACCAATTGTTCTGCCTGCAGTACCAATTAATGAACCTGTCCAAGTGAATGGGAATTGAACTAATCTTAACAACGGATTAATATCTTTTTGTCTTTCAACTTTAGCAGTTAAGATTTGTTTTGGAAGTTGCGCTTTGCAACCGTCGCAATTAATGATTTCATTAAATGATAGTCTTAGAGAACCTTGATTATTTTTGCTTGGTCTTGTAACTTCGGTTACTTTACCTCTAACAGTTGAACCGCATGGGAATACTTGACCGTTAATTGTTATTTCGTTCAATGTTTTAGCGGCAAATTGTTCACCTACGTTTGCATGTTTTGCGTTAATAATATCGTTCATTGTTAATTGCAATGTAGGAATTGTAACCTTTGTTTCGCGTTCTATGTAAGTTTTTCCGCCAAGATCTTGAGATGCGGTTTTTGTAGATTTATCATAACCTCCGGCAATTCTCATACCTTGCAACATTGAGCTGGCTTCAGCACGTGTTGTTTTATCGTTTGGTCTAATGTAGTCTTGATTTCTTTCGTTTTTAAGAGCGCCGTTATCAATAGCTTTAGCTACGTGTTCTTTTGCCCAGCAAGGAACTTGAGAACCATCTTTATATTTTGATAAGATTTCGTCTGCTTTAGCTTCATCCATAGGACAGCTTAAACCTTTGGCCATGATTGTCAGTGCTTCTGTTCTTGTTATGTTTTCATTAGGTGCAAACATGTCGTTTGATTTGCCTTTAATCATATTTTCAGCAACACCTTTTGAGATATAATCATGTGCCCAGTGATTTTTTGGAACATCTTTAAATGTTAATGAATCGCAGTCAGAAGTTACATCAAGATTGTAGCCTTTAACAACCATTGTTGCCATTTCTGCACGTGAAACTTTTCTGTTTGGTTTAAACATGCCATCCGGATAACCTTCAAGAACACATTGTTCTGTTAGACGGTTAATATCGCTGCTTGCCCAATAGCTGTCAAATACATCGGGGTATTGTTGGGCTGTAATATCAGCGGCAGCACCGGTAAAGCCTAAACAAGAGCATGGTTCTTTTGATGTTTTAATGATGTCCATTGTGGTTGTTGAATATACGTTTTGTGGTGCATCGCAGTCATATTTCGGCATATCGTCCGCACTGATAACCGGAGCAGCTCCGCCTGTTGGGCAACCGCAATCAACGGGAACACCTCTGTATGAGGGTGTTAATAAAGAATCATTAATGGTTGCGTTATTTAGCTCCTCCCCCACTTGTGCGGTGTTAGAATTTGAATAAATAGCATTCGGATAAGCATAAGTTTGTTGATTTAGGGGTTTTGTTTCAATGCAAGGAGCTGCGGCTCCTGTAGGACAATCGCAATCAGATTTTTTCTTTTCGCAAGGATCGCATTTTTCTTTTTTCTTTTCACAAGCGCAGTCTGCTTGTTTGCATTTTGAGCATGTAGCATTGTCAGGTGTTACAATTTCAGATTTTTTATTACATCCGCAGTCATCACCTGCAACAGGACATGCCGCAAATGACATAGGAACAGTTAGCGCCAATGCGCATAAACTAATTGTAGCGCCAGATAATAAACTTCTTTTGATAGTCATTTTTCCTCCTTTTATGTTGCATTTATTTTTTATACAAAAACGCACAATTTTTATTCTAAAATTATGCGTTTATTTTATTTTGTATTCATTACCATAAAAGGTTATCCGAAATGCTAATTGTTTTAGTAAAAAAAAGACACGGATTAAATTAATCCGTGTCCTTTTTGTTAGTTCTTATGTAACTATATTTCAGATAAAAGATAATCAGCCATCCATTGGCAATTTTCATCTTCATATGCAAGCGCTTTTAATGGAGCAATTGAACTTTCTCCTATTCTAATTAAGCTCATTGCAACAATTCCTCTTTGTAAACCTTTTAGAGTTTTTAATTTTTGAACAAGAGCATTAACAGCTTTTGCTCCCATTGCTACAATTGAGTTTTCAACATCATTTTTAGTACTTGAATCAACATCTGATAATAAATAATCAAGTTTTTCTGATATGGAGTCTTGTTGAATGATGTTTGTATTTACTACTGCTTGCATTATCTTACCTCATAATTTCTTCTTTGTAATTTTTAGTATACACATAAAAAATATATTTTTTTGATTTCCTTATACAATCTTTATATCGATATAAAGATTTAATAATTTTTGTATTTTTATAGTAGAATGTAGTTATGTTTGATAGTCTATCGGAAAAATTACAGCAGATTATTGCTGCTACAGGTAAAAATTCAACTTTAACGGATGATAATATTCAAGATGCACTAAGAGAAATAAGACGTGCATTATTAGGCGCTGATGTTTCATTAAATGTTGTTAAATCTTTTATTTCATCTATAAAAGATAAAGTAATAGGTGAAAAAGTTGTTGAATCAACAAACCCTTCTCAAACACTAATTAAAATTGTTAATGATGAATTAACTGTTTTGTTGGGTGAAAAGCAAGCACCCTTAAAATTGGATACAAATCCATCAATTATAATGATGTTGGGCTTGCAAGGCTCAGGTAAAACAACAAGTGCTGCTAAATTAGCGCTAAAATTAAAAAAAGAAGGAAAATCGCCTCTTTTGGTAGCTTTAGATGTGTATCGTCCTGCTGCAATTTTGCAATTGAAAACATTGGCGCAAGATAATAAGATTGATTTTTTTGCATTGGATAATGAAAAAGATGTTGTAAAAATTGCAACTGCTTCTTTGGAGTTTGCAAAGGAAAATAATAATACGGTTTTAATTTTTGATACAGCAGGCAGATTACAGATTGATTCAGACATGATGGCTGAATTAATGCTTTTAAGTCATAGTTTTAATATTAATGAAAAACTTCTTGTTGTTGATTCAATGATAGGTCAAGCTGCACTTGAAGTTGCTCTTGATTTTGACGAACAATTAGGAATTGATGGTGTAATTTTAACAAAATTAGACGGCGACACAAAAGGCGGCTGCGCTTTAAGTATTGTTCATGCGACTAAAAAACCTGTTAAATTAATTGCAACAGGGGAAAATATAGTTCCGCTTGAAGATTTTCACCCTGATAGGATGGCCAACCGCATTTTGGGCATGGGCGATATTGTAACTTTGGTTGAGCGTGCTCAAAAAAATATTGATTTAAAGGAAGCTAAAGCTCTCGAAGATAAAATGTTAAAAGATGAGTTTAGCTTTGAAGATTTTCTTAAAATTCAAAAACAAATTAAGGCTCTTGGGTCTTTTGGGGGTATTTTATCTATGCTGCCTTTGGGAATTTCGAAAGATGACAGTGAAAAGATTTCCCATGAAGGTGAAAAACAGTTTAAAAAAATTGAAGTTTTTATTCAATCTATGACACCGCAAGAGCGTAAAAATCCCAATATTTTAAATGCTTCAAGAAAAAAAAGAATTGCCTTGGGGGCAGGCATGGATATAAATGAATTAAATGCTTTTATAGCACAATTCGAAACTATGAGAAAAATGATGAAAGGGTTTGGCGGACTTAAAAAATCCTTGAAAGGCAAAAAAGGAAAAATGCCTTTTGGTGGAATGCCTAAGTTCCCGTTTTGATAAGATATGAGAATAGTGATATATGGCGCAAGTGAAATGGCAAGCGCAATTGCGGTAGAATTTTTTGAAGACCACGATGTTATAGTTATTGATCCGAATCAAAAAAATCTTGAACCCTTTTCAAGATTAGATGTCGGGGTTATTTGCGCAGATGCGCTAAATATTAAAATTTTAAAAGATTCTGATGTTTCTTCTGCAGATGTATTTATCGCTTGTTCGCCTGATGATGAACAAAACATAATAGCCTGCCTTATGGCAAAAGAGGTTTCAAACGGTCAAACGGTATGTTTTGTATCTAAGAAGGAATCCCTTGTATCTTTAAATGCTTTAAAGGATGAATATCATTCAAGTTATGTTCAAAATATTGATAACGTAATTTGGCCTCAAAATTTACTTGTCCAAGAAATTTTTAAAATTATAACAGTGCCTGATGCTGTAGATGTTGAAAATTTTGCTCAAGGTCGGGCAAGATTATTAGAATACAGAATAAAAGAAGACTCTGAACTTTTAAATCAGAAATTAAAAGACTGTTATTTTAATTCTGAAGTTTTGGTTGTTGGAATTGTCAGAAATGACGAGTTATTTATTCCAAACGGCAACAGTGAGTTTTTATTAAATGATAAAATAATTCTGATGGGTACGCCAATCGGGCTTGATATTGCGGTTAGCGAGCTTTTTGTTTCAAAAGGAACGGTTAAAAAAATAACAATCATAGGCGGAGGCTCAGTTGGCTATGAATTAGCGCAAGCATTAGAAAAAACATCTATGAAAGTTAAACTGATTGAAACTGATTACAACAGGTGTGAATTTTTATCTCAAAATCTTAAAAAGTCTTTAATCTTAAATGGTTCAGGAACAAGTCTCGAGCTTTTAGAACAAGAAGAAACAGGAAGAAATGATGTTGTTGTAGCTATAACAAACAATGACGAAAAAAATCTTCTTTGTTCATTGTTATCTAAGCAATTAGGGGCAAAAAAGGTTATAACAAGAGTTTCACAAGGCACTACCGGAAATCTTTTTGAAAGAGTCGGTGTAGATGTTGCAATTTCACAAAGAGAGGCCTGTATCCATGAAATTAAAAACAGAATAATGGACTCAAGAGCTTGTGTATTGGCAACAGTTGAGCGCGGACAGGGTGAAATTATTGAAATAATGGTACCTGAAGGTTTTGAAATAAAACCTTTGTACGAAATAAAAATGCCTGTTCCTTGTGTAATTGCAATAGTAAATAGAGGTTCTAAGGTTATTATTCCGAAAGGAAAAACAGAAATTATGCCAAAGGATGTTTTGTTGATATTTACAAAATCGGATGATGTTGCAGCTGTTAAGGAATATTTTAAATAATGAGATATAGTATAATTTTTAATATTCTGGGGACTTTTTTAAAACACATCGGTGTTTTGTTTATTGTTCCTATAATTGCAGCTTTTTTGTTAAACGAAAGGAATGAAATTTATCCGTTTTTATTAACCGGACTTTTTACAACGGCTTTAGGGTTTTTATTTACCGTAAAAAAAGTTAATCAAAAAGAAGTAGACAATATCAAAAAAACCGAATCTTTAACAACGGTGTTTTTTTCTTGGGTTTTGTTTGCTTTAATATATTCAATTCCATATTTATTCTATGGAATGAGTTTTACAAATGCATGTTTTGAATCTATGTCAGGCGTTACAACCACTGGTGCAACGATTATGCAAGATTTTAGTTTATATCCTAAGACTTTGTTCTTTTTTCGCTCTTTAAGCCAGTGGCTTGGAGGTATGGGGATAGTTGTCTTGTTTATTGCGGTATTACCCAGAATTGCCGTTGCAGGCAGGCAGATGTTTTATGCTGAAGCCCCTATGCCAACGGAAGACAAAGCAACTCCAAGAATAAGATATACAGCAAGCTGGTTGTGGACAATATATCTAACTTATACAATTTTAGAAATAATTACTTTAAAATTTTGCGGGCTTGATTTGTATCATTCAATAATTACCAGTCTTTCGACTATTGCAACGGGCGGATTTAGCGCAATGCCAAATAGTATTATAGATTTTCATAATACAAAAGTAACACTGTGCGTTCTTTTCTTTATGTTTATAGCCGGAATAAACTATATTATTGTATATAGAAGTATCAAAAACAAAAAACCTGCTCCATTATTTAAAAGTGAGGAATTTAAGGTATATTCGGTTGTAACTGTTGTTCTTTCTTTGTTATTGGCATTAAGTTTGGTAATAAATTCTCATTATGATATTAAAAGTGCTTTGGTGAATTCTTCTTTTGAAATTGTTACAACAATGACTACCACAGGTTTTGCAATAGATAATTATATAAAGTGGGATACAATAAGTAAGGTAATATTATTTTTAGCGTTTTTCACTGGTGGCTGTGCGGCTTCAACTTCGGGCGGCATAAAAATAATCAGATGGATTTTTATAGGTAAATATTTAAAAAGAGAGTTGAATAAAATAATACACCCTCAAGGGGTTTACCCGATTAAACTTGAAGGCAGTGCAATAGCGGCAGATGTTGCTTCGCAAATGGTGGCATTTTTAATATTTTATTTTTTAATATATGCTATTGGGGTTTTGATAATTCTTTTTATTGAACATAACGGCGTTGTTGCTTTTTCAGCCGCTGCGTCTGCTTTAGGTAATGTTGGTCCTGCTTATGGAATTATAGGACCTTTGGATAGTTTTGCAGTATTACATACATCCACAAGATGGGTTTTGATTTTATTAATGCTGATAGGCAGATTAGAAATTATACCTTTTCTTGCAATTTTAAATAAAGACTTATGGAAAAATTAATATGAAAAGTAAGCTTAAAATAATTTTTGTCGGCATTCCTGATATGGCTTTAGTTTGTTTGTCTAATCTTTTGGAAAAAGGGTTTAATATTGTTGGGGTTGTGCCTCCTAAAAAAAGCCATGAAACTTATTCATATTTTAAAAATTTTGTTCAATCAAAAGGGCTTAATTTAATTGAATTTGATAAAAGTGCAAATGATAGAAAATGTATTGAAAAAATAAAAAAATTAAATGCTGATATAGGTGTAGTTTGTTCTTATAATAATCTTTTATCTAAAGAATTTTTATCCAGTACAAAAATGGGCTATATTAATTCTCATCCGTCACTTTTACCCTATTACAGAGGTGCTATGCCTTATTTTCATATAATAAACAATAACGAAAAAATTTCAGGAATTACTCTTCATTTCATGGATGAAAAATTTGATACGGGTGATATTATTTATCAAGAAAAGTTTGATGTTATGCCTTTTGAAACTATGGGGACAATTTTTAACCGTACAACATATATGATTTCTGATGCTTTAATTAATGTTTTAGGAAAGCTTGAAAAAACGGGTGTAATTAATAGAATTTCTCAGGCTAAGGATGAAAAATATGTTTTAGCACCAAAAACAGAGGGAAATTTTAGAGTTAATTGGAAAAACAGCGTTTCAAAAATTGATTGTTTAATTAGAGCCTGTAACCCCTTTTTTAATGTTTATGCTTATTTTAGGGGAACAAATGTTAAAATAATAAAAGCAAAGCCGATTAATATAAAGCACAATTTCGAATTAGGTTCAATTGTTGATGTCGATGAAAATAAGCTTTTATTAGCAGCCAAAGACGGTTATATTTCAATTGAAGTTTTACAAGTTGGAACTTGGGGCGTGTTTAATCCTTATGATTTTTATTACACATTTAGCCCAAAAATCGGTGAATTTATTCTTTAAGGAGAGATGTTTATGATTAAAGTTGATAAATTGAATTTTTTAACACCGGGGATACCCTCTTGTGCAAAAGATTATTCAAATGCTTTTGAAAAATTAGAAGAATTAAACCTTGATGGATTAGAGGTGGAATTTGTCCATGGGGTTCGTTATAGTGAAAAAACAAGAGAAATGATTTTAAATAGGGCTGATAAATTAATAACTCACCACGGGCCTTATTATATTAATTTAAATGCTAAAGAAGATGAAAAAATTGAAGCAAGTATTAAAAGAGTTCTGGATACTGCAAGAGCTGCAAAGGATTTAGGAGCTTATTCAATAACTTATCATGCTGCTTTTTACCTTGGAGATGACCCTAAAACAGTTTTAGATAGAATGATTGAAAGGCATAAGATTATTATTGATATTCTTAAAGAAGAGGATAATGATGTTTGGATTAGACCGGAAACGACCGGAAAAAAGACTCAATGGGGTACATTAGATGAAATAATTGAACTATCTAAAAATTTTTCTCAAATTTTACCTTGTATTGATTTTGCTCATATTCATGCAAGAGAAAACGGTAAATTTAACACTTACGATGAATTTTGTTATATATTAGAACATCTAGGAAATGAACTTGGTGAAATTGCTTTGAATAATTTCCACGGACACGTTGCAGGAATAAAATATACAGATAAAGGAGAAAAAAATCATCTGATTTTTGAAGAAAGTGATTTTAATTATAAAGATTTAATTAAAGCCTTGAAAAAATTCAACATAAAAGGTGCGCTTGTTTGTGAAAGCCCTAATATTGAAATAGATACAAAAATCTTGAAAGATTATTATTACTCTTTATAGCTTCTATATTATTAATTTACTAATTTTAAAAAAATAGTATAATAGAAAAAAATGAGGAAAATAATATGAAAGAAAGATTTTTAACGGTTTTAAAATGGTTTTTCATTGTTTTAGGTGTAATATTTTTTATACAGATTTTGCTTGTTTTGGGCGCTCTTTTAGGAATTCTTGCTTTTGCTAATACAACATTTAAAATGCCTGAAAATGTAAATAAAATGAAGGATATTAAGCCCATTATAAAATATGTTCAAGATTATCAAAAAGAAACGGGAAAATACCCCAAGACCGTTGATGGAATTAAATTAAAAAAAGGCTTAGTTTATCAATATGAACCGTCAAAGGATTTTAATTGCTACACAATAACTCTGAAATCGCAAAAAGATAATTTAACAAAACAATATCAACAATGCATGGTAAAAACAGACAATTCAAATTCATCATCAGAAAGTTACGTTGAATTTAGTAATTAAATTATAAAATTATAAAGTTTACAAGAGCCTTAATGTCAAGGCTCTTTTTTTAAATAATTAATTTTTGATTAAAAATGGGGGCTTTTTTAAAAAAAGAGCGATAATAAGATTGTAAGAAGTAAGAAGAAAAAGATGAAAGGACAGATATTATGAAATTTTTAGTTAGAAAAGCTCCACAAAATTTTATAAGAACCGTAAATGACGAAATCAGTTCTTTATTAAACAGACACTTCGATAGTTATTTCCCTGAAGCTCAATATTGGGAAGAAGAAATGGAAAAATATTCAATGCCTGTAGAAGTTTCAGATAAAGGCAAGAAATTTGAATTAAAAGCTGAACTTCCGGGAGTAAAAAAAGAAAATCTTGATATCGATATTGATTCTAATTACGTTATAATAAATGCTAAAAAAGAAGAAGAAAAAGAAGAAAACGAAAGCAACTATAAAAAATCAGAATTTAGATATGGTGAATTTTCAAGAACTGTTTATTTCCCTGAAGAAATCGATGTTGATAAGACTGAGGCTAAATTAGAACACGGTATTTTAAAAATTGAAGCACCTAAAAAGGTTGTTGAAAGCGAGAATAAGAAAAAATTAACAATTAAATAATTTTAAATGTTAACAATAAAAGAGGAATAACCAATAAGGCTATTCCTCTTTTATTCGTATTGTATTATTTTATGTACCTTTTAAAATATTATTATATAATTTAGGAGAAAATAATGCTTCAATATTTTAAAGGTTCATATATTTTTACAGCCCTAGGACTTACTTTAGCTTATTTTTGGGCACACCATGCCCACGTTGGCGCAGAAATTCAAGCCATTTTTATAGTTTTAGTTTTGAGTATTTTAGAAATAAGTTTATCTTTTGATAATGCTGTTGTTAATGCTTCTAAATTGGAAAAAATGTCGCCCCTTTGGCAGCATAGGTTTTTAACTTGGGGGATATTAATAGCAGTGTTTGGAATGAGATTTTTATTCCCTGTTTTAGTTGTTGCAATATTTTCTCATTTAAATATCGTTGAAGTAGTTAATATGGCGTTAAATGATGCAGACAAATATGCTCATTATCTTCATATTTCGCACCCTCCAATAATAACATTTGGTGCTTCATTTTTAATTATGTTATTTTTTACATATTTTACAAATCCTAAAAAAGATGTCCATTGGATTCCTTTTATTGAAGAGAAATTGACTCATTTAGGACACATTAGAGGTCTTGGAGTTGTTTTAACTTTGTTTTTGATATATTTAGTCCAAAACAGGGTGCTCGAGCAAGATAGAACAGAAGTTTTAATAGCAGGGATTTGGGGTATAATCATTTATCTTTTAATTGATGGTATATCTCATGCTTTAGAACATCACAGCGAAAATAATACCATAAAAACGTGCACGCCCCATTTTAGCTTAACAAACAGTTGTTTTGTTAATTTTTTATATCTTGAATTGATTGATGCTTCTTTTTCTCTTGATGGTGTTTTAGGCGCTTTTGCATTAAGTAAAGATATTTTAATTATAACCATAGGGCTTTCAATCGGTGCTATGTTTGTTCGATCTTTAACCATTATGCTTGTTGAAAAAAAGACTCTAAAACAATATATTTACCTAGAACAAGGTGCTCATTGGGCAATCGGAGCATTGGCTGTTATTATGTATATTTCATCATTTAGAGAGGTAAGTGAAATTATAACAGGGTTTATTGGTTTAGTGTTTATATTAAGTGCATTTTTTGCTTCTGTTAGGGTAAACAATAAACAAAAAAATTAAGGTTTATAATATTTAAGAGGGCTTTTGCCCTCTTTTTTACGTTCCTATTTTATGAACTCTTATGAAATTTGTTTTACTTGTAATCAATCTTGGTGCTGAACCTGTGATAATTACATAATCGCCATAACTTAGACCGATTTCATTAATTAAAAAGTTATCGATATTAACTAAGATATCTTGATTTAAAACATCATCCCAATTTTTTAAAAATGGATAAACGCCCCAGCATAATGCCATTTTTTTACAAGTTGCTTCTGAATCTGAAACCATAATAATAGGAACAGACGGTCTTAATCTTGACATTAGTTTTGTTGAATTTCCTGAATGAGAAAAGCTTAAAAGTGCTTTAGCTTTAACAAGTTTAATCATTTTGTCTGCGCCAAAAGCAATAGCCTGTCTTGTTATGGTTGTTTCATCAAATATTTCAAAATCATTGTCAAATTTATAAAATTGGCTGTTTTCTGTTGATTTTGCAATATGCGCCATTGTTTCAACCGCTTCAATCGCATATTTTCCAACAGATGTTTCTCCGCTTAACATAACAGCATCAGCCCCATCTAAAATAGCATTGGCAACATCAGAGCTTTCTGCCCTTGTGGGGATTGGTTCATCAATCATGCTTTCCAGCATTTGAGTTGCAACAATAACAGGTTTTTTCTGCTTATTGCATTCTTTTATTATTCTTTTTTGGCAAATCGGAACTTCAACAGCGGACAATTCAATTCCTAAATCGCCACGAGCAACCATTATGCAGTCTGAAACATTAATTATGCTTTCGAGATTTTCAATAGCTTGAGGTTTTTCCATTTTAGAAATAACCGGAATATCAGCTCCATAATCATTGATATATTTTTTAGCTAATAAGACATCTTCTTTTTGTCTTACAAAAGAAAGGGCTATGTAATCCGCTTTTTTATCAACTGCAAATTTAATATATTCAATATCTTTTTTAGTTACCGCTTCAAGGCTGTTGGTTGACCCTGGAATGTTTAAACCTTTTCTTGATTTTAGTAATCCTCCATGGGTGATTTTAGCGTACACTTTATTATCTTCAACTTTTTCAACAGTTGCTTGAATTTTGCCGTCATCAAGAAGAATTTTGCTTCCTATGGTAACATCTTGAGCAATTCCTTTATAGTCAACAGGAATTATTCCATCTTCAGGGGTTTCTTGATGGGAAAATACTACTTCATCGTTTTTTTTAAGATTAATTGGCTCAATTAGATTTCCAACTCTGATTTTTGGACCTTGAAGATCAATCATAATTGAACAATATACTCTTAATTTTTTACAAACTTGTCTTATTAAATCAAATCTTCTATTGTGAACTTCAAGCGTTTCGTGGGAAGTGTTTAAACGGAAAATATTAACTCCTGCTTTAATCAGCTTTTCGATTTTTTCTTCTGAATCAACAGCAGGGCCTATTGTGGCAACAATTTTAGTTCTTTTAAAAAATTTGTTTTTCATTTATACCTCTTATAGTGATTTTTGCAATATTAATTCTATCATGAAAAAAATTATTTTTTTTGTGATTTGTTTATAACTTTTTGTGTTATAACTTGAATATAGATTAAAAAGGAGATATGGGTATGATTTGTGAAAGAATGGAAAAAGCTTTTTTAGAACAAATTAATAAAGAATTATTCTCTGAGTATCTTTATTTGTCTATGAAAGCATACTTTGCAAATTTGAATTTAAATGGTTTTGTAAATTGGATGGATGTTCAAGTTCAAGAAGAAAGAGCACACGCAATGGGAATGTTTGATTATGTTTTAGAAAGAGGAGGAAAAATTGAACTTGAAGCAATAAATAAACCTCAAACAACTTGGAACGGACCATTGGATGTTTTTAAGGCAGTCTTAGAACATGAACAATTCATTACATCAAGCATTAATGCACTTATGGATGTCGCAGAAGAAACAAAAGACAGAGCTGCTATGATATTCTTAAATTGGTATTTAAAAGAACAAGTTGAAGAAGAATCTAATGTGGGTAATGTTTTAGCTCAATTAGAGCTTATCGGAAATGATAAAAATGCTTTGTTTGCCCTTGATAAAGAATTGGCAACAAGAACCTTTGTTGCTCCTGTAATAGGATAAGTCTGATAGATTAATTTAAATGCCTGCATTTTGCAGGCATTTTTTAAATATTTTTTATTATTTCTTTAATTAAATTGGAAACTTTTTGACCTTGTTTTTTTCCTGTTTCAATAACTTCCTGATGAGATAGTTTTGTGTTTGAAACTCCTGTTGCAAAGTTTGTTACAAGACTAAGGGTCAAAGTTTTTATTTTAAGCCAATTAGCTACAATTGCCTCCGGCACGGAACTCATCCCTACAACATCAGCTCCCAAGATTCTGTATGCTCTTATTTCTGCTGCTGTTTCATAGCTCGGGCCTGTTGTTGCAAGATAAACTCCTTCTTTTAAATCTATATTAAGGTCTTTAGCGCAATTTTTAGCAAGAGCAATTAATTTTTTATTATAACAATTGCTCATATCCGGAAATCTTTCGCCTAAGGAGTCATCATTTTTTCCTATAAGGGGGTTTGTACCCATAAAATTAATATGATCGGAGATTAAGACAATATCCCCAACATTAAGATTTTTATTAACACCACCGGCTGCATTTGTTATAATAAGAGTTTTGACTCCTAATTGTTTAAAAACTTTGATAGGGTAGGTTGCTTCTTGCATAGAATTTCCTTCATAAAAATGAAATCTTCCTTGCATAATTACACAATTTTTGTTGTTTATTTCACAAAACAACAATTCGCCTTTGTGTCCTTTGACATTTGAAGAACCAAAATTAGGAATGTCTTTATAAGAAATATTGTATCCGTTTAAATTATCACAAAATGAACCTAAGCCTGAGCCAAGAATGACTGCAATTTCAGGTTTAAAACCGTTTGTTTTTGAATTTATATAATCAAGTGTTTCTTTGATTTTTTCCATAAAATAATTTTAGATATTATTAGCCAACAAGGCCGTCGTCATCTGATTCTGATGCTTTAACCATAATTGCGTGTTGAACGGGTTTTTCTTTTTTAACATTAGAATCAAAAGTAATATCTGAATCAAAACCATAGTCATCTCTAGGTTTTTTCATTTGAGATTCATCAACAAGTTTTTTAGCTAATTCAATTAGCTCATAAACTAATTGATATCTGTTTGGGGCTTTTTCGTTTAAATCCCAAGCGGTTTTAGTAATTTGGTTCATAATAATCTCCTATATATTAATCTTACAATGAGAAAAATTAACATGCAAGAGATTTAATATTCATATTTATAATACATTTCATCGCTGTAGCGTCTGTATTGTTCATACTTTTCAGGACTTACCAATCTTAAAAAACCATCAATTAACCCCGGATTGTCTTTTTTTCTCATTTCAATAGAATTGTTTGACATTCTTTTTGCATTTCTTTTTGAGCTAATAGAGGCCGGCAGTGCCATTCCTGAAATCATTGCGTTGCTTGAAGCAATGCCTAGTTTTTTAATTCTGTCTTCTTGAGGGCTGAAGCGCCAGCATCTTCCCAGTAATTCAAATTCAAGATTTCTTAATCTTGCGCTGTCATCAAGCTCAGGATATGTTTTTAAAAAATGTCTTTTTTCCATCATTTCTATTTTTTTTAAGTCTTTTTGAGAGAAGTTGACAGGGCTCGGTGTTCCTTTTGCGTTTTGTATATCTTCCTTTGTTATGGTAATTGTTTGAACATGCTCATAGCAGTAGCATGTCAGCGGAACAATCATTGAATGCAAGATAACGGTGTATATAAGGCAATATAGTATTTCTAGTTTTATATATTTTGGCATAGGTTAACCCAATTTAGTATAAGATTAAGCCCTGTGCGTATATAAAACATCGCTCTTGCAGATTTTTAGTTTTCTATTATTAATTTTTGTAAAAAACTAATAAAAATTGCAATTTTTATTTAAAGTTTTCTTCTAAATTTGTCGTTTTAAGTTTTTGTATGAAGTAAGGGATGATATAAGATTTTGGTAAACGTGCGTAAATTATTTATAATTTTATACTTGGTCATTAGCATATTAATAGGCGTCGAATCTTCTTTTGCGCTTGATTATTCTAAAATATCAACTAATCCAAAGATAGTTGCAGCTCTAAATTCTCTTGAGGGAATAAACAGGCGTGATGTAATTGCAATATTATACGGAAGAAATGCTACTAAAAAACCAATCAGAGTCATGTTTCGAGATTTAGCGATATACGGCTGCCAAGATTGTGAAGCTATGACCATTAAAACAAAAAATAACGGGCTTGTGATTTATATATCAAACGAACATAGAAATTCAAGTAAAGAAGGGCTGGCATGCTTGATAGCCCATGAATCACAACATCATACTTATACAAATACAAAAACTGAAGAGCTAAGAGCATGGATATCTGAATCTCAAGCATGGAATGAATTTACAAAAAGAAATAAAGCTCTTTTAACCTCAAACGACCCTTTAGCTAAAAGGGAAAACTATATAGCAAAATTAAGAGCAAGAAGCGGCGTTCAAGGTGTTCAAAAGCTTATTGCAAACAACCCTGTCTATGCCGGATTGAATTAATTTAAATATTAAAAAGCCTTATCAAATTGATAAGGCCAGTTGTTTTGTTGTTTATGCTTCGAGATTGTGTTGTTAGGTGTTGATAATGCTTTTTTACGCAATTGCGTTAAGTGTTTTTCTTTCTACTTTTAAACCGTTTTCAATACTTTCTTGTCTTTGTTTTAAAGTGTCTTGGAAAGTTGAAGATTGTTTGTTGTTATTGTAGAAAATCGGAGATTGTTTAATTGTTCCTAAGAAATCTGTTAAAAAGCTTCCTTCGTGTCTAACATCAGTTGTGTTGTTAATAACATTTGCACCATAGTTAGAACGAACACCTGCTTTAAAACGTATATTGTTATTATTAATTGTACTTTGTACATTTTTTATTTGACTTACAGTTAACATTTTGGTTTTCTCACCTCTTGTTTTTTTCTTTTTTTAGTGTTTGTTTAACACTTGTTCTTTATATTTTTATTATGCACCTAAAAATTTTATTTGTCAACCCCTCTTTATAAATATTTTATTTTAAGCTATATCTGAGTTTAAGGCTTATACTTATAAAAAAAATTAATAACTGTCAAATATACACTTATTATTTTTATTTCAAAAAAATGCTCAATTTAGAAAATATTACCCATGTGTGTAATTGTAATAAACACAAAAATATTATTATATATAATTAATCTTTTTCATACTTCCAGCTATTCTTAATTCCAGACAGTTTGGGGCGCAAGCCCCTTTTTTTTACCTTGAAATTAATGTTGTTGGGAATGTTCTTTTGTATAGTAATTTTTTGCGCCAGATTCAGCACCTATAAAACAATATATGAAAGGCAGAATTCTTCCAAGCGGTAATTTTGAAAAAATGCCGTCTTTAAATGATGCTAAAACCGGTATTACATCGTCAATGTGAACCAATAAATCTTTTGGTTTTATTGTTTTTTTATTTTGATGATTTTTATCTATTAAACTTGCATTAATTGTATTGGATACACTTAAGCTTATTCCAAGACCTACAGCTAACCCGAGCAAGACTGTAATGCTTTTGAGAAATTTGTTGTTGTTAATTGTTTTAAATACACTTAATGATTTATTGTCGGATAATTTTTCAATTCCATATTCTGTTAATTTTGCCAATGCGGCAGGGATAGCAACGTTATTAACGGTAAATAGTCCTTGTTTTATTTTTTCTTTTTCGTTTCTTTTGTCTTTATCAATGGTTTTTGCCGCTAAAATACTTCCTAAGACTGCACCGCCTGATTGTAAAACCATTGCAAAATAGCCTTTTAGGCCTTCATAATCAATATCTGTATAGTCATATATATTTCTTAGTGTTTTTATAACATTACCTTTTACAAAAATATCTTGAGTCGTTGTTCCTTTTTTGTTTATAGCCAAAGCAACGCTAAAACCCAAAAGAGTTCCAATAGCAGAGCCAATCAAAGCTCTTTTTTGGGTTTTTTTATCTCTGACAATGACTTCGTTTTTGACTTTTTGCGTGTAGTCAAAGTTTTTATATAGTTTGTTTTCTGAATTGTTTATTTTCATTTTTAATGTCCAAATTAAATAAAACAATTAGTATAAAAAAATTGTTTTATTTATTCATAAGTGTAATAATTTTTTTCTCCAACTTCCGAACCTAAAATAAAATAAATTAAAGGCATACATCTATCCAGCGGAAGTCCTTTGAATATGCTGTCTTTTGATGAGGCTAAAATCGGAATAATATCATCAACATGAACTAAAAAGTCTGTTGGATTTATTGTCTTTTTGCGTTTGTCATCAGGTTCTATTATCTTTGTATTTATAAAGTTAGAAATATTTAGGCTTCCCAAAAGCCCAACCATCAGCCCTGATATAATTGCAATATTTTTCATAAGTTTGTTATTGCTGATTTTTTTCAATAGTTCAGATTTATTAATTAATGATTTTTTTGAAAGAAGATATTCAACGCTTTTTGCGCATGCAGTCGGAATTGCGACGTTATTCATTACAAAAATTGCTTCTTTAATTTTTTCTATTCTGCTTTCTTTGTGTTTATCCTGCCAAGATCCTGCAAGCAAGCTGCCAAAACTTGCGCCGCTGGCTTGTAAAATCATATAAATATAGCCTCTAAAACCTTCGTAATCTAATTTTGTATATTTAAGAATATTATTTGCTGTCTTTTTAATGTCGTTTTTAACAAAAACATCTTTAATCGGCTCATTTTTGCGTGCAAGCGCGATACTAATTCCCAGTCCGATTGCTGTACCTATTGCGCTTCCTATTAAACTTGCTTTTTTGGTTCTTTGCTCTCTTTTTACTGTTAAATAGGCTTCTTTTTCAGGAAAATCAAACGAGCCGTATATATTTTTTTCAATTTTTGATATCTTCATCATAGGCTTATTATATAAAACTGTTCAAGGGTAAATATTGCTATTATAAATTTTATTTTACATTCTGTTATAAACAATTGTAGTTATTACATATTTAATGTAGTCTTTAAATGAGTATTAGATTATTTTTTTAAGGTAATTTTTATGTACGATAATGAGTTTTTTGTAGTAGACATGGCGTCTTGCTCATCAACAGGTGAAATTATAAACAGTTTATCTTTAGCTCTTGAAACTTTAAATCATTCAGGAAAAAAAATTGTTTTAAAGCTAAATGACAGTCAGTTAAATCAATCTCAATTATTGAGTATCCAATCTTTAATAACAAGCTATGGCTGTATATTAGACACAATTGAAACTCTAAATGAGCAAACGGCGCAAGTTGCCCAAAACATGAATATTTTAGTTCAAAAACCTATAGAAAAAAGAGTGGAAGATAAATATCATGACGATGTTAATCAAGAGTTCAAAACTTTTTCAATGAACATGCCATCTGATAATTCTATAGCAGTTAAAGATGTTAACGGATTACATTTCGAAGCAGATTTAGATGAAATCCAAAGACGACAAGATTCTATAAATATAAATTCTGATTTAGTTAAAGCCGGAATTAATCCTCAAGGTACTTTTAGCCAAGTGCAACAACAGGCTGAAGCTAAGTATTCTTCAGTTGATGAAATACAGAATATTAATGATACATTTATGAATTCTTCTTTGGCGCTTGATGAAACGGAAAATCTGGCGAAAAATTCAATAGGTGTATATAAAAAAGCTTATGATGAAAATATTCCTGAAGATGATACTTGGGAAGAAGTTGATTTTTATGAAACTCCCACAAATGATCCGGTTGTATCAGATTCTAAAAATACTACTTATATTAATCAAACTCTGCGTTCCGGTCAAATTCTTGAATCTGACGGTAACGTTGTAATTATAGGTGATTGCCATCCGGGTAGTGAAATAAGGGCATTAGGAGATATTACCGTTTGGGGTGTATTATCAGGAATTGCTCATGCAGGTTGTAAAGGTAATTTAAACGCAAGAGTTAGAGCGCTTAAATTAAATGCGGTTCAGTTGAGAATCGGGAACTGCTATTCAAGACGTCCTGACGGAACAAATATTCCATATATTATCAGGTCATCAATTTTTACGCCGGAAGAAGCTAGAGTAGTGGATGGCGAAATAATGTTGTTTAAGATTAATCAAAATTAAAGGAGCATATAAATGGCAGGTTCTGTTATTGTTATTACATCTGGAAAAGGCGGCGTGGGAAAGACTACCACATCTGCCAATATAGGCACAGCCCTTGCTCATATGGGCAATAAAGTTGTTTTAATAGATACTGATATCGGGTTAAGAAATCTTGATTTATTGCTTGGTTTGGAAAATCGAATTGTTTATACAATAGTAGATGTTGTTGAAGAACGTTGTAAACTAAAACAAGCCCTTGTAAAAGACAAGAAAAATCCTAATCTTTGTTTATTGGCTGCAGCTCAAACCCGTGATAAATCTGCAGTTGATGCTGAACAGTTGAAAGATATTTGTGAACAACTTAAACAAGATTTTGACTATGTCCTTGTTGATTGCCCTGCAGGAATTGAACAAGGTTTTCAAAATGCCGTAGCGGGCGCTAATGAAGCAATTGTTGTAACAACTCCTGAAATGAGTGCAATTCGTGATGCTGACAGAATTATCGGCTTATTGGAGTCAAAAGAGGGTGTTGAAAAATACAGGTTGCTTGTAAATCGTGTAAGACCTAAGTTAATTAAATCCAACGATATGATGGGTGTGGATGATGTTGTTGAGATTTTATCCTGCGATTTAATCGGGGTAATTCCTGAAGATACAAACATTATTACATCTACAAATAAAGGTGAACCCGTAGTAAATGACGAAAAATCATTGGCTGGCAGAGCCTATATGAACGTTGCAAGAAGAATAATGGGTGAAGATGTACCATTATTAGATATAGATGAACCTACAACATTAATAGACAAGATTAAGAAATTCTTTGCAACCAAGAAAGCGCAGGGCTAATATGAAAGATATTTTTTCAGATTTATATGACAAAGTATTGAGCTTTTTTACTTCTCAAGCTGCCGATGAAACAAAGGTTGTTGCAAAAAGCAGGTTAAAAACTGTTTTAATGCAAGATAGAGTCGGTTTTTCGGAACGTGCCATGCAAATGCTTAAAGATGATATGCTTAATTCTATTTCAAGATATTTGGAAATTGATGTTGAATCTTTTGATTTGAGTATAGATGCCGGTGAAAATACTACAATTTTAAATTTAAGTATTCCTGTTTTAAGAACAAAAACAGACGAGGAAATAGATGAAGCTATTGCATTAGCTCAAAATAAAAATATTGAAAAAACAAATGAAATAGTAGGCGAATTAAAAGAACTTGTTAAAGAAAAGGCGCAAGAGCTTGCAGATCAAATGTCTGAGCAAGAAAATGAAGAAACGCCTGACGAAAACAAAGAAGATAACAAGGAAGAAACAGCAGAAACAGAAGAAAAAAATATTGAAAAAAAAGAAAATACTAAAAAAGATACTAAGTAATTATAATGTTTAAGCTACATGGCTTGAAATTTCATTGTGTTTTAAATATTATTATACTTAGCTCATCACAAAAATAAAAGGAGAAACCAATGCAGGTTATATTAAAAAAAGATGTTCAAAATATAGGTGAAGTAGGCGATTTAGTTAATGTTAAAGACGGATATGCAAGAAACTACTTAATTCCTAATTCTTTGGCTGAAGTTGCAACTAAAGGTGCTTTAGCACAAAGAGAAAGAAATATTGCAAGAATTAAAGCAAAAGCTGAAAAATTACATCAAGATGCTCTTGTTGCAAAAGAAGAAATTGAAAAAATTGGTGTAATTTCTTTGAGTGCTAAAGCTGGTGAATCAGGAAAATTGTTTGGTACAATTACAACTAAAAAATTAGCCGAAGAACTGCTTGCAAAATGCGGTATGGAAATTGATAAAAAATCAATTATTCTGGATAATCCAATTAATCATATCGGTAATTTTGTTATGACAATTAAACTTTCTTCTAAAGTAAAAGCTCAATTGAATGTTGAAGTAACTGCTTCTGAAACTATTAAAGAAGTTTTTGAAGAAGCAACTGAACAAGAAGAAGCTTAGTCAAAGATTAACTAATAAATAAAAAAGCCCTCTTATTCAGAGGGCTTTTTTATTACGAATTGTTAAGTATAAAAACAAAATTGTTATTGAGTAAAATATCGTGGAATTATGTATGTAGATGAAGATAAAAAGCAAGGAAAAAAATCTGCAAGTAGTTTAAAGTAAAGGTGGTAAAAATGGGTTTATCAGCAAGTCAAGGCAGGATGCTCTTGTTAACTGCCAGAAAGAGCGATTTAGAGTTTAGAGCACAACAAATTTCGCAAAAGAGATTAGTTTTATCTCAACAGTTGGAAGATATTGCAACTGATTATGAAGATGCAACATCAGACAGACAAATGAAAATTACACTTTATTCAACAAGTTCTGATCCTGATGATAATGCACAAAAAATTACCAAAGAGGTAAATTTAACATACGCAAATTTAATCAGCGGTTCTTTAGGAACAACTGATGGTAGTATTCAAGCCAATTATCTTACAGGTGAACAAGCATACACAAGTAACGTTGCATATAGGCTTGTAAACTTTGACGGCGGTATTGTAGTTTCAAACGTAAATGAAATCCCCGGTGTAAGTTTTGATAATAATGGCGAATTAAACACAACGGGTGATGGTTACGAAGTTAAAAAAGGTGCTGATGGAAAACTAAGAGTTTCTATGGAATCAACCGGTGCTGTTTATATTGTTGATGGTAATCTTGCAACTGGTTCAACCGATTCTACGGGCTCTATTACAGGACCAAATTATTTACAAGATTGTTTAAGAAACGGTAAATATTTAATTCAAAGATTTGATTCATCTTCTGACGAAGGCAAATGGAGAAATATTTCTTGGGATGCAACCGCAAATATTTCTGATGGTTATTATCAAGATAATGATGATGCCGCAAAAGCAAAATATGACAGATTGCAACAACAAATTCAAGCTCAAGATAAAAAGCTGGAAATGGAATTAGATAATGTTGAAACTCAAAGAAGCGCAGTTAAAACAGAAGAAGATTCCGTTAAAAAAGTAATAGACGAAAACATTGAAAAATCTTTCAATGCATTTGGCTAAACCTACATACCCACATTCCGCTTAACTTAAATTACTTAAATGCAAATCTTAATGATTTGCATTTTTTTTATCTTATCGGGAGCTCAAAGCCTAGTATATTAATGTTATTTTCCAGTGATTTAGCGTAAATTGTTCCAAAATGTGCATTTAATATTTCTCTTGATAAATATAAGCCAAGTCCCAGAGTGGTTTTGTTGAAAGTTGATTTTCTTTTATATTTTTCAAAAAATTCTTTTGAAAAATTTGATACAATGGGCGAACCTTGATTTTTTATTTCGAAAATTAGTTTATTTTTTTCTGTATAAAAATTAATGTCAATACTGCTGTTATCAAATGAACTATCTATACTGTTAGACAGTAAGTTAAAAATTGTTATTTTCATATATAATTTATCTGCATAAATAAGCAGTTCTTTTTCAGAATGGATGTTTACAGAAATTTTTCGGTATTTAAGAACAATTTTAAGTTCGTTTAAAATTTTTTTTAAAGTATCATTTAGATTAAAAATTTCACAAAAAGGTCTGATTTTTTCCGATTCGAGCGAATTAATCACGCTGTAAATTTCGATTAAGTGCTGCATATATCTACAAGAGTGTATTGTTAGTTCAATTAAATCTTTATCTTGAGAGTTGAAGTTTTTGCCGCTGGTTTTTAATAGAGTTTCAAGTGCTGTTATTTGTGCTAAAGTAGGTGTTTTTAAATCGTATAAAATTTTTGGCAGAAAATCTTGCTTTTTTTTCTTGGTTTTCATATTTCCATTTATTTTGTAGTATTAACGTTAAAATAATACTACAAATTTAAAAAAAATGGAAATTTAATTTATATATTTCATGTAAATTAAATTTAGATGTTTTTTGTAATTACAAAAATAACCTGTTCACAGAAAAAATTGGCTATATTTCTTATTAAAAAGCCGCTTCTTGCCTTGTTTCTTGTAAGATATATCGATTTTAGGATTTTAATATTTCTTTTTTTACAGAATTCAAAAAAGTCCTCAATGGTCAGAAGATGAACATTTGGGGTGTTGTACCATTCAAAAGGAAGCACTTTTGATTTTGGCATTTTCCCTTTAAGGAAAAGATAAAATCTTATTCTCCAATATGCAAAATTAGGAAAAGAAATAATGCATTTTTTTGCAACTCTTAACATTTCATAGATTACAAATTCGGGGTTTTTGGTGGACTGCAGAGTTTGGTTTAAAATTGCCCAATCGTAGCTGTCATTTTGAAATTCATCAAGCCCTTTGTCAAGATCTCCTTGAATTACACTGAGGCCGTTTTCAAGTGCTTCAACTACACAGTCTTCATTAATTTCTACACCTAAAGAGTTGATATTTTTCTCTTTTTTCAGAATTTTTAGAAGTTCACCGCTGCCACAGCCTAAATCTAATACTTTTGCATTTTTTTCAATTAAATCACATACTATTTTGTAGTTTAAATTTAAGGTTTTTTTGTTCATTTTATCCCCTTAAAAAACTTTTTATTATCTTTGTTTGTTTGTCAAATTCCAATAAAAATGCATCATGTCCGCATTTGCTTTCTAATTCAACAAAAGATACATCTTTGTTTATTTTAACCAAAGCATTAACCATTTGTTTGGATTGCTTTGTGGTAAAGAGCCAATCAGAAGAAAAAGATATAATTAAAAATTTGGACTTTGTATTTTTAAGAGCGTTTTCTAATGAACCATGTTCTTTAATTGGGTCATAGTAATCAAGCGCTTTTGTTATATAAAGGTAGCTGTTTGCGTCAAATCTGTCGACAAAAATTTGCCCTTGGTGTTCTAAATAGCTTTCTACTTGAAAATCAATTCCAAAATCAAAATTGGGTTTATCTTTAAATTCTCTGCCGAATTTTTTAAACATTGCTTCTTCGCATAGATATGTAATGTGTCCTATCATTCTTGCTATTGCAAGTCCTGCTTCAGGGTGTTTTTTGTCGTAATAATTGCCGTTATTAAAATTAATATCTGTCAAAATGGCATTTCTTGCAACTGCATTAAAAGCTATTGATTGAGCATTCAGGCGGGCGCTTGAGGCTATAATAATAGTTTTTTGTACAATTTCAGGGTATTTAATTGTCCATTCAAGAGCCTGCATACCTCCCATAGAGCCACCTGCAACGATGAGTTTTTTGATACCTAAATAGTCAATTAATTTTTTTTGTACGTTAACCATATCTTCAATTGTGATTACGGGAAAATCAAGAGCATAGGGCTTATTGGTTTTAGGATTAATTGATGAAGGTCCGGTAGTGCCTTTGCAGCCGCCTAAAATGTTTGATGATATGATAAAGTATTTAGATGTGTCGAAAGCTTTATTTTCGCCTATCATATCATTCCACCAGCCGGGTTTTTCGCTGTCTTTATGATAAAAAGCAGCATGTGCATCCCCTGTAAGTGCATGCAAGACTAAAATTGCATTGTTTTTATTTTCGTTTAATTTGCCATAGGTCTCATAGGCAATTTCTATATTTTCTAATGTTCTGCCGCATTTTAATTTTATAGGTTCTTTTAATTTTAAAATTAAAGTTTTTGAATATATCTTGTTTCCCATAAAAATATTTTATCATCTATATCTAAAGTATAAAAATTTATTAACTAATGTATAGAATATTAAAAAAAACACTTTAGTTTTCAAAATTTCTGCCGATATGGTATTATATAAACGGCACAAGGATTGGGTATTTATGAGCAGAACTAAAAAAACAAACAATGATGCTTCACTATATACAAGGAGTATAAATCTTTTAGATGATGATCCTCTGGAAGAAATATTTGCCTTGAATTTAGGTGATTTTTTCACGGAACATCTTATAAATCCTGAGTTTGTGGAAAAGATATCTAAAAAAGCAAAAGAAAAAGATAAAAAACAAAGTCTTAAAGATCAATTAAAAGAGCTTATTTCGATATATTCAATTGATAATACATTGAGTCTTTTGGGTTTTAATAATAATGAAGATTTTGTTATATATAATTCAATAGCAAAAACTATAAAATTAATGTTAAACCTTGTTGAATGTAATATCTTTTTAGCCAAAAAAGACGAACCGCTTCGTCATGCCGGTTCATCAGAAGAAAAAATCTCGGATGAAAATATAACTGATTATATAAAAGAAGTTATGAAAGAAGAAATTGAACATGTTTTTGAAAAAGATGGTTTTCAATTTTCACTGTTTCCAATGAAAAATAATTTTGAATGTATCGGAGTTATTGAGATTATAAGAAAAGTTGAAAGACCGCTGGAGTTTGAATATGCTGATTTAATTCAAAACATGGCAGGGTTATTTGTAACATCTTTAGGACTTCAAAAATTAATTGATGAAGTTAAAAGATTGATAATGGACGATTCTGTTTCAACTTTGGAACTTCAAAATTTAAGAGCTCAATTGACTGCGATTATTGGTGATTTAGGCGATCAGCAGCAATCATTTGTTGAAAAATTAGCTTATGCAGTAGATTTAAAAGGTCAATATAAGCGTTCTCATTCAACAGAATGTGCTGAATTATCTCGTGAAATATGCAATCATATGGGACTAAATGAAAAAACAACGGATTTAATCTATTATGCCGGATTATTGCAAAATATAGGAAAAATCACTCTGTCAGAAGAATTGTTTACCAAAAAAGACAAGTTAACAGATGCTGAGTGGAATGAATTGAAAAATTCTCCTAATGTCGGAGTTGGTTTGTTGATGAATATTAATTTTATGTCTGAAGTTGTTCCTTATATTAATTATCAGCAGGAAAGGTATAACGGATGTGGTTATCCTGAAGGATTGAGCGGAAATTCAATTCCAT
The DNA here is from genome assembly GCA_944327245.1 of Candidatus Gastranaerophilales bacterium. Lineage (GTDB taxonomy): Bacteria > Cyanobacteriota > Vampirovibrionia > Gastranaerophilales > Gastranaerophilaceae > RUG14156. The sequence continues at coordinate 61,922 of CALVHD010000001.1, forward strand.
TAGGGTCAAGAATTATTGCTTTAGCAGGAGCATATTGTGCTCTAACGCAAGATAGAGTACATAGAAAAGCCCTAACAAACAAAGAAGCTCTTGAAATAATAAAACAAGAATCGGGAATTAAATGGGATCCTAATATTGTCGATGTTTTATTGGAAATAAAAGCTGAAAAATAAAATAAAAATATTTATGATAAAATCTTGATGTAATATTACATCAAGATTTTTTATTAGAGGATAAAAACAATGATTATTTTAAATAAACCTTATGTATCTGATTATTTGATTGAAACAATTAAAAAGAATGGTTTTAGTGTATTAGATAATGAAATAGCAAGAAATTATTTTAATAAAGAAGACTTATTATCTTCTAATGAAGCAATTAAAAAAAATGAATTAATTTATTCAAATTCTGAAAATTCGATTGATTGGGTTATGGAAAATTTAAAAAATTCCGATATATCAAGAATGATTAAAATAAGCAAAGATAAGGTTTTGTTTAGAGAGGCATTAAGAAAAATTTATCCTGATTATTATTTTAGGAAAGTTACTCTTGACGAAATTAAAAATTTAAAAACCGATGAATTGACATTTCCTTTTGTTTTAAAACCCAGTGTCGGTTTTTTGAGTTTTGGAGTTTATCCTGTTAAAAATGAAATTGAGTGGAAAAATGTTGTTGAAAAACTAAATCAAGACATTGAAAAACTGGAAGGTTTTTTCCCAAAAAGCGTTGTAGATATGTCAGATTTTATAATTGAAGAGATGATAGATGGCGAAGAATATGCGCTTGATGCTTACTATGATAAAAACGGTGAAGCTGTTATTTTAAATATATTCCATCATCCGTTTTTTGATGACAAGGATGTATCAGATAGAGCCTACTACACTTCTAAAGAAATTATTCAAAAATATCACAATAAATTAAAATCTTTGTTGGATGAAATTGGAAGTGCTGTAGGATATAAAAATTTCCCTTTTCATATAGAATTAAGAATAAATGAAGATAAAATAATTCCGATTGAAGTTAATCCAATGCGCTTTTGCGGCTGGTGCATAACTGATATTGCCCAAAGCGCATGGAATATAAATGTTTATGAGTATTTTTTAGCTCAATTAAAACCTAACTGGACTGAAATATTAAAAAATGCAACCGATGAATATTTTTATTTCACAATGGGGGATATTCCGTCTTCGATTAATAAAAGCTCTATTAAATCTGTTGATTATGAAAAATATTTAAAAAATATTTCAAATCCTTTGGTAGTTAGAAAAATTGATTATAAAAATAATCCTGTTTTTGCGATTGTTTTTGCAAAAACAAAATCAATTGATGAAATTAAAAATATTCTAAAATTAGATATGAAAGAATTTATTGAGCTTTAAAAACACTTATGCCTTTAATTCCTTGCTGCTTAGAATATCTTATAATTTGGTCTATATCTTGAATATCACTATCAGATTTTAGATTGATGGTTTTTGAGATTTGCGCGTCTGTGTATTTTTGCGTAATTGCTAAGGTATCGATTTCAAGATAATAATTCATTGGTTGATTTTTATTTGGTTCAATGGATGGAGTTGTTTTTAAAAGTCTTGAAATTGTTCCTGTGGGAGAAATTGCAGTTTTTAAACCGTTTAAATTTACTTCTTTTTTAATTGTTTTAAGGCAATTTTCTAAAATTTCATTTGCTTTTTTTTCGCCGTAATTATATCCCATATAATTAAGGAGTTCTTGGTAGCCTAAAACTCCAACAAATCCATCAGGAGCGATATTTTTAAATCCTTTGGATAATAAATTTGCGGCGAATTTTAAAAGGTTATAGTCTATTGATTTTGTTTTTGTATTGTAGAATTTAGATAGATTAATTTGAGCTAATTTTAAGCCTTGGTTTTCTTTTAATTCTGCTGCAGCACAACAATCGGTTATATAGTCTTTATTGTTTGAAAAAATTACGGCAGGTTCGCCTGATTTTAACATTGAAGATAATAGATTATAATAAATTAAACTTGCGCTCATTTTTGAGCCGTCTGACATTGTTATATCTTCATTTTTGTCGACTTTGGATAAAAAATTATCATCTATTATAACAGATAAATCAAAACACCAATTTTCGTAGTTTTTATTATCTTTTAAATGTATAAAATCAAGAATTTTAGGATGGTTTATGGACAATAATCCCATTGCTGCAGGAGGTCTTATAAGGGATGGTTCTCTGTATTTAAAATATTTATTTATCTCTTTAATTTCATAGGTTGGATTTTGAAAGTTTGAAAAATTTATTCCAATTCCAAAACCGTTTTTAATATAATCTTCTAATAAGGCTAAATAAGAAAGAGTGGATTTTTTAGGGTCCAGTTTAATTGCTATAGCGCTTTTTGGGTCATCAAGATTAGAATAAGCGTTGCTTGATAGGCTTATATAACCTCCTTTTAAAAGACTGGAAAATTTTTTTATCTCGTCAGGGTTTGAAAAAAGTTTATTTGAAATATCATCAAAAAAAGAATTTATATCTTGATTTTGAGGAATTATTTTTCTTTCTGTTAATACTTTTTTATCTAAATTTGGATTTTCAAAAGCATAATAATCCATCCTGTTATTTTGTTTTATAGCAGGATTAAAAATTTTTATGACAGGTTGTGTTGAGTTTAGCGATGGTATCTGAAGCATTTTATAGGTTTTTTAGGTCTTGAGTTGCATCAAGTTTTTTAACAAGGGCTTTAATATCCCCTTTTAATTTAAAATACTCCTGAAACTTTTTTGTTGTCCTAATATTAAAGCTTCTTCCGTTTTTATCTTTTGTTCTTGATATTAAACCTTGTTCTAATAGTTCAGCAATATGCTCATAAGCGCTCGGACGGATTTCTTTTAAGTAAGACTGTCTTATGGGTTCTTTTAGAGCAATTACGGTTAAGGTTTTTAAAACTGCGGGTTTTAGTTCAACAGGACATAATTTTTCAACTATATCCATATGTTCTATTTTAACTTGGATGATGTATCCGTCTTCATCATCAATTTCTAAGGCGCCGTTTCTTGAAGAATAATCAAACATTAAATCTAAGAGTGCACTTTCAACTTCTTCAACATTAACATCAATAATTTGAGCAATCTCATCAGGATGCATTGCTCTTGATGTTATAAATAACACAGCTTCTATTTTCGATTTTAAAACTTCAGGTTCCATTTATTAATCTTCTTCCTTAGAATTTTTTTGTTCTTTTTTTACAAATAATTTTCCGTAAAATTCATTCTGATAAAGTTCGCATTCTTCTTCACGAGCCAAAAATAATAATGCAATAAAAGCAGAGCTTCTATCAAAACCCAATAAGCAAAGCTCTCTTAATTCAATATTTTCTTCTCTTTGAAATATTTGTACAAGATTTTGGCGCATTTTTTCAACCACTTGTTCAACATATTCTTCGTGGGCTAATTCTTTAATGTCAGACGCTTTCAGGTTTGCATAGTTTCTAACCCGTCTTTCTTTTCTGTCTAGTGCCGATTTTATTGCATATTTTTTTTCTAATTCTTCATAAAATTGAATATGACGGATTAAATCTTTTAAAGTTACCGTTCTTTTTCTGTTTAATCTTACTGATGTTCTTCTTTGCAGTACTTCATCAAATGAAACAATGTTATTTGTCGGTATTTGCATCTGTTCGAAATCTTGGTCATCTGAAAAGTCATCTTTGAAGTAATCTTCAGGCTCCATTTCGAAATCATTTATGGTAATACCTTGCAAGATATCTGATTTAATTTTTAAAAGTGTGGATGAAAACAAAATTGCTTTTCCGACAGAACGCAGATTGTCTTGTTTTAATTCGGAAATTCTTTTCATGTATTTATCGTATAGGTCAACAATATCGATGTTCCAAGGGTCAATTTTGCCCATCTTAACTAAATCAAGGATGATTTCAATTGCGTCTGTTTGAACATTTTTTTTAATACCGGTATTTGAAATAAATTCGGTATTATTACCAAAATCAACAGTGCCGTCAAGTACTTTGATTTCGTCATACATATGTTTATTGTTGCTATAAAATTCACTAACTGCTTCAGACATTATTCATCCTTTATTTTAATTCCTGAAATTTTTGTAACCCCTTTGTCTTTTTGGGTTACGCCAATCATTCTGTCGGCATTATCTAACATTGGTTTTCTAAGAGAAACAACAATAAATTGAGCTGTTTTGGATTGATTGGTGATGATTTGAGCTAATTTTTCCACATTCGGACCGTCAAGGTGCATATCAACTTCATCAAATGCATAAAACGGAGCAGGGAGGTATTTTTGGATAGCAAAAACAAAAGCTAATGCTGTTAGGGATTTTTCACCGCCTGACATGCCTGCCAGTTTTTGGTTTCTTTTATCTCTGATATTTGCAACAAAAGTTAAGCCGCCCATAAACGGATCATCTTCATTTTCTAAAGACAAAGAACCTGAACCTTGAGAAATTTGTTCAAAAACTTCTTTAAAGTTGTTGTTTATTGCATGATATGCTTCAAGGAATGTTTCTTTTTTAAGTCCTTGATAACCGTTCATTCTTGTTTTTATTTCATTTTTTTCGTTGTTTAGGGTTTCAACCTTTTCTTTATAAGAGTTTTGACGTTCTAAAACAGCGTCATATTCGGTCAAAGCTCTCATATTAACGGGCTCTAATTCTTCCATTTTCTTTTGAAGTTTGGAAATTTTAGAATTGATTTCATCAAGAGAAATCTCTGTTTGCTCAAGTTCTTTTGGGTTTATTCCCATTTCGCTAAATTCTTTAATGATATTTTCTAAAATCGGTTCTAATTCTCTTCTTCTTGCTTTATAGCTTTCTTCTTGTTCTAATAATCTTTCAATATCATCTTGAATTTTGTTTTTTGATGTTTTAGAGTTTAATAATTCTTCTTGAAGATTATCTCTTTTTTTCTGTAATTCAACAAGGTTTTTGCCAAGTTCAAAGATTTCTTTTTCTAAATTTTCAAGAACTTCTTTTAAAGATAAAATTTCTTTTTCAAATTGCTCTTTTTCTTTTTTCAGGTTTTCATTATCGCCTGTTAATTTTTTAATATCATTTTCACGAGTTGATATTTGACTTTGTTGGAATTTGATTTGATTTTTATCTTTTTCAATGTCATTTTCCTTTGTCATTATTGCTTTTTCAAGGTTTTTAATATCCTCTTCAACTCCTGTTGTTTTTTCTTTTAATTTTTTTAATTCACCTTCATCAATCAATTTTTCAACTGCTTCAAGTTCTTCTTGAAGAGTTTGAGATTGTTCATTTAGTTTAATGTGTTTGTTTTCAATTAAATCCAGTTCACGAGATAATTTTGTATTTTTTTCTTTTAATTCTTTTAAAAGTTTTTCGCCGTCTAAAATAATATTTGAACTTGATTCGTTGTTTGAAATCAGATTTTTAAGTTCGATTTTAGCACCGTTCAAGGCATTCAGTGCATTTGAGTGCTTTTGTCTGACATCATCTAATCTTCGTTCTAAATCTTTTTCTTTTTGAGTTAAATCTCTTATTTGTTGTTCAAGGTCTTTAAGAGATTTTTTATATTTTTCAAGTTCTCTTTCTTGGCTTTTATCAAAGAAAGAAGTATTTTTCTTTTTAGCGCCGCCTGTAATAAGCCCGCTTTTTTCTGTTATGTCACCTTCAAGAGTTACTACTCTATATTTGCCTGCTAATTTTTTAGCGCAGTTTTCATCTTCTACAACAATTGTTTCGCCAAGGGCAAAATAAAATGCATCAAGATATTTATCATCAAAATCGATTAAATTAATTGCAAAATCTATAACACCTTTTTCTTTTGGCAGTGATAATCTGGATGGTGTTTTCTTAATTATGCTTAGAGGAATAAATGAGGCTCTATCTCTACCAAGTGAACGCAGCACTTGAATTGCTTTATAAGCTACATCTTGATTATCAACAACGATTGAATAAGCTCTAGCACCCATAGCAACATTAATTGCATCTATATATTCGCCTTCAACATCGGCTAATTGAGCTAGTGGTTGATGGACACCTTCAATATGAGCATTTAGAACAGATTGAATGCCTGAGCCTTGTCCTGCTGATTTATAGGCATTTTTGTTGGCATCTAAAATTGCTATTCTTTTTTGTGCTTGTTGAATTTTATAAAAAGCATCTTCTTTTTGGGTTTTTGTTTTGTCCAGTTCTTCAAAAGTTTTTGTTTGAATAATTTTGCATTCTTGGGTTTCTGTTGTCAGGGTTTCAATTTGAAGATTTAATTTATCTTTTTCATCTTCAAAAATTTTAGATGAATTTTGAAGTTTTTCAATTTGAGCTTTTGTTTGATTAATTTTTTCTGTGTTATTTTTATATTCGCTTTCAAGAGGAAGCTGTTCTTTGATTAAATCCGTTTCTTTATCTTTTAGAGTTTCTAGTTCTTTTTTTAATTTGTTTCTGTTTTGGATGTGTTCATCGGCGGATTTATTTAATCCTGTCATTTCTGTGATGATTTTATTAAGTTCTTCTTTTTTAGCTTTTAGGGAGGCGTTTAATTCATTTAGTTCTTTGTTTTTTTCTTCAATTGCTTTTGTGTATTCTTCTATTTTTTCTTTTTGAACTTCAATGCCGTTTTTGTAGCTTTCAATTGACTTTAAATTGTCAATCGTTGTTTTATCACACTGAGCTATGGCAGATTTTTTTCTTTCAACTTCGCCTTTTTTTTCTTCTAAAAGTTTTTTAACTTCAAGTTGTTTTTCTTCGCCTTGGGCTTTAACTTTTGTATTTACTTCATCGTATTTTATTTTAAGATCTTCAATTTTTGAAGTTGCTTCTTTTAGCTTTTCATTTAGTTCTTTTTTTGTTTTTGTTGCCATCAAAATATTTTGATGGACAAGTTCTAAAGAGCGAACAGTGTCAAAATATTTTGCGCTGTGGATTTTTGTTTCAAGCTCTGTTTTTTCATCTTTGAATTTTTTATATTTGAGCGCAACTTCTCTTTCTTGCTTTAATTGTTCAATTCTGTTATCAATTTCATTGATTAAAATAGTGTCATTGGCAATTTTATCTTCAACATTTTGAATTTGTTCGCTAGCAAGAGCGATTTTTCTGTCGAAATCCGCAGTACCTGCAATTTCATCAATGATTTTTCTTCGCTCAATTGCAGAACATCTTGTAATTTCTGTTACATCCCCTTGCATCATAACATTATAGCTATTGGGGGAAATATTATATTTTTCTAATTCTAAATGGATTTGAGTTAAGCTGCAAGGCTTGTCGTTATAATAGTAATTAGATTGAACTCCATTTTTGCCTTTTTTAACATATCTTCTGATTGAAAATTCTTCGCCGTTATCATTTGCAAAAACAACCTTAACGCTTGCTTCATTACGTTTATTGTGGTTAGAAATTAAATCCGCAACACCTTGTTCTGAGCGCAATGAACGAGCTGTTCTTAAGCTTAGCGCAAAAAGAATACTATCAATAATGTTGCTTTTTCCGGAGCCATTTGGACCTGAAACTGCAGTAAAACCTTGCATCAAAGGAATATTAACCTTAGATGCAAAAGACTTAAAGTTATCAATTTCAAGTTCTTTTATATACATTGTCTTTTAAATACTTAGCTAAACCCCATAGTCTGCGTATAATAATTACACTATAAAAGTTATCATGCTGTCAAATTTTATATAAAAATTCATATCTGTTAAGTATATAATTTTGTTTTTTGAAGCCGTTTTTTGTTTTTTGTTTATTTAATGTTATATATTTGTCCTTTAAGACATTAATTCTATGTATAGGATAGAACATAAAATTAGCCCTGCCTATAATTCTGTCTTTTGATAAAAAGCCCCAAAAACGACTGTCTTGAGAGTTTGAGCGGTTATCTCCCATCATAAAATAATTATCTTTAGGAATTATAAAAGGCCCGCAAAACATTCTATCAGAACATGGTGTCCAAACTTCTTTTGAGCTTATATATGGTTCATTTAGGGCAACATCGTTAATATAGACCCTGTATTCATTTTTGTCTTCATTGTATTTTATTTCAAATTTATCGTTTGGCATGCCTACAACTCTTTTAATGAATGCAATATCTTTACACATTATTCCTGATAATCTTGTAAAAATTGACCAAGGAGAATTTGAAAGATTTTCTTCCGGAGGATAGAAAACTAAAATATCACCTCTTTTAATATCTCTGTGCGGATATTCAAGCTTTTCAACAAAAACTCTGTCATGCTCCATTATGGTAGGGCGCATAGAGCCTGATGGTATCCATCTTAATTCGCCTATAAAATATCTGATTGCAATTACGCAAATTAGTACAAAAACAATTGTGTTAATAATTTCTTTTGTGGCGCTTGTTTGCTTGTCTTCTTGAATGCTTTCATCAAAGAAGATTTTTCTTAAAAAATAACCAAAACCTTTTTCTTTTGTTTTTTTAAAGAGCGTTGTTGTGTTTTCTTTTTGTTTTCTAAAGAAATTTAAAAAATTTTCTTTTGCTTCTTTATTTAGTTTTTTATTATCGCAGATTAAATATAATATAACTACCCAAATAAACAAAGAAACAAAAAGAATGCCTAAAAATTTTAAAAATGCACTGTATGGGCTTGAATATACGTCGTTTAGTGTTTTTAAATCAATTAATTTTGCAGTTTTGTATTTTTCCAGAATGTAGTCATTGATTTTGTTAAAAAGTTCGTTTTTATCTTTGTTTATAAGATAGGGAAGTGAAACAAAAAGAGAGTTTTCAATTTTTTCTTCATCCGAATCATATATTAGATATTCTTCTTTATTTTGTGTGTTAATGGTTGCATATTTAATTTTGTAATCAAGGAGTATTTTTTCTATATCTTTCTTGTTGATGTTTTCATTTTTGTATGAATATTCTAATATCGTGCCTCTTTTTAAAATATAGTTTAAAGTTTGAAAGTTTTGGTTATATATTGTAACGATAAATGCAAAAATAATGATAAAAATCAGCAGTTTTGCATTTTTTTTAAAAAACGTTTTTATTTTTTCTTTTGTTTTATTAATTAGTTCCAAAATTAACTCCTTAGTGTGTAGTTGATTATATCAACAAGTGTTTTTTTATAAATATTGTTTTCAAAAAAATCTAAATCGTTTATAGCCTTTTTCTTGTATTTTTCAACATATTGCTCAGATTTTAATATATATTTATTAAAATCAAAAGAAAGATATTTTTCAAAATCCATTGGGTTGATTTTGTTTTCAGTAAAGAACAAAATCAAAGGAAGTGTGTAATTTTTTTGTTTTGCATCAGAAAATTTTCTTGATTTTATATCTGAAATATCGTTTTTTAATTGAAATGCGATTGAATAATTTTTAATTGAATTTAGTAAAGATTGCTTCAGTGTTTCATTTTGTTCTTTTAAGCAAAGTAGCGCTTCAAGCCCTGCAACAAACAAATTTCCGGTTTTATCAAATGATTTTTTGATATACAAATCAATATCATCTGAGTTGTTTGTTATATCTTGATTAATTTCACCTAAGATTGTTTTTTTAATTCTTTTAGAATATATTTTTATAATTTCAAGACTTGTTGTGCTTAAAATTTCAAGAGAAATAGCTAAAAGTAAATCCCCTTCCAAAACTGCAGCTTTAGAGCTGAATTTGGAGTTAAATGTTTCAAGATTTCTTCTTTCTTTTGCTTCATCTATGACATCATCATGTATTAACGAGGCATTATGTATTAATTCAGATAAAAGTGCAATATCATAGACTTTTTCATCTTTAATATTCAAGATTTCGGCAAATAAAAAAACAAAAACAGCTCGAAGTCTTTTGGCATTTTGAAATATAAAATTATATAAATGATTGGAAAAGGGTGTAGAGTTTTCTTTTATAATATCATTTAGTTTGTTTTCAAATATATCCAGTTTATCTTTAATTGGAAGTATGATTGTTTTTATTTTTTCATCCATTTTAAATTATGAACTTGCCGTCTTTGTATATTAATTTGTCATCCGCATAGATTTCGCCGTTATTTTTCATGTTTTTAATCATGTCCCAATGAAGCCCTGATTGATTTTTTCCTCCTGCTTCAGGATAACTTGAACCAAGAGCCATATGAATTGAACCGCCTATTTTTTCATCAAAAAGAATATTACCAGTAACATTTTGTATTCTCTCGTTTGTACCAATTGCAATTTCACCCACAAAACGAGAACCTTCATCCATATTTAACATGCTTTGAAGAAATTCATTTCCGAATTCAGCTCTAGCTTCAGTTACTTTACCATCTTTTAGGGTTAAATATACTTCTTTTGAGGTTGAACCATGGTAATTTTGAGGAAAATCAAAATATATTGTTCCATTTGCACTATTTTCAACAGGGGATGTGAAAATTTCTCCATCAGGGAAATTCATATTTCCTGAACAAGGAACCCAAGTTCTTCCTTCTGTTGAAAAAGTAATGTCTGTTTTATCGCCTTTAATTCTTAGTTTTGAGGTTTTATTAAGAATATCTGCTATTCTTTTTTGTTCATGTTCTATTTCAATCCATTTTTGAGTCGGATTATCAAGGTCAAGATAACACGAGTTGATTAAAAACTCAGAGTATTCTTCAAGGCTCATAGAGGCTTCTTGAGCAAGAGCATTAGTTGGATAATCGGCTATAACCCAGCGCATATCGCCACGAGCCGAGCGCTCCAGTCTTTTAGCTAAAATTGGTTTAGAAGCTTTAGAGCGTTTTGCCAATTTAGATGTATCGGCATTTGCCATGTTTTTAATGTTAGAGGGAGCTCCAATAAATATCATAACATCAGCTTTTTCAACTTCTGTTTTAGACATTTCATCAATATATTCCAATTGTTCATCTGATGCATATTTAATAAATGTTTCGGCCAATTCATCCATTGAAGTTCTTACAATCGGATTTGCACCATTTATTAAACAAAGTTTGTAAATTTCTTTAACTAAAGGTTGTGCTTCGTATCCTCTGGCATATATTATAACTAAATCACCTTTGGTAACTTTGGTTGAATAATTTACAAGTACATCAGCATATTTATTGATGATTGGATTATACATTAATTTTCTCCGTCATTTTCGCTTATATTACCATGGTAGGCTGCTTTATCTCTAAGAGTGCATCCTCTTTTTGATGTTCTTACGAAATCAACTAAATTATCAACATATTCATTGCCTTTAAATTCTTTTTCGATTAATTCAAGGGCTTGCGTTGTATTATATTGCTCATTTCTTAAAATTCTTATAGCTTTATGGATAGCATCTCTAGAGTCTTTATCTACACCTTTTCTTCTTAGTCCTATGGCGTTTAATCCTATTGGTAAGCAAGGAATACCTTCTGCTTTGCAATAGGGAATAATATCAAGTCTTGCAGCAGATGCACCTGAAATAATTGCCATATCGCCAATTCTAAGATTTTGGTGAAATACGCTCATACCGCCCAAAAATGCACCAAAGCCAACATGACAATGACCGCCAATTGTTGCAGCGTTTGCCATAATAACATTATCTTTAAGAACGCAATTATGAGCAACATGGGAATATGCCATTAATAGACAATTATTTCCGATGATTGTATTTGTGTTTTCGCCTGAAGCTCTATTTACTGTTGCAAACTCTCTTATCCAGCAGTTTTCACCAATGACAACTCCTGTCTTTTCACCTTTGTAGCCTAAATCTTGAGGCTCTCCGCCGATTGAAGCAAAAGGAGAAATTTTAGTATTTTTCCCTATATGAGCAAATTGAATATTTGCACTTTCGCCGATTTTACAGCCTTGTTCAATTATTGTATCTTCTCCTATTATTGCATAGGCTCCTATTTCAACATCCGGTGCAATTTTAGCGCTTTTGTGGATAATTGCTGTCGGGTGAATTTTATTAGTTGTCATTTTTTATTTTTCCTTTATTTTAATGCTACTGTTAGTATTGCTTCTGTGCAAAGTTTTCCGTCTACATAAGAGCGGCCCAGACATTTTGCAATTGGTCCTTTAACCTTTAAACATTCTGTTTCCATTTCAAGTTTGTCGCCGGGGCGAACTATGTTTTTAAACTTGGCATTTTCAACACCTGCAAAAAGAGTTAATTTACCTTTGTATTGTTCCATAGTCATTAAAATCGGAGCTGAAGTTTGAGCTAATGCTTCAATTTGCAATACCCCCGGCATGATAGGATTGTTTGGAAAATGTCCTTGGAAAAAAGGTTCGTTAAAGGTTACATTTTTATAGCCTTTTGAATATTTTCCGGGGACGCACTCTGTTATTCTGTCTATTAATAAAAAAGGATACCTATGAGGTAGCATCTCAAGAATTTCACTGTAATCTAGCGAAATTGGTGTTACTGTTGAATCCATTTTATCTCCTCTTATTTCTGTTTTGTTAATTTTTCTTTTAGAATTTTTGCCGTTTCACAATGGTAACCATGACCTGCTTCTTTGGCTATAATATTAGCTTTTAATTTTAGCGGATTAAATCCCGTTAAATATAAATCACCTATTATATCAAGAATTTTATGTTTAGCCGGCTCATAAGGGCTTCTTAGAGGAACCGTATATGTTCCATCGTCAATTAAGCCAACTGTATTTTCGATTGTTACTCCTTTTGAATATCCGGCTGCTTGAAATCTTTCAAGGTCTTTTAAATATCCAAAAGTTCTTGCTTCAATAATTTCATCAAGATTTTTATTAAGGTCAAGATTAACCCATCTGTTATTTAAATCAGGGTGATTAAAATTAACCAAATATGTTATACCTGTTTTTTCTTCGTTTGATGGTGCTATTATAATTGTTGAATTTTTATTTTGGAAAACAACTGTGTCTTCTAATGGCTCTACAATTTCGCTTTCACCTATAAAGCCAATTTTATTAAATTCTTCAATCCATTTTTTTGAACTTCCGTCAAAAATAGGCATTTCAAAACCTTGTGAATTGAAATAGACATCTAAAGCATCAATTTCACATATTGCGCAAGCTGCCATAAAATGCTCAATAAGGGCAATTTTATTTTTAGCTCCATTTTCAACGTCGGCTATAATTGTGCAGTGCTCGGTTGAAACAACGTTTTCAATTTTAGCGTCTACTTTTGCACCATTAATAAAAAAGCGTATACCTTTTTTATCTGATGGTTTAATGGTTAATTCAGCAGGAGCTGCAAACATTAGCCCTGCGCCGTTTAGAGTTAAGTTAGATTTTAGCGTCTTCATTTAAAAATTTCTCATAATCTTCTAATAAATGTTGATATTTTTTATATTTTTGTACCATTACCTCTGCTTCATCAAGATATTTTAATCTCTTAATGAAATCTTTTCTTAATACGGCAGGAGCACCCATGATAACTGATTTTCTTGGGAATGATTTAGTAACACCGGCTTTAGCAAGAATAATTGAGTCTTCGCCAATTTCAACGTGATCTTTTAATCCTGCTTGACCTGCTATTACAACTCTGTCGCCGATTGTACAGCTTCCTGCAATACCAACTTGTGATACAATTGTGCAAGCTTTACCTATTTTACAGTTGTGACCTATCATAACAAGGTTATCAATTTTTGTTTGTGAACCAATAGTGGTGTTTTCAATAGTTCCTCTATCTATTGTTGTATTAGCGCCAATTTCAACATCATCGCCAATTTCAACAGAACCTAATGAAGGGATTTTGAAAACTTTTACTTCTGTATTGGTTTCTTTAATAGCGCCTTGTTCTCTTGCTTGTTCAATGTTGCTTGGGGCTTCTGTTACAAAAGAAAAACCGTCTGCACCAAGGCTCACCCCATGATGTAAAATGCAGCGAGAGCCGACTTTTACTCTGTCACCTATATTAACCGAAGGGTGAAATAAACAATCTGAACCTATGATTGCGCCTTTTCCAATATAAACATTTGCCATAAGTGCAGTGTTATCTCCAATAACCGCATCTTTTGAAATAACAACATTTGGTCCGATTGAAACATTTTTTCCGATTTTTGCGGTTTGGTCTATAACTGCGCTTGGGTGAATTTCTCTGGGGGTATCAGGGCCAACATAAAAAGCGTTTAATAATTTCATAAAAGCAAGCCTTGGACGTTCTACTTCGATTGTTGAAATACCGTCAAGATTAACTCCCAAAGGAACTAAAACAGCTTTTGCTTTTGATTGAGCTATGTTTTCAATTTCGTCTTCATTCATAGCAAGAGCTAATGTTGTTTCATCTGCTAATTTCGGCGGAGCAACTTTATCAATGATAACATCATTTGCTTTTGTTAAAATACCGCCTGTCAGTTGAGCTAATTCTTCTAAGCTAAACTTTCTTTCACCCATTTTGGCACTCCCTCATAAAAACTAGTCTGTAAAATTATTTTATAACAACAAAAGAAAAATTGCTAATTTTTTAATAAAACTTTTATTTATTTTCAATTTTTTTAATAACATTTGTTGTTGATTTACCTTCAACAAGGCTTATAAATTCAACTTTTCCGTTATTTTTTAAGACAGTTTTTGCTTCAGGCAATGTTTCAAGGGTATAATCAGCCCCTTTTGTATAAATGTCCGGCTTAATTTCGTCTAAAAGTTTTTCCGGTGTATCTTCGCTAAAAATAACAACATAATCAACAAAGTTTAGTTCTGAAAGCAATTCTGCCCTATCTTGTTCATTGTTGATAGGACGAGAATTTCCTTTTAACTTTTTAACGGAGCTATCAGAATTTAGTCCTATTATTAAGATATCTCCAAAACTTGCGCTTTTTTTAAGATATCTTACATGTCCTATATGTAAGATATCAAAACACCCGTTTGTAAAAACTATTTTTTTGTTTTCTTTTTTTAATTTTTCAACTATAGATACAATTTCTTTTCTGTTTTTTATTTGTCCCATTTTCTTTCCTTTTAAAAAGCCGCCATTTAGGCGGCTTATAGTTTATTTTGCCTTTTTCTTTGAATCGTTTTGCTTTTGTTGAGCTTCAACTTGTTTTGCTAAGGCTTTATCTAGTTCTTTTTTAAGATTTTCAGGATTCATTGAACTATCAACATATTCAATGGTTGCATTTTGTTTTAAACCTTCAATGAATTTTTGAAATGCTTGGAATTTATTTTGTCTTGTCAAAAATGCTTTAATATCAGCGCTTACGCTTGAAAGAGGCTGAACACCTTTAGCTGCTTTATCTTTAACTAAAATAATATGATAGCCGTCATTTGTTTTAATTAAAGGGCTAACAACGCCGACTTTTTGAGAGAAAACCGCATTTTCAAGTTCTTTGTCAAGTGAGCCTTTTATTACATAGCCCATATCTCCGCCATTTTTAGCGCTGTTTTTATCTTGCGAATATTCGCTTGCAAGTTTTGCAAACCCTGCAGGGTTTTTAGCGGCTTTTGCTTGAACTTCTTTTGCTAATTTATCTTGTTTTATCATTTGTTCTTTAACTTTTTCATCTATATTAGCGGAAGATAATTGTGCTTCTTTGTCTGCTTCTGTTATTTGTTTTTTAATGTCATTTTCATTATAAGAAATGAAAATTTGTGAGAATTTAACTCTTTCCGGAGTTGTGAATTGAATTTTGTTTTGGTTGTAGAATTTTTTAACATCGTTATCGGTTACTTTTGTGTTGGCAATTGAATCAACTAATTTATCCATTTTTACTTCATTTGCCATATCGCTTTTTAAACGTTCGTCCGAGATGTTATTTTGTTTTAAAATGTTTTTAAATTGTTCTTCTGAGCCAATTTGAGCGATAATTTGTTTTTTCTTTGCTTCAATTTCATCTTCTGTTGCTTCAATTTTTCTTTTGGTAAATTCTTGAGATAGAAGTTCTCTTATAATTAAATCATTTGTATATCTTTCTTTTAAGGATAATACAGCATAGCTGTCGTCTTTTTGAATTTCTTTTGGAGCGTTTTTAAGTTGAATATCTTTGATTTTATTAAAATCTTCATAATATTGCGCTCTTGTAATTTCTTTGTTGTTGATTTTTAATACAACATCGGAATCTTTTGCACAAGCGCAAAATAACATAGCTGAGCACAATAGAGTAATAGCTAATTTTGTAAACTTCATTTTTTCCTCCTAATATATAAAAAAGTTAATTGTTTGCTTTAAAACTTAAAACTACTTCAGATATATAATAAAACAAATCCGCCAATTTGTTAAATATTTCATCAAAATTATCTTCACGTTTATTCATAAGAAGAATTCCTTTTGTTTTGTTGAGGTTTTTGGGCGGTTGCGAAAAGTTAAAATACCTTGTATATTTTGAATCTATCTTAGATTTTAATAAATTCCATTCTTGTAGAGTGTAAGGAGTATTGATTCTGATATAGTTTCCTGCTTGTCGAACTGCGCTGATGTTTGCTTTTGTTGCAAGTATTCTTAATTTAACAAGCTTAATAATATTTTCAACACACTCAGGTATGGTTGAAAATCTGTCTTTAAAATTGAGCTTCATATCATCAAGTTCTGAAATGGATGTAACATCAGATAATCTTTTATATTCTAGAATTTTTTGTTCATAACTTTGCGCCCAATCATCAGGAATATAAGCATCGGCATTAATGTCGATAATTGCAGGTTCTTTTTTGGGTTCTTGTTTTTCATATGGATTTTTATTTTGTCTTTGTTTGATATCTTCGATACATTCAGATAATAAATTGCAATATGTATCAAAACCGACATTAACCATTTGTCCGTGCTGGTGAGTTCCTAAAATATTTCCTATGCCTCTTATTTCAATATCTCTTAGGGCAATTTGGTATCCGCTTCCAAGACTTGTAAAGTCTTTAATGGATTCAAGACGTTTTTTAGCTTGTTCGTTTAATTCTTTTGATTTTTTATAAAAACAAAAACAATATGCTTGCCTATCAGAGCGGCCTACTCTTCCTCTTAATTGGTATAGTTGAGCTAAGCCAAATTTATCGGCATCGTGTATTATCATAGTGTTTGCATTTGGTATATCAAGTCCTGATTCAATAATTGTTGTAGATAGTAATATATCAAATTCTTTTTGTTCAAATCTATAAATTATATCTTCTAATTCTTTTTCGTTCATTTGCCCGTGAGCTATTGCAATTCTGGCATTGGGAACAATTGAGGATAATTTTTCGCTAAATTTGTTAATGGTTTCAACTCTATTGTAAAGATAAAAAACTTGTCCGTCTCTTTGAATTTCTTGATTAATTGCGTTTTTAACATAATTTTCGCTATATTCACCAACATAGGTTTTAATGGGAAGCCTGTTTTTTGGAGGTGTATTTATAACAGATAAGTCTTTTAATCCTGATAAAGCCATGTTAAGAGTTCTTGGAATAGGGGTTGCACTAAGGGTTAAAACATCGATGTTTTCTTTAAATTTCTTAAGCTTTTCTTTGTGTCTTACGCCAAATTTGTGTTCTTCATCGATAACTAAAAGCCCAAGTTTTTTAAATTTTATATCATCTGATAATAGTCTATGCGTACCTATTATGGCGTCAATTTTGCCTTCATTTATTTCTTTTACTGTTTCATTTTGTTCTTTTTTAGAACAAAATCTGTTTAAGACTTTAATTTTAACATCAAACGGTTCAAATCTTTGTCTGATTGTTTCAAAATGCTGCATAGTAAGAATTGTGGTAGGTGCGATTAATGCTGTTTGATAGCCTGACATAATTGCTTTAAACATCGCTCTTATAGCTATTTCTGTTTTGCCGAAGCCAACATCGGCACAAATTAGTCTGTCCATGGGTTTATTTTCTTCCATGTCTTTTTTTGTTTCAATTATGGCTTTCATTTGATCCGGAGTTTCGGTGTATTCGAAATTTTCCTCCATTTCATATTGCCAATTTGTATCAGGTTCAAATTCTATTCCTTTTGCCATTTTTCTTTTTGCATACAAATCTAATAGGTCGTATGCAATTAATTCAACTTCTTTTTTGGCTTTTGTTTTTGTATTTTCCCAAGAAGCTCCGCCCATTTTGGATAGTTTTGGTTTTTGAGAAGAAACTCCTCGATATCTGCTTAAAAGATTTATTTGTTCAGCCGGCATGAAAAGTTTATCTGTTCCTTGAAATTGTATTTCAAGATAATCTTTTTGATTGTCATCGATTGTTTGTTTTACTATACCGTTATAAATGCCAATTCCATGTACGTAATGAACAACATATTCGCCTATTTTTATATCATTAATCGAATCAATATAGTCTTGAGTTTGTTTGTTTGAGTAGTATTTTTTTGTAGTTATATCTCGATTATGTTTATTAAAAAGTTCTTTATCGGATAAAAATAAAATTTTATCTTGTGATATTTTTTCATCTTGAGAAATCGCACCTCCTGAAGTTATATCAGGATAATAGAAAATATCATCAGAAAAAATTTCAAGCTCGTCAAAAATATTTTTTAATCTGTTTGGAAAATTGGTGCAAATATAAATTTTAAAACCTTCGTTAAGATATTTTTTAATGAATTTTGAAATATCAGAGATGTTTGTTGATAAAATCGGAGGCAGATTTAAATCAAACTCAACTATTTTATCCCAATCATCAGACAAAAAATTATCAAGACCTATTGTTTTAAATTTTTTCAATTGTTTTAAAAATTCGTCTTCACTTGTGTGGTTTAATTTTTTTAGCGGAAGATTTAATTTTGAATTGATTGAATCTGTGTAGTTTTGATTATAGTTTTCATCAATATTTTTATATTTAGACATGATTTGACTTGTTTCATTGAAAATTAAAATATAGTCGTCAAAAAAATCTAAAACAGATGAAGTTTCATTTGTAATATAGTTAATATAATATTCAATTCCTTCAAAATATCCTGTTTCATTAATTTTTTCAATTAATTCATTTTTAACTTGTTCAATAAACTCGTCATCGGTTTTTAAATTTTGAATTTCTTTTTTAAATTTTTCTTTATTTTCTTCATTTAAAATAAATTTATATAATGGATATATTGTTGTATTTTCTATGTTTTTAAAGCTTTTTTGCGTGTTGGGGTCAAAATATCTTATATCTTCAATAGTATCTGCAAAAAATTCAATTCTAACAGGGTTGTTGTCAAGACTGTATATGTCTAAGATATCTCCCCTTAGGGCAAATTCTCCGATATCTGATACATTAGTTGTTCTTTTGTAGCCGTAAGAAATTAGTGTTTGGGCAATTTTTGAATAATCGATTGTGTCATCTTTTTTTAATTTAATTGCATTTTTTAAATAAAATTCTTTTGGTGCAAATTTTTCAAATAACGCTTTTGTGTTCATTAAAATGACATCAGGTTGAGAAAGAATGATATTTAATTGTTCTTGATAAATATAGTAATTTTTTTCAAGCTGCGTGTAAAAACTGATATCTTGAGAAGGGAAAACTCTGCTTTCAATATTTAAAAGAGTGGTTAAATCTTTTTGTATTTTTAGTGCAGATTGTTCATCTTGAGTTATATAGATAATTTTTTTGTTGTTTTTTAAAATCGAATTAATCGTAAATATGTTAAAAGGCGCTATAATTCCGTTTAGAACAAGTCTTTCTTTTTTATTTGAATTTAAAAAAGAATTAAGGCAATTTAGATTAATGTTATTGAAGTTATCTGTTTTTTTCATAGCCTGTATTTTTCGATTAAACTTGCTCCAATTACTCCCGAGCAATCTTCAAGTTCTGCTTTTTTAAATTCTGTTTTATTTAGCGTTACGCTTAGAGCTTTATTTTTTGTAAGTCTAACGGTTTTTAAATAAATTTCGTTAATTCCTTGAATTAATCCGCCGCCTAAGACAACAAGCTCCGGATTAAAAAAGTTGATTGCACTTGCTAACCCGCCTGAAAGATATTCAATTGCTTCGTTAACATATTGACTAACTACTTCGTCGTGAGCATCTAATGATTTTTTAATGTGTTTTGTTGATATGTTTTGGCTGTCACAAAATTCTGTTATTATTGAATTTCTGCCTTTTTTAATTGCTCCTTGTATTCTTGATTCAATAGCGCTTCTTGAAGCATATGCTTCAAGACAGCCAACAGCACCGCAATTACAGCTTCTGCCGTTTAAATCAACAATAACATGACCTAATTCACCGGCCGAACCTGTTGCACCATGGTATATTTTGCCATCTATAACAAGACAAGACCCTATCCCTGTTCCTACAAAAACACAAAGTATATTTTTATAACCTTTAGCGGCACCCAAAAGGAGTTCTGCTATAGTTGCAGATTCAACATCATTTGCTATATATGTTTTGATGTTATATTTTTCTTCAATTTGTTTTTTGAGGTTTAGATTTTTGCACTGTAAATTGCAAGCGTTGATAAGTATTCCGTTTTGTCTGTCAACTTGACCTGCTACAGCTATTCCTATTGAAGATATTTCACTTTTGTCTGCTTGTGAAATTTCAAAAAGTTCATCAATAGCTTCAATTAGTTTTGAGAATACCTTTTTGTTTCCTTTTTCTTTTTTTGTTTTTTTCTTGACTATAAAAAGAATTTTGTTTGTTTCTTTTTCAATTAAGGCACAAAGCACCTTTGTGCCGCCTAAATCTATTCCTATATTGTATTTTTTCATTATTGTTTGTTATTGTCTTTCATTCCGATATTTTTAAGTCTGCGTTCAATATCACGCCACCAGCTCAGTTTTTGTTTGAACAGGTAATAGTATCCGTCAAAATTGCCTTTTGAAATATTTAATTGTTGATTGTCGCATAATTGCTCGAATTCACGTTCTAATTTGTGACAAAACTGTTTTCTGTCTTCATTGAATTTATAAAAAGTTTTAACTTCTCCAAATTCCATCACAATTTCGGGTTTATCCTGTCTTAAAAAAGTATAGTTTACGCTGACAGGGCAAAGATTAATTCCGCCAAATTGTTTAACTGCATTTTGAATTAAATATGCTAACCCCGATTGAAAGACTTCGGGTCTATAGTGCGGAGGCCTGATAATTCCTTGAGGAAAAAGCCAAAAGTTAATATCAGGTTTATCAAGAGTAGTTGCAGCGTATTTAAGAGATTTTATAGCATCTTGAGCTGATTTTTTATTGATTGGAAAACAGCCTATATATTGAAACAGAGGAAATCTGTTCATTTCTTCAATCATAAGGCGCAATCTGCCATGCATAATTCTTCTTGCAACGCTAAAACCTATAATTCCATCCCACCAATTGTTGTGGTTTGTGTAAAATAGCATAGCTTTTGTTTTATCTCTTTTTTCAAGATTTTCATATCCTTTATACATAAGAGAATGAAATCTTTTTTCTACCATTTTTTTAAAGACAAAATCTGCAATAACCATCCAAAAAGGATTATCTTTTGCAGTTCTGAATTTTTCTTCTCTATTTCTTAATATCGTTGGAGGTGTGTCGCAGTATAGATGTTGTGGAGATTTTAGGTTAGTCATAATTTTGCCCCAATATTTTATTTATCCTCTATGATTCGATTTAGTTGACAATGAGCTCTAAAAGAGGTCATTTCTTTTTCTAATTTTTTAGCATATTTTTTAAGATTTAAATTTAGAGCTGTGTCTATAGTTCTATTATACATTTTTAAAACATTTTGTGCATATTCATATTTTTTGTTGTCGGGTTGTTGGTTTAAACATTCTCTTGCAATATTTGCTTTCAGTTCGTTTAATCTTACCTGTAAATAAATTAATTCGTTTGTATATGCACTTTGAAGCGCTAAATCGCAATACATTTTTGCATTTTCTTTGTCATTTAGTTTTAAATAAGCTTTTGCCAATAGCTCTTGGAATAATATTTTAAAGAAAGAGTTGTTATTTTGGGCATTTTCACAGATTTTAACAGCTTTTTCGCAAATTTCAATGCAATACATATCGGCTTTATTGTTGGCAGTTGCGGCTGCGCTTATATACCAAGCTAAAAGAGCCCCAAAAGCTATTTTTTTGCCTGAAAAATATTGCATTTCCTGCGTTGCTATTTCTATTGCTTTTAAATATGATTTTTCTTCCAATAAAACATAAGCCAGAAGGGTTTTTAAGATATTTTTTGCAACTTCATCATTGCAGTTATTAGCATAAGCTGTAGCTTCAAAAAGCTCATCTTTTATTGTTTCAAAATCCATTTTGAATATTTTATTTATTAAAGTTAAGATGTTCCATTTGCAAACAAAATGAGGACTGTCAATAATATAAGAATAGTCTTTTATAATATCTTGTAAAATCGCATCAGATTCATCAAAATATCCTCTTGAAGTATTTGCCATAGCTTCTGAAAATTCAAGACGAACTTTAAGAGATTCAATTCTTGGTCCTTTTTCTTTTTGAAGAACTTTGTCAATTTCTGCAATTAATTCAAAAGCCAAAGGAGAGCCTTGCTGGCAGTAGCTTTGTGCTAAAATTACGTTAGCTTCAATCCAAGTGTAGAAAATTTCTTGTTGTGTAATCCATTTGTTTTTTGAGAAAAAGTTCAGATGCTTTTGTAAAATAGGGTTAATTTCCGTATTTACAAGACTTGCAATTTCTTCCCAAGAACCCAATTGCAATAAAGCTTCAAGTTTTCTTGTCTTTATCAGCGCTCTTTGCAATTCAACCACTGCTCTTTTTTCTGATTTGTCTTTTTTATCAAAGTATTTAAGAATGTTGTCAACTACTTCAACAACAGCAGTGTAGTCTTGTGTTAAGTATGAGCTTTTTACTAAATATCCTGATAAATCGATTACTTTGTTAACATCATTTAATTTTTGTGCGGCAACAATGACATTAGAAAGATAATCTTTTGCTTCTTGGGGATTTTTGATGTATGTCAGCTTTCCTAATCTTTCACAAATATTGTTTTTTGTATATTCAAAGTTATCAAGTTTTACGTTTTCCAGTAAAATTAAACTTTGTTTTTGTGCCATTATATATATATTTGTATCTCCAATATAGTTTGCATATTGAAGATTTCTTGTCCAAAGAACATATGCAAGTTGTTTATCTCCTATAATTTGAGCTAAAATCGGGCAAATTAGCGGTGTGGAGATAATTTTATTGTTTAATTCGGTTAAAAGCTTTCTTGCATCATCCTTAATTAATTCTTCTTCTTTTGCTTTTATATAGCAATATGACCAAGTTAAGGAATTTTTAAAACCGTAAATGTCATCTATTTTGCGTTTAAGATAACCTTTTTTTTCTAGTCTTGCAACGATATCAAAAAAGTCATCTTCATTTAGACTGAAAACTGCGGATAAAAGCTTATAATCAAGTTTA
Source organism: Candidatus Gastranaerophilales bacterium (assembly GCA_944327245.1). Taxonomy (GTDB): domain Bacteria; phylum Cyanobacteriota; class Vampirovibrionia; order Gastranaerophilales; family Gastranaerophilaceae; genus RUG14156. The sequence continues at coordinate 84,973 of CALVHD010000001.1, forward strand.
TCGCCTAAAAGTGAAGCTATATTTAAAAACTTATATTCTGCGACAAAATTTTGTTTTAAGAAATCTAATCTTTCAAACAGACATTGTTCAAGTGACTGCGGAATTTCGTGGTTTTCATATTCTTGGTTAAATTTTACAATTTTATTTTTTACGGTTAAAATTTTTCTTTCAAATAAATATTGCAAAATTTGTTCAATATATGCAATATTTCCCTGAGCATTATATGCAATTTGTGAAAGAATTTCATTAGGAACTTCACAGTTTTGCCCTAGAACTTTTTTGATAAATATTTTACATTCTGATGTATTTAATTTTCTTAAAGATATATTCAGGCAGTTATTGTTGTTTAATTTATTTGATTGAAAATAAATCGCAATAGAGTGTTCGTTTTTGTAGCCTAATATCATTTTTGCATCATGAGCAAAATAGTCGTTATCAACCAGATATTTTATAAATCCATAAGATGATTCATCAATTAAATCAAAATCGTCAATTATGAAAATAATGTTTCTTTTTTGTTTTAGATATTCAAAAACATCTTTTAAATATTTATGCGTTATTTCTTTATTGATTAAGATGTTTTCAAAATAGTCTTTTTTAATCGGATAGATTAAATTTGCAATTGTTTCAAGATTTTCTTGATCGATTTTATCCAGTTGAAGCTTTTCTAAGACTGTTTTTTCAAAAGATTTAATGTTGAATTCCCCTTTTAGAACATTCGGGCAATCAAAAAAACTGATAAAAAAGCTTTGAATTAGACCATATGGGCTAATTTGAGTTAAAGCCGAGCATTGGGCATAAAATACAATTGTGTTTTTCATGCCTGATTTTGAAACTCTGTAATAAAGGTCATTTAATAGATGAGTTTTGCCTGCTCCTCTTGGGGCATTGACTGATATTGCCCTAATTTGCGAATTGTTCTCGGATAAATTATTTAAAATAATTTCAAGAGCTTTATCATATTTTTCGTCTTTTGTTTCTTCAAAAACCGGCTTTTGTTCCAAGAAAACAAGTTTATATGAGTCAGCTGAAATTTTAATTAAAGATAGTTCATTGTTTAATTTTGGATATACTCCGCTTGAAACAATAACATCTTTATCAGATCCCAGTTTTAATTGTTTAATTTCTTTGTTATCTTTTGCTTCATTTACGGTTGCAATTGCAAATTTATAAGACAAACCGGCATCTAATGTTTTTTCTAAAATTTTATTGAATTTTATAAATTCTGCTTCAAATTGATTGATTTTGTCTAAAATTTTAGTTTGTTTTGTATATGGGAAGCTAAACATAACAGTGCTTTGATTTACAAATTCGCATTCTTTATCAAACACTATTTTTATTGTTGTTTTGATATTTTGGATAATCTTTTGTTTAAATTCTTCTTCGTTGTATTTTTCAAATGTAGTTTCGAGGTTAATAAAGTTGATATAAAACAGTAAAGGCTTTTCTTGGGCAGATTTATCATCATTAAGTTCTATGCTGACGCCTTGTGTATTTTCTTGTGAATTAATTTCAATTTTTTTTATCGGTTTTATCGGCTGTTGTGTGTTTTCTGTTTCTTTTTTGGTTGGAATTTTGTCCTTGTCAAATTCTGTTCCGCATTTTCTGCATACAGAACTTGTTGCGTAGTTTGCGCTGTGACATTTTGGGCAGAATTTAACAAATGTGTAGCCGCATTTTTTGCAACTTACAGAACCAAGACGTGTAGGGGAACCGCATCTTGGACATTTAAAAATTAATCTTAATTTACACGAAGGACAAATTGCATCGTCTTTTGACACTTTTGTCTTGCATTTTGGACAAATCAAAGTTTGATAATCCTAATATTTCTGCCACACATAAAAATTATAATACAAATAAAAAAAATTAAAGTTTATTGTAAACTTTGTAAATTTTTAATGTCATAAAAAATATCTTGTAGTAATATTTGATTATGAAATTAGGAGTTAATATAGATCATATTGCAACATTGAGAAATGCAAGAGGGGGGTTTGAACCTAACCTTGTTGAGGCGGCTAAAATTGCCTTAAAGGAAGATATTTTAGCTCTTACAATGCATTTAAGAGAGGATAGACGTCATATTAAAGATAAAGACTTGTATGATGTTAAGTCTTTAGGGGCAAAAATTAATCTTGAAATGGCGGCTGTAGAAGAAATTCAAAAAATTGCACTGAATATTATTCCCTACAGTGTTTGTCTTGTTCCTGAAAGAAGACAGGAAATTACAACAGAAGGCGGTCTGGATGTTCTTAGTCAAAAAGAATATTTAAAAGAATTCATTAAGCCGCTAAAAGAAAAAGGAATTTTAGTCAGTCTTTTTATAGACCCTGACTTAGCCCAAGCTGAAGCAGCCAAATATTGCGGCGCTGACTATATTGAAATGCATACAGGTTCGTTTTCTGAAGCATTTGAAAATGGCAATTATGAAAATGAGTTTAATAAATTAAAAACAATGGCAAAATATGCACAAACCCTTGGTTTAAAAGTGAATGCCGGTCATGGACTTAATTATCAAAACGTATATTTAATGAAGCAAATCGATGGGCTTTGTGAATTGAATATAGGACACAGCATTATATCAAGAAGTATTTTTACCGGCTTAAAAACAGCAATAGAAGAAATGCTTGATTTAATAAAATAAGTTTTGTAAATACTCACTTGACATAAAATTTTGTCTTAGATATATTATTTAATGCAGATAGGTTGGTCGTGTCAAAATGCTAGAAGTAACTAATCTAAGCTACGATCCCTTAAAAGAAAGGATACAGAATGTACGCAATAGTTGAAACAGGCGGAAAGCAATATAAACTTGAAGAAGGCAAATATGTTGATATCGAGTTATTAGATGCTCAAGCTGATGATAAAGTTACTTTTGATAAAATCGTTATGTTAGTAAACGGTAAAAAATCAAAAGTTGGTAGACCCTATGTAGCTTCTGCTACTGTTGACGGTACCGTTGTTAAAAATGACAAGGCTAAAAAAGTAATTGTTTACAAACAACGTCCTAAAAAGGGCACAAGAGTTAAACAAGGTCACAGACAACAATTCACTCGTGTAATGATTAATAAAATCAATACAAAAGCTGCTAAAGCTGCAAAAAGTGAAGAAACAACAGGAGAAGAATAAAAATGGCACATAAGAAGGGTGTAGGTTCATCAAAAAACGGACGTGACAGCGAAAGTAAGAGATTAGGCGTTAAAAAATACGCTAATGAACAAGTAGTTGCAGGTAATATAATTGTTAGACAACGTGGTACAAAAATTCATCCGGGTAACAATGTTGGAATGGGTAAAGATAACACATTGTTTGCGCTTGTGGATGGCGTTGTTAAATTTGAACCATACAGAAGAACAAGAAAACAAGTTAGCGTTTACGCTCAGTAATAAAGCTTTAAAATTGATTAAAGCTAAGAAATTGAAAGTTTAATATGGATGGGAGCGTAGCTCAGTTTGGTTAGAGCGCTTGCCTGTCACGCAAGAGGTCGCGGGTTCGAGCCCCGTCGTTCCCGCCATATTATTTATTAAAGCACCGTAAGGTGCTTTTTAAGTATCAGAGGGGGCAGATTGTGTATAAAGATTTATTTAAAAAAATCCCAAAAAATGTTAAAAAAATAGCGATTTATGGAGCGGGTACTTGCGGTATTGCGATAGAAAAAGCAATTAAGGAAAATTTAAAAGATGTATCCGTTGAGTTTTTCTTTGATTTACAAAAAACTCACGATGAAAATATAACTGTTCCCATTTATCATCCTGAAAAGATGTTCGAATTAAAAGATACTGTTGATTTAATTGTAGTTTCTGTTTGGAGTAACGCATTTTTTGTTGTCGCATTGTTGAATTATTACAATATTCTTTATTTATTAATTCCTCGCGAGCTTGAATTTAAAATAAGAAACCTGCCTTATAAAGAAAAGTATGAAAAAGCAAAAAATGTTTTTTCAGATAAAAAATCAAAAAAATTATATGAATTATTGTGGAAAGCAAAAATTAACCATGATTTTAAAAATGTTGCAAAATATGTTTTAAAAAATCACAATATTAAAGCCGGTATTCAAGGAAGAAATTATAACATACAATACCATGAATATATTAAAAAAGATTTAATTAAGGTAATGTTTGATTGCGGATTTTTTAATGGAGTAAACGCTCTTAATTTTATTAAAAATTTTCCTAATTTAAAAAAGGAGTATGCTTTTGAACCATTATACGATGAATTTAAAAGCGATTTATTAGACTTTGCAATTCAAAATTCAAACAAAGTTCAGATTGTTCCTTATGCTGTTTGGAATAAAAAGGATATTTTGAACTTTTGTGTTTCAGGACCTGCCTCAAGAGCAGAGAGTTTGGCAGTGGTAAAAAGTTCTCAAATGAGAGATGTTGAAACAATTACTCTTGACGAAGCAAAAGATATGCTGAATGTTCAAAAAGTTGATTTTATCAAAATGGATGTTGAGGGTTCAGAATTGAATGCTCTTAAGGGTGCAAAAAATATAATCTTGAATGACAGGCCGCAAATGGCTGTTTCAATTTATCACTCAAGCAGTGATTTTGTAGAAATTCCTTTATATTTATATGATTTATTGGATAATTACAGCCTTTATTTGGGACATTATTCCATAAACCATAATGAAACGGTTATTTATTGCATTCCAAATGAAATAAATAAATAGATATAATTAAAATTATTCCCAATAACCAAATTCTTGTCTTGCAATTTCTTTCAATTTTTTCATTGCTTCGGGTTTATTTTCTCTGCATGCAAGGTTAGCAATTTGTCCGTTATATTTATAAAACTGGATATTACAGCTGGTGGCTTCAATTATATATTTTTTTATGTATAGTTCTTTACAGTCCCCGCTTTTAAGTGCGGTCATTAATTTGTTATAATCACTTCTTGTAAATTGGTATGGATTAAATGATGATACAACTTTAACACCGTTATCATTTTTATAAGTGCATTCAAAAAATACAGCATTCGCGGATTGTATGCTTATTGCTATAATTATAAAAAATATGATATAGACATATTTTTTCATATAGTTTTAATGCCACAAAATGAAATAAAATAACTCTTGAGAGCTACTCGCTAGTGTGCTCTAGTGCTTTTTCAAGGATTGTTTTAACGTGATCATCATCCAGCGAATAATATACATTTTTTCCTTTTTTCGTTGCTCTTACAAGCTTTGCGGTTCTTAAAATTTTTAACTGATGAGAAACCGCAGATTTAGTCATATTTAAAAGAAAGGCTAAATCACTAACACACATTTGATTTATGTCTAAAGCCCACAATAGTTGAATTCTTGTGCTATCACCCATAACTTTAAAAAAGTCCGAAAGTTCATATAATATTTTCATGTCGGGCATTTTTGGGGCGGCATTGTTTACAATATCAGGGTTAGCCGGGGTGCAATCAGTTTTTTTAATTTGCATAATGACTCCTTGTGGAAATTATACATATAATTGAACAATTATTCAACTATTGTTAATAAATGTAAAAAATAAAAGTCTTTACACTTGACAATTGAACAACTGTTCAACTATAATATAGATATAACAGTTGAACAATTATTCAATCAAAGGAGTTAATATATGTGCTCTCATTCTCACAGTTGTGCTGCTAAAGAAAACGAAAAAGAAAAAGTATTTTCGTGGATTAATATAATTTGTCCTATTTTTATTTTGGTAAGTGCGTTTTTGTTTGACTTATCTCAAGGTGTTTTATTGTTTTTATATATTCTTGCTTATTTGTGGGCAGGTTATGATGTTTTGTTGTCTGCTTTTAAAAATATCTTAAAAGGCGATTTTTTTGATGAAAATTTTTTAATGTCCATAGCTACAATAGGTGCAATTTTAATCAATGAGTATCCTGAAGCTATAATGGTCATGATTTTATATAAGATTGGAGAAACCCTGCAAGATAGTGCTGTTGATAAATCTAAAGATTCTATTTCAAAACTAATGGGTCTTAATCCTGAATATGCAAATGTTTATTCTGATAATGAGTTAATTAGAAAAAATCCTAATGATGTAAAAATTAACGATATTATTCTTGTAAAAAAAGGTGAAAAAATTCCTCTTGACGGTGTGGTTGTGGATGGTGAGGCATATGTTGATACGTCTAATTTAACAGGAGAATCAGCACCTTTGTTTTTAGATAAAGACAAACAAGCCTTAAGCGGTTGCATTGTTGCAGATGGTAACTTGCAAATTAAAGTTGAAAAATTGTATCATGATTCAACTGTGGCAAAGATACTGGAGCTTGTTGAACATGCAAATAACAAAAAAACAGACAGTGAAAAATTTATAACAAAATTTGCAAAAATTTACACTCCTATTGTGGTGTTTATGGCTTTATTATTGGCAATTTTGCCGCCGATTGTGTTTCGTGATGATTTTCTTGTTTGGATTAACAGAGCATTAATATTTCTTGTTATTTCATGTCCTTGTGCTCTTGTGATTTCCGTGCCTTTAAGTTTTTTTGCTGGTATCGGAGCTGCAGCAAAAAAAGGCATTTTGATTAAGGGCAGTAAATATATTGAGGCGTTGGCAAAAATTAAAAATGTTGTATTTGATAAGACAGGAACTCTTACGCAGGGGCATTTTGTTATAGAAAAAATTGTTGCAGATGATAATACAATGTCTGAAAAAGAAATTTTGGATACAATATGTCAAATTGAAAGTTATTCAAATCACCCTTTGGCTTTGTCTATATTAAAAGCTTATGACGGTGTCACAGATAAAAAAGATGTAAAAAATATTTCTGAAATTTCAGGAAAAGGAATAAAAGCGACAATAGAAAACAAAGAAGTGCTTGTTGGAAATGTTGAATTGTTAAAAATGTATAATGTTAATATAGACAATATTAGAGAAGAAATAACGGCAGTTTTTCTTGCAATCAACGGAGAGTGCAAAGGACACATTGTGCTTTTTGACGATTTAAAGCAATCAAGTAAAACTGCAATACAAAAACTTAATAAATTAAAAATCAATACCTTTATTTTAAGTGGTGATAGTAAAAAGGCTGTTGAAAAAATTGCTAAAAAGTTAAATGTTTCAAATTACTTTTATAAATTATTACCTCAGGATAAAGTTGAAAAATTAGAAAGCATAATTAATGCTGAATTAAAAAAGCAAACAACAGCTTTTGTAGGTGATGGAATAAATGATGCGCCGGTATTAAAAAGAGCTGATATTGGTATTTCAATGGGGGCGCTTGGTTCCGATATAGCAATAGAAGCCAGTGATGTGGTAATCATGGATGATAATTTAGATAAAATAGCAAAAGTGATTGAAATTTCAAAAAAAACTTTGAATATTGCAAAACAAAATATTATATTTGCGCTGTTTGTTAAAATTTTATTTCTTGCATTGGGAGCGCTTGGCTTAATGACAATGTGGATGGCTGTTTTTGCTGATGTGGGCGTAACTTTCTTGGCTGTGTTAAACTGTTTAAGGATTATAAGGTAAAATTTTTTTATGACAAATAAGATAAAAAAATATAGATATAAATATACAAAAGAGCAAAAAGAAAGAATATTGTATGAAATTAGTTTGAATAAATCGGTTGATGAAGCTTTTGCTGCAATAGAAATAGATGTTCATAAATTAAACACTGTTGATGAAAAATATAAAGCAAAGTTAATCAGCAAGTGGAAAAAAGAGCTTTATTCAAACAAAGACAATATTTCTGTTTTAAATAAGAATAATCAGCTAATTCAATTAGAAAAAGAAATTAATCAATTTTCAAACGAAGATGTAATTTTAGCGTATTATGGGCAAGATTAATAAAAGCGTAGTTTGTACACTTTATTAATTTTTTTTAAGTTAAATAAAAAATTGAATTTGACAAACAAATATTTTTTTGGTTTTATATATATACAGAGTCATTCTGAAGTGAATTGTAGAAGGAGTTGCTAAATGCAAGAAAAAGAATTACCGAAAAATATGGGTAAAAAAATAGTAGACGCACTAAAGCAACAAGATTTTAATGATACTTCGGACGCTGTAACAGAAGATATCATGGATGGTTTTGATGACAGCGATGTTCTATCATTAGACGAATCCGATGACAGCGCAAAAGAATCATCTTTTGATTTTGGTTCAAATGCGAAAGATTATCAGCCGGTATTTTCTGTTAACGAAGAAAATGTTTCTTCAAATCCTGATTTAAAATTGTCCATTGAAAATGATGAAGATGTTGAAGAGTTTGAAATGCCAAACAATATCAACGTATTAAAAAGGTTGATTGCTCAATTGCCTACAGGTGTTCCAAGACAAACAGGCGCACAAATTATACGTCAGACAATTGAAGCATTGGGCATTCCAATGAAAACTGTTCTTCAAGATGCACAAAGAGTTAGAGATTGTTTAAACAGTTCGATAAAAGATTGTAATTATACAGTTCAAGAATATAAGAGCAATATCAGAACTCTTGAAAAACAAGCAGCAAGTTATCAAAAACAATTGAACAAATTAAATGATATTATTGGTTTGTTCGTGTATGGAGATAAAAAATAAAAAGATAAGTTCTTGCCCCCATCGTCTAGAGGCCTAGGACAACACCCTTTCACGGTGTAGACAGCGATTCGAATTCGCTTGGGGGTACCATATAAAAAACAGAGGCTTTGAGCCTCTTTTTTTGTGTTTAATTCTACAGTTAAAAACAAGGTTGATTTTGTTTATATAAATTTTAAATATATAAAAAACGCTCGGAAAATGCCGAGCGTTTATATTTTATACTAACTTGCAATTTGTTAATTTTTTAATGTCATCCAGAATTTGATTTTCTGTTAAACCAAACATTTTATATAATTCATTTAATGGAACTCTATCTGTGAATAATTTCTGTGCTCCATAATTTTTAACTTTTATATCGCTAGTTGAATAAAATCTTGAGATTTTTTCTCCAAAACCGCCGTCTAAAACGCCATCTTCAAGAGTAATAACGAGATTGTGATTTTGTTTTAGACTGTCAAGCATATTTTCGTCTATTCCTGTTATATAACAAGGATTTATTAAAGTAGAATTAATGTTTAGTTCTGCTTTTAATTTTGAGTGTATTTTTTCTCCTAAATTAAAGAAATTACCAAGAGCAATAATTGCAATTTTTTCTCCTTGGTTAATCATTTTGAATTTGTTTAATTTTGAATAATCTGTTAAATCTTTCATTCCTGTTGATTTTAGAGGAATGAACGGAACCCTTATTGCTACAGGGTGTTCGTTTTGATTATATGCCCAATTCAACATTGCAAGATATTCTTCTTTGTTGGTTGGAGCTAAATATACAATATTTGGAATGTTTGAGATTAAGGGTATATCAAAAATTCCCAAATGCGTTGCATCCATTGGACTAATTGTTCCCCAATAAACAAGAATTGTTGCAGCAGATTTATTAAGTGCCAAATCTTGAGATAATTGGTCGTATGTTCTTTGGATAAATGAGCTCATTAGTGCCAAAACTGGCTTTGCGCCGCCTTTAGCTAAAGCTGAGGCATATGCAATGGAGTGTTCTTCAGAAATTGCAACATCAGTATAATTTTTGCCCATTTTTTCTCTAAATTCAGGGTAAAAACCGACTGCCCCAGGGGTTCCGGCTGTAATAGCCACAACAGGTTCACTATTTTCTTTTTTATTTAAAAGAAAATCGGTTGTAATAGATTCATAAGTTTCAATTTGTTTATTTACTTCGTCTTTTTTATCTAAAAATCCTGCTAAATGCCAGTGGTAGCATTCTTTATTTTCTTCGGCGGGTTTATACCCTTTGCCTTTTAGGGTGTGAATGTGGACGACAATTGGTTTTTTGATATCTTTAACTGTTTTAAAAGTTTCAATTAGCGTTTTAATGTCGTTTCCTTCTTCAACATAAATATATTCAAAGCCAAGGTTTTTAAAGAAATTATTTTGTGATTTTCCGTCTGTTTTTCTTAATTCTTCAAGATTTTTGTAAAGTCCGCCGTAGTTTTTTGCTATTGACATTTCGTTGTCATTCACAATAACTATAAAATTGCTGTTTAATTCTCCTGCATTGTTTAGCCCTTCAAAAGCTTCGCCACCTGATAATGACCCGTCGCCAATAAGCGCAATGACATTGTGGTTTTGGTTTAAAATATCTCTTGCTTTAGCCAGTCCTGTAGCTAAAGAAATTGATGTTGAAGTGTGACCGATTGTAAAATTGTCATGTTCGCTTTCGTTTGGATTAAAATATCCGCTAATAGAATATTTTTCGTTAATAAAGCCATCTTTTCTTCCTGTCAGCATTTTATGGGGATAACATTGATGTGAAACATCAAAAACAAATTTGTCTTTTGGTGAATTAAAAACATAATGAAGTGCTATTGTGGCTTCAACTATTCCTAAATCAGGTCCTAAATGACCCCCTATATCATTTACTCTTTTTAAAATGCCTTCTCTTATTTCTTGGGCAAGTGTATTCATTTCATCTAATGATAATTTTTTGACATCGTCAGGTGAATTAATTTTTTCTAATATTTTCATATATCACTCCTTTTTTAATTTTATTTTACTGCTTAGAGTATACTCTAAGTCAAATTTTTTGCTAAAATGTGCGATTTATTTTATATTGGTTATTTTATAATAACAATAAGAGGTGAATATGAAAAAAAATATTTTAATAATAACCACAAACTCAAATGGAGATAAAAATATTGAAAATACCGGTGTTTATTTAGAAGAGTTTGCGGTTCCTTATTTAATTTTTAAGGCAACAGGATACGAAATTGATACAGCTTCTGTTAATGGGGGATTATCTCCTGTGGATATTCGTTCAATGTCTTGTTCTAATCCGATTGAGTGGGATGATTGTATAAAAATTTTAAGAAAAACAAAAAGTTTATCTGATATAGATTATGCTAAATATGATGTTTTGTTTTTTTCCGGCGGACATGGCCCAATGTTTGATATTGCGTATGATGAAAAAATTAAAGAAGTTGTTGAATATTTTTATTTAAACAAAAAAATTATTTCAGCTATTTGTCATGGGGTTGTTGCCTTGGTTAATGCAAAAGATGAGAATAATAATCCTATTGTTAAAGATAAAAAAATAACTTCTTTTACAAATAAAGAAGAACATATTATTAAATTTGATGAATTTATGCCTTTTTTATTGGAAACAAGATTAAAAGAGCTTGGCGCAAATTTTATTGAAAAAGCTCCTTGGAAAGAACATGTTGAGGTTGATAATAATATAATTACGGGTCAAAACCAAAATAGTGCAATACTTTTAGCTGAAAAAGTTATAGAAAAATTATACTAAAAAAAGCACATAGATATTCTATGTGCTTTTTATGTTTTAAAATTTTTATTAGCCTTGCACTGCTTCAGCTGCTGTTTCAACCGTTTTTTCGCCTGTTTCAGCTACTGTTTCTACTTTTTTAGGAAGGTGAGCAACGATGGCATCTTTGATTTGACCTGCTTTAGTTTTTACTGCATCAAAAATGATACCATAACCTTGTTTAATTGCTTCTAAACCTTTTGCATCAACTTTTTTACCTTTTGCATAAGCAACAGCAGTAGTTGCAACAGCTGCAGCACCAACAACAGCACCTCCTACAACAGCGGCTTTCTTTGGTTTTGATAAATTGTTAAAACCTTGAATTGGATGAATGTTCATAGTATTTTCCTTTATTTGTTCTGTAGAATTAACACGCTTACAACTTTGATAACAACACTAAATAAAAAATATTGCTAGTTATGTTAATTAATATTAACATTTTTTTACATGATATATTAATTAGAAATAAAATTCAACAAGAAATTTATTGTGTTAATATTTTTTAATATGAGGTAATTTATGGAACAAAATGAATTCAAAAAATATTTAGATGAGGGCATATATTGTATTCAAAACGGTAATTATAAAAAAGCTATTGAATTTATAACAAAATCAATTTCAATAAAAGGTGATTTTGATGTTTCTTATTTTTATAGAGCGGTTGCTTATCATGCTTTAAATAAATTGGATGATGCCATGCTCGATTATACAAAATCAATAAAATTAAATCCTAAAATGACAGATGCTTATTACAACAGAGCAAAAATTATCTTGGAAAATAATACTTCAAGCGATATTCAAATAAAAAAAGCTATTGATGATTTGAATAAAGCTCTTAAGCTGGATGAAAATTTTGTTGATGCTTTGTTTGCAATGGCTGCTGCGCAAAAGAAGCTAAAAAATTATCATAAGGCTCTTGAATATCTTGAAAGGTTATTAAAAATTGAACCAAAAGCAGTTCATGCAAATGCGCTAAAGAAATTAATTTTGCAAAAATACATAATATAATATTAACAATATTAAATACAATATGACAAAGAGGCGTTTTTAATATATGATATTCTTATCAGAATTAATTTGGAGGAAAGTTTAAAATGGGATATGAAATTCTATATAAAAAAGAATTGTGTAAAAATCAGTTTGAAATAAAGGTAAAAGCTCCTTTTATAACTAAAAATGCTAAAGCGGGGCAATTTATTATTTTAAGAACAGATAAAAATTCAGAACGTATTCCTCTTACAATTGCTGATTACGATAGACAAAATGAAATTTTAACAATAGTATATATGGCTGTAGGCTATACAACAAAGAAGCTGGCTTCGTTAGATGTTGGTGATTGTATTGAAGATATAGTGGGTCCATTGGGCTGTCCTACGCACATAGAAAAATACGGCACAGTTATTTGTGTTGCGGGCGGTTATGGCGCTGCACCTTGTTATTTGATAGCTAAAGCTTTTAAAGAAGCAGGAAACAAAGTTCACATGGTTATGGGTGCAAGAACAAAAGATTTAATTTTTTGGGAAGATAAAATGAAACATGCTTGTTCTGAGCTTCACATTACAACAGACGATGGTTCATATGGCACAAAAGGTTTTACAACGGAAGTTGCCAAAAAAATAATAGATACGGAAAAAGTTGATTATGTTATTGCGGTTGGACCAATGCCGATGATGAGAGCAGTAGCAGAGTTAACCCGTCCTTATAAAATTAAAACAGAGGCTTCAATGAATCCTATAATGGTTGATGGTACGGGCATGTGCGGAGCTTGCAGACTGACTGTCGGCAATGAAGTTAAGTTTGCTTGCGTAGATGGCCCTGATTTTGATGCTCATTTGATAGATTTTGATGAAGTCATTAACAGAACAAAAATTTATAAACAAGAAGAAAAGAGATGTGATGAAACAAAATGCAATTTGATTAAACAAGGTATAGAATTAGAAAAAGCAAAAATATAAAGGATAGTTAATATGAGCGCAGAAATTAACAGAAAAAAAATACCATATTGTCCGTTGATGTCGGCAGGAAATCAAGATTGCAGAGTGTGTTTGCAAGAAAGTTGCGCTTGGTATGTTCAAAGCGCAAAGTCTTGCGCTGCATATGTAATAGCGCACAACAATCTTTTAGATATAAAAGCAAAACAAGGAAAATAAAATTATGCAAATAAAGCCAATGACAATTACAGAAAAAATATTTGCGCTTCATTCAAAAAGAGAATGCGTCCAAGCAGGTGACTTGATTGAGGCAAACATTGATATTGCATTGGCAAATGATATTACAGGACCTATCGCTATAGAGGTTTTTAAAAAACTCGGATTAAATTCTGTTTTTGATAAATCAAGAGTTGTTCTTGTTCCTGATCATTTTACTCCAAATAAGGATATTAAATCTGCGATACAAGCAAAAACTTTAAGAGATTTTATCAAGGAGCAGGATTTAGTCCATAAGTTTGATGTTGGAACAATGGGTATTGAGCATGCACTTTTACCTGAAAAAGGAATTGTTACATCCGGAGATTTGATAATAGGAGCTGATTCTCATACTTGTACATATGGTGCAATAGGCGCTTTTTCAACAGGCGTTGGTTCAACTGATCTTGGTTGTGCAATGGGTTCAGGGTCAACTTGGTTCAAAGTTCCATCTTCAATTAAAGTTATATTTAATGGTAAATTAAATAAGTATGTTACAGCAAAAGACTTAATTCTTCATCTTATTGGCGATATTGGTGTAGATGGTGCACTATATAAAACTCTTGAATTTTGCGGTGAAGCTATTAAAGCATTGGATATGGACGGCAGATTTACTATTTGTAATATGGCAATTGAAGCCGGTGCTAAAAACGGCATAATTGAACCTGATGAAATTACCAGAGAATATTTGAAAAATCGTTCAATCAGAGAGCCTTTATTTTTGAAAAGTGATGAAGGAGCTCATTATGAAAAAGTGATTGAGTATGATGTATCTAAAATTGAACCTACTGTTGCTTATCCTCATTTGCCCGAAAACACTCATTCTATTACAGAAGCAATAAAAGATAATATAAAGATTGATCAAGTTGTCATAGGAAGTTGCACTAACGGGCGTCTTGAAGATATCAAAATGGCAGCTGAAGTATTAAAAAACAGAAAAGTTCATCCTGATGTTCGATTAATTGTTTTTCCTGCAACACAGGATATAATTCTTAAATCTATAGAACTTGGTTATTATCAAACGCTGATTGAAGCAGGTGCTGCAATCTCAACTCCTACATGCGGACCTTGTCTGGGAGGACATTGCGGAATATTAGCGCCTGATGAAGTATGCATTTCAACAACAAATCGTAATTTTGTCGGAAGAATGGGAGATGTAAGCTCGAAAATTTATCTTGCAAGTCCTTATATTGCCGCAGCGAGCGCAGTAAAAGGCAGAATTGCTTCTGTTGAGGAGCTTAATTAATGAAAAAAACATTTATTACAATACTTTCTTTTTTGTTTGTTTCGCTTTCGGCTTTTGCAAACAGTGTTGATAAGTGTATAAAGGATGCAAATTTCGAATTAAAATCAACAGTGGGTGTTTATGTTGAAAATATCGACAAGGGTGATGTTGTATATAAAAAAAATGAGCAAAAACTTCTAAATCCTGCCAGCATTTTAAAACTTTTGTCTTTTGGTGCTGCATATAAAGTGCTTGGTGAGGATTATGAATTTGAAACATCCTTATATAAAGATGATAAAAATAATATTTATTTGAAACTGGGCGGAGATACTTTATTATCTCAGGGTGATTTGAATGAATTATTTTCTAAATTAAAATCAAATTTTGATGTAACTAAAATAAACAGCATATATATCGATGATACAATTATTGATAAAGCCCCTTATCCTAAAGGTTGGATGGAAGAAGATACTTGGCCTAATCAAAGGGCAATAACTCCATATATAGTTGATAAAAACTTTACACCTATTGCCATAAAGCGCTCAAGTTTAGCTACCAAGGTTGATATAATTCAAAACGATGATTATAAAATTCCTATAATTAACGAATTAAAATTATCCGATAAACAAAAAATTGAAATAAAAAGGTTATATGGCGAGAATTCGTCTATAGTTAATTTTATTGGCACTGTTTCACAAGATGAAATTATAAATTTACCTGTTTTAAATCCTGAAATTCATTTTAATATTAAAGTTCAAAAGGCTATAAAAAAGAACGGAATCAATTATTTTAAAAAAATTACATCCAAAAAAATGCCAAAAAATGTAAAAAAAATAGCCTTTGTCAGTCATGTTATTGAAGATATTTCAAAAGATATTTTGTATAATTCAGATAATTTTTGTGCTGAAGTAATATTTAAAGTTGCAGCTGCAAAATATTTTAATTTTGAAAAAACTGCTTCTTTTGATGATGCTCTTAAAATGTTTAACGATATTTATAAGGATTATATTACCGAAGGAATTATAATAACTGATGGGTCGGGTGTATCTCGATACAATCTTTTGAATTGTGAGTTTTTGTCAAAATCTTTGATTATGCTTTTTAAAGAAACTAATCTTAAAGATTTAATGGTTGGCGCTGATGAAGGCACCATGAAAAACAGATTAATTTTATTGAAAGATAATCTAAAAGTTAAAACGGGTACATTGTCTAATATGTCTTCAATTGCAGGCATTTTAACCACAAGAAAAGACAAAAATCTCGTATTTTGTATAATTGTTCAAAATTCGCCCAAAAGAAAAGCGATATTGAAGAATTTTGAAGATACTTTAATAGCTTTGTTATATAGAAAATATTAGTTTTGAATTTTTTGAGTAATTAGTTTATTTATTTCAAAAAGTTCTTTTGATAAAAATTCTTTTTTGGATAATACTGCAGATTTTATTCCAAAGAAATTTATTTTTTTATAGTTTTTAGCATAATTATCCTTAAAGTCTAATATTTTGCAATATATTTTTGTGTCCATGTATTGTTTTTGTTCGCAAAGATATACAAAAATTTCACACAAACTAAGATATGAATTTATTATATTAGTTTTTGAAAATTCTTTTTGAAATTTGAGTAATAGCTTTAACAATTCCTTATATTTTTGGTTTATTGTTTTTCTTTTTTCGGGTAAAAATTCTTGCAAATATTTTTTTGTAGATTGATATCCGATGTCAAATAATTCTTGTTTTTTTTCTTTCGGCATTAAAAAATCTACAACAGACACATCGGGTGTATTGATTTTGATGTAGTCAAATTTATCTTTTTCTTTATATAAATCTATAATGTAATCGGTTGCGAAACCTGAAATTGCATTGTATACTCTGTTTAAATATTCCAGAGAATTGCTGATTTTTTTCGGTGTTTCATTATCTTCCAGTCTGAATTCCAATATTCTTTCATCTAAATTTTTAATTGTATTGCTAACTCGCCAAAGCGGTGTTGATTTTAATAAATCTCCATCCACAATGAGGCAGTCTTCGTCTTCTAAGGGTGTGAATAAACCCGGCATTGAAACACTTGCTCTTATTGCTTGTGCAATTTCAAAATCAGGAGTTTTTTCCATAGAAAATTCTCTGAATTTTAAATGTGTTAAATCAACAGAATAAATTATGAGCTTATTTTTAATGTCGCAAAATTTCACAGGAGGCATTTTATCTTTTTCATATATTTCGCCGTAATATTTGCGCTCAAGTTGTTCTTTTATCCAATCATAAAATATTTTCCCCTTTGAAATTGCCAAATCTTTTTTGAAATCAATGTTAATATCGATAAACATTTCAAAACCGGTTTTAGACATAATTTCATATACTTCATTGTAGCTGTAGCCAAATGCTATCAACGAGGCAAATACTGCGCCAATCGAGCTTCCTGCGTAGCCTGTTAATTTAATATTATTTTCTTCAAGTGCTTTATAAGCTCCGCAATAGCAAATACCCCTTATGCCTCCGCCGCCAAATATTGCAAAATATTCATTATCTTTCATAGATTACTCCATAAATTCCGGTTTTTTGCTGTCTTGCGTATAGCCTTCTTCTTCAAGGTTTTTTAGACGTTCACTTTCGTTTTTATAGCGATCTGAAATGTCTATAACATTATCTAGTAATTCTTTGTCGTTTCCGACAAGATTTTCTATTGCCTCAGAGGGCTGTATATTTTTGTCAAATTGTTCTTTTTTCTGAAGAACTTTTGCTTCTTTTAGAATTTCTTGCATGTTTTTATCTGAAAGGGTTTTAAATTTATTTTTGAGAATAACAATTTCAACTCTTCTGTTTTTAGCACGATTCTGCGGAGTTGAATTTGAAGCAATTGGCACAGTGTCTGCAAAACCAACAGCGCTGAATAATTTTGGATTAAAATTTTTGTTATGAATTAAAAATCTGACAACAGAGCATGCCCTTGCAGAAGATAACTCCCAATTTGACGGGTATTTGATTTTGTTAGTTACAGGATTTGAATCCGTATGACCTTCTACTTGAATATAGTGAATTGAAAATTTTTGTTTAATTATATTTGCAACGGTTGCAAGTGTTTCTTTTGATTTTTGAGTTAAGTCTGCAGTTCCTGATTCAAATTGAAGAGCATGTTCGCTAAATCTGATAATTAGCCCTTTTTCTCCGATTTCCGCGCTAATTCCGTCTTGTTTCAGCTTGTCTATATTTTCTTTAATTTCTTCATAGGATGATTGTTCATATTTTTGGCTCATATATTCAAGCATTAACGGATTCATTGCTCCTTGTTGACCGTCTAAAATTGAGTCTTGTCCATCCATAATGTTTTCTTGATTGTCAAAGATATTTTGGCTGAATGCCTTTCTCAAGGCTTCTTCAATTCCTTTGAAAGAATTAACATCAGATTGCGCTAAAGCATATAACACAACAAAAGTTGCAAACAACAGCGTCATAAAGTCAGCATAAGAAACCAGCCAACGTTCAAGATTTTCATGTTCTTCTGGTGGTTTTTTTCTTGCCATTAAGCTTTAGCCTCTTTTTTTTCTTTTTTATCAACCAAGTAACATTCAAGTTTGCGTTCTATTAATGCCGGAGACTCACCTGCTTGAATGGATAAAATACCTTCAATCATCAATTCCATTGATGTAAAAATCCTTGCATATTTTCTTTTTGCTCTTGTTGAATATGGAATTGTTACCAGATTTGCTACAACAAGACCATATATTGTTGCAACGAATGCGACAGCAATACCTGCACCTAGTTTTGATGGGTCAGATAAGTTTTGCATAACCTGAATTAACCCTAATACGGCACCGATAATACCTAATGTTGGTGAATATCCGCCTGCTGATTCTAGTACTTTTGCTCCGGCACCTATTTTTTCTTGTAGTTGTGATAGTTGTGTTTCCATCATATCTTTAACTAATGTTGGATCGGCACCGTCTGCTACAGCTTCCAGTCCAAGAGTCAACAAAGGATGAGATGCGTTTTTTGCTTCTTTTTCTAAAACAATTACCCCTTCTTTTCTCGCTTTTTGTGCATAAGCAACAATTTCGGCTATTAAAGTTTCAAAGTTTGGCGCTTTTCCAAAGTAAACCATATATATACAGTGTGCTGCGGTTTTAAAATCTTCTAATGGAAAGCTTAAAAATACCGCCCCTGCTGTACCTCCGACAACAATAAAAGCCGCAGTTATTTGTAGCAATTGTCCGATATTACCGCCTTCAAGGGCTTGCCCTAAAAGAATAAAGGTTATACCTAAAAACGTACCTATTAATGCTGCTATATCCATAAATGTATAAAACTCCTAATTTATTGCTTTATTATCGTAAAAAACAAGACATTTGTTATCATATAAATATATTAATATTCCTTTTTTTTGATTTATAATAATTCTATAGAATTATGAGGATTATTATATGGGTCAAACACTTGCACAAAAAATTTTTTCACAACATAGTGATAAGCAAGTAGAAATCGGAGAATTGGTAATTGCAAAAGTGGATGTGTGTGCAACACAGGATGGTACAGGTCCACTAGCAATTGATGAATTTAATAAATTAAACAGGTCTTTATATAACCCCCAAAGAACAATTCTTTTTATTGACCATGCTGCTCCGTCACCTCGAAAAGAACTTTCTAATGCTCATAAAAAAATAAGGGAATTTGCAAAAGAACATGGTGCTGTTTTGCAAGATATCGGCTGCGGAGTTTGCCATCAAAGACTTGTTGAAGATTATGTTAACCCTGGTGAAATTTTAGTCGGAGCTGATTCTCATACATGTACATCCGGTGCATTGGGTGCATTTGCAACCGGAATGGGCTCAACAGATATTGCAGTTTCAATGGCATACGGAAAAACTTGGTTTAAAGTTCCAAGTTCATATAAAATTAAAGTAAATGGTGAATTTAAGTATAATACTTGTGCTAAAGATTTAATGCTTTATTTAATTGGTTTAATAGGTGCAGATGGCGCAACTTATAGAGCTTTGGAATTTTGCGGGGATACAATTAAGAATATGTCTATGTCTGAGCGCTTTACCCTTGCAAATATGGCTGTAGAAGCCGGTGCGAAAGCAGGATTATTTGAAACAGATGAAAAAACCTATGAGTTTTTAAAATCAAGGGGCCGTGAAGATAAATTTAAAGAAATTAAAATGGATGAAGATGCAAGATATGAAAAAGTTATTGAAATAGATGCATCTAAAATTGATTCTATGGTATCTTGTCCTCATACTGTTGATAATGTTAAAAAGGCTTCCGAACTAAACGATATTAAAGTTAATCAAGTTTTTATCGGAACTTGTACAAATGGAAGAATTGAAGATTTGAGAATAGCTGCTAATGTCTTAAAGGGGCGCAAAGTGCACCCCGATACAAGATTGATTGTAGTTCCTGCAAGCAGAGATATTTATCTTCAAGCTTCTAAAGAGGGTTTATTAGATATTTTTGTTGAAGCAGGCGCAAACTTTTTGCCTGCCGGCTGCGGACCTTGTGTTGGCGTTCACGGCGGCATATTGGGCGATGGCGAGGTTTGTCTTGCAACTCAAAACCGTAATTTCCAAGGAAGAATGGGAAATACAAATGGTTTTATATATCTTTCAAGTCCATATACCGCTGCTAAATCAGCAATAAAGGGTTATATTTGTGATTAAGTTGGAATAAATACTCTAAATGTGGCACCTCTTTTTAGATAGTAATCCGTTTCTACATTTGATGTAAAGTCTGATACTTCATGACCTTGACCATCTGTAATACAAACGTGTCCGTATGCACCTCCGTTATATTGGCTCCAGCTTATAACAGCACCTGCAGGAAGTGAGGATAAATCTTGTGCTGTTAATTCGTCTGTTATTTCAACCCAGTCATCTCTATTTTCAAGGTTTGATGCCCATTCGTAGCCGTCGCCATGCAGTCTGTAGCCTAGTGCACTTGCAATAGCTTCACCGACACCGGTTCCGCAATATCCGCCGGGAGTAGAGTTATTGCCATACATTGCTAATGCCGCATTTGCGATGGATTGTCCTTTTTCTTCATCATAGTCTGCTAATCCGCCTGTTTTGTAGTCTTGCAGTGTTTCTTTTGTTTCGGCGGCTGCAAGGGCTTGTTGTAGTTCATTTACTTTGTTTTGAGCTTCTTGAACTTCTGTTTTTGCGTTGTCCAGAGCTGTTTGTTTATTTGCTTCATATGTGCTTTTAGCATTTTTATAGTCATCTAAATATTTTTGAAGTTGCGGATAAGCCGCTTGAACCTTATTTTCAAGTTCTGTTTTCGCTTCTTCTTTTTGAGACAATGTTTCTTCTAAATCTGCTTTTTCTTTTTGAAGATTTTCAAGCTGTTTATTTGCTTCATCAAGATCAGATTTTGCTTGTTGTTCTTTAGTTTCTGCTGATGTTATTTGAGTTTGCAGACCGGATATTTTAGTTTCTATGTCTGCTTTTTTATCATCATCAGCACCTGAAAGCGCGCTTTGGAGTTGTGAGAGTTGATCTTTAAGAGTTTGCGTGCTTGTCGTTGCAGCTTCATAGTTTGCTTCAAGACCTGAAATTGTTGTTTCTTGTTGAGTTATTTCTGTGTCTTTTTGCTCAACTAAGGTTTTTTGTTGTTCAACTTCGTCATTGGCTTTCACAAGCTCATTTTTTAGATTTTCATCAACTTTTTCAACTTCAGTCAGATAGGTATCATATAAATTATCTACATTTTGTTTTTCGGCGTTTAATTTTTCATCTGAACCGCTTGCAATATTGTTGTAGTTGGTTTGTTTTTCGCTTAAGGTGCCTTTGGCAGCTTCAAGTTCTTGTTGTATTTCTTCTTTGCTCATATTTTCAGGCGTATTAGCTACAGCAACGCTTGGTGAAACATAGTCTGCAGTTACAGCACTTGTAGTGGGTGAACTGTAGTTTCCTGTTATTGCTCTTGTTGTTGGAGCGGAATAAAACGCATTTGTTGCATTGGTTGTCGGAGTGTTGCTTGAAGTGTTGCTATATTCAGCCCTTCTTCTGGTACGAGGGGATTTTTCCTTTGCTGTTCTTGTTGTTTCATTTGCAGCTTCAGTTATAGAGTCATTATTTTCTTTTTGACTTTTAATTTCTTTTATAACTTCATCTATTCCTGTTAAGACATCATTAAAGGATATATTTGCGCCATTTTTATCATAATTTTTTATTTTGTTTAAAAATGCATAGACTTCTTTTTCATTTAATTCACCGCTTTGGTCTTCGTCTAAATATTTTTTTATGCTGTCATCTTGTAAAAATGCATTTAAAATATCAACCATTGCTTCTTCAAAGTTATCATCAGAAGGTTCGTTGTCATTTACTTCGTTTTCGTTTGAAGTATTGTTATTGGTTTCTTGCACAGCTGCATCATTTTCGACTTCTTCGTTTGGAGTCGTTTCGCTTACGGCAGCATTATTATCAACTTCTTGGGTGTTTGTTTCGTTTGCGGGGTCATTTTCTGTTTTTTCGGTGTTTTGTTCATTTTTTGCGCTTGCGACATCGTTGAGCCCTTGAACATTTGTTTTTTCATCAGGATTTTCCTCAAGGTATTGTTCGTATTCGGCTTCGTCAACAAGTTGACCGTCTACAACTTTCATATCCATAATTTCATCTATACTTTTAGAAAAAATGGAGTTTGTGTCTATGTTTAGACTGTCGTGCAAATATTGTTTAAATTCTTTGCTGTACTCAAAAATACTTGAGGAACTGTTTACATTGTATTCCTTGTCTGTTGTTTCGTTTAGTTCCCTTAAAAACGCCTTGAAGCCCGTTATTAAGTTTAAGCTGTTCATTCCTGCTCCTTAATTAGAATTTGGTGCACATAAAGTGCATACACTACCTACAACTATTAAGTGCCACAAAATTATTATTTAATAACAGGTTTATTGATAATTTTTTTTAAATTTTCTAAAGAAATTTTATATAGTTCTTCTTGATATTCTTTTAATTTAGCTTGCATTTTTTTGTATGCTTCATTGTTCATATTTATTGCTTGTTCAATGGCTTTGGGGTAGTCTTCTTCTTTTTTATATAAAATTGCATTTTCTTCATTTAATCCGTTAATAGGCGCAAAACCTTCGGTAATAATTGATGGTTTTAAAAACCCGTACATTAGTTGGAAATTTCCGCTCGTGCCTGATGTGTTATATCTTATATGCATTGGGTCATCTTCATTGTATGCGGTTAACATGAAATCAGATTTTTCAATTTCATCATACATTTTATCAAAAGGAAGTCTGCCTTTTATATCAAAGAATTCATGTAATTCTTTTGGTATGTGCTTAAGGCTGCCTTTTCCTACGACTGTTATTTTGAAATTTCTGTAGCCTTTTTTATATATTTTGTAAAAAGAATCAATAATTATTTTAGAATTTTTTTTGTTCGGTCTTATTGCACCAATGGTTATAAAATTTGTTATGTCGGCATTTTTATCTGTGATTTTAACATCGCCAAAATAATGAGGATTTATTACTGTTGATTTTCCGTTTTTATAGTCGAGTTTTCTAAGTGTGATTATATTTTCATTCCAAGTATTTTCATCAAGAGCGTGTTTTGCTTCATGTTCTACAAAAAGAAGTTTGTTTTTATCTGTATTTGGAAAAAATGTGTCATAGGCTTGTTCGTAATGAATAGAGTCGCATATTTTTCCTACTGTTGTTACCATAACACCTTTGACATTGTCAATCGGGGTGTTTTTAAAGAATGTTTTAATTTCTTTTTGACTTAGTTTGTTTAAAGTTAAGTTTTTGTTTTTAAATCTGGAAAACAGCCCTTCTTTATATCTTTTAGGAGTGACTAAGACACTCACATGGTAGCCTAAATCTAAAAGATATTTGCAATATCCGGGGACAACTTCAGAATGAGATTTAGAGCAAGGTTCCCAAACTATAAATGTGTTGTCTTTTATTGTCGGCATTTTTAGTGTTTTTTTGAAAAACGGTAAAAATCCAAAAAGGTAATATTTTTCAATATTTTCGTATTCTTTTGTTTTTAGGATTGGGAAATTTAAAAAATATTTAATAGATTTTGTTATGGTTTTTTCTTTTTTAGAAAGTTTGATATTGTTTTTTTCAAGAAAATGTATTAAAAATTTTTTAGCAAAATAAACGTCTTGTTGTTTTTTTGCTGAAATCAAAGGTGTGTTTGTTTTTTGGTAATAGTTGACATCGGGCACAAAAACTATTTTGTTTGAATTTTTTAATATCAAAGATAACCACATAGTATCTTCATAATATTTTTCGTTTTTAAACAGAAAATTTTTTATAATTGAGGTTTTATAGATTTTATTTTCTATTTGGCAATGGTTTAAAATATCACAAGTTTTAATTTTTTCTTCTAAAGAAATTGCGCTATATTGTTTTTTAGATTTAATTTTTGATTTTGTATTGTTGGCAATTGCAATATCAGAATGTTCGTTTTGAATAGCTGTTATTAATTTTTCATAAAAATTTAAGTCAATCCAATCAGTGCTGTTGATAAAGCTTATATATTCTCCTTTTGCTTCATAAATACCTTTATTTCTTGCTGAAAAAATGCTTTGATTTTCTTGTGTGAATATTTTTATTCGGTTATCTTTTTTCTGAAATTCATTTAAAATTTCTAATGAATTGTCTGTTGAGTTGTTATCAATACAAATTATTTCAAGGTCTTTAAATGTTTGATTTATTATGCTTTCTATGCATTTTGTTAAAAAAACACCTGTGTTATATATTGGAACAACAACACTTATTTTCATTACTTAACTCCTAATATTCAAGACTTGATATGATTTAATCCTTACTGTAATTTTATGAGGAATGATTTTATTTTGCAAGAGTGGTATTAGGCTATATTTATGTATTTTTATATGTTTAAAAGAATAAGATATTGCTAAAGTATGGCAGCAAAAAGTAAAATATTAATTTAATATGTAATAAAGTTTATTTTGTTTTTTTGATTTTTATATTATATTTTTTTTGTTAGCGGATTGTAGATAAGCATGGTTGAGATTTTTAATAATAAAACAAATTTTTTAAAAGCACTTGCAATATTAATTGTTGTATCAGGACATTTGGAGTTTTCTTTAATACCAATGTTTCCTCCGTATTCATTTCAAGTTATTTTGTTTTTCTTTATTGCAGGCATGTTATTTAAAGAAAAATATGGTTTTTTTGAATATATTAAAAGAAGATTTAAAAGCCTTTTAATTCCTTATTTTTTATATGAAATTGCATATCTTATTATTACTATTTTAATAACTCCTTTTGTGGGAAAATTTTGGGGAATGCCGATTAATTTATATAATGAAATTGTAATGCCTTTTTTAAGTGGTCATCAGCTTGATTTGATTTCCCCATTGTGGTTTGTGCCTTGCTTATTTATAACATTGATTATTTATAAGGTTTTTTCATACTTAAAAATAAATCCCGTATTGAAATTTTTTATGTTTTTATTTTTTACGATAATAAGCGCAAATTGTGATAAATATTCTGATAACATTTTGATTTTACCTTTTATTAGAAGCTTTTTTGCGTTGTTTTTTGTTCATTTGGGATTTATTTATAAGAATAAAATTGAAAATAAAATTAATATTTTTAGACCCGTGGTTGTATATTTTGTTTTGATAGCACAGGGGATTTTGTGGCTGTTTAATATGGATTTTTCGCCGCTAGATGGAATTGGTCTGCATTATCTTTTGGTGTGGGGCAAGTTTTATAATCCTTGGCTTGCAATTTTAACAAGCTTGACGGGTATATTTATAACATTATTTATTGTTGAGGTTATTTATCCATATTTAAAAAATTGGAATTTTTTAAATAAAATCGGACAAAATAGTTATCATATAATGGCAAATCATCTTTTAATTTTTAATATTATAACTTATTCACTGCTTTATTTTAAAGGAATTCCTTTTGATATAAAAAATGCTTCAGACATTTATTGGTTTTATTGTCCTATTAAGACAACTTATTTTTACTTTGTTGCAGGGGTAATTTCAACTGTGTATATTGGTGAATTGTTGAAGTTTATTCGAAGAATTTTTATTTCAAAATATATTGCAAATAAAACACCTTAAATGATTATTTTTAAAAGCAAAAATGAGTATTTTATTCTTCTAAAATTGGATGTTTGACTAAAATTTTATTATATCACTCAAATAAACTAAGATTTCGACTCTGATTCTAAAATTTTGTTTAAACAATTGAAAAACTCTCCCATGCAGCAGATTTTAAGAGAATAATAGACATTCAAACCTTCTTTTCTGTCTTTTATTAAGCCTGCTTCTTTTAACTTAATCAGACTTTTTGATATATGCGGTTGTTCATAATCTAAATTTTCTACAATTTCACAGACGCACTTTTCCCCATTTGCTAAAAAATCCATTATTTCAAGCCTGACAGGGTTAGATAATGCTTTAAATATTTTAGCTTTCTTTTCATATAGATTACTTTTCATAAAAATTCCCCCAGTAGAGATTGACAATATTCCAAAAATGGAATATTATAATATTATATATTCCAATTATGGCATATTTAATATTATTTGTCAATTTTTAAGGAGGCTAAAATATGGATTTTGACATAAAAAAAGAAGTTAAAGATTTTTACGGTAATATTGCTCAAAAAGTTCAAAAAGATACACATAACGGATGTTCATGTTGTCAAGAAATATCAAGAGCGCAAAGAAATTATGCAGGACAAAATCTTGATGATATTCCAAAAGAAGCAATAGAGGCATCTTTAGGATGTGCTAACCCTCTTGTTTTTGCTCAAATTAAAGAAGGTGAAACAATTTTAGATCTTGGTTCCGGTGGCGGCATTGATGTTTTAATGGCTTCTAAATATGTAGGTGAGTCAGGCAAAATCTATGGACTTGATATGACAGATGAAATGCTTGAACTTGCTAATAAAAATAAAGAAAAAATGGGTGTTAAAAATGTAGAATTTATAAAAGGATATATTGAAGATATTCCGCTTGAAGATGGAACACCGGACGCCATAATTTCAAATTGTGTTATTAATTTATCGGAAAATAAACAAAAAGTATATAATGAAGCTTATCGAGTTTTAAAAGAAGGCGGCAGAGTTGCAATTGCAGATGTTATATCACTAAAACCTGTATCTGAACACATAAAAAAACAAGCTCAATTATGGGCAGGGTGTATATCTGGAGCTATGCCAATACCTGAATATAAAAAGATTTTAGAACTTGCTGGCTTTAGGAATATTTCAATTGAGCCTGTGTATATTTATACAAAAGAAATTATTGATGGGTTATCTTTTGACAAAAATTTAATAACGAAAGACGAATTAAATGAAATGAATGGAGCTTTTGCAGGAGCACACATTAAAGCGTGGAAATAATAGTGAGGTTTATATGAAAGAGTCTATTTCTCAGAAATTAAGCTTTTTAGATAGATATTTAACTTTGTGGATATTTGTTGCAATGTTTTTTGGTGTTGTATTAGGATATTTTATCCCTCAAATAAAAGATTTTATTAATCAATTTCAAATTGGTACAACAAATATTCCAATTGCAATCGGATTAATCTTAATGATGTATCCGCCATTAGCAAGAGTTAAGTATGAAAAATTAAAAGAAGTTTTTTTTGATAAGAAGATTCTTTCATTGTCATTGTTGTTAAATTGGATAATTGGACCCATTTTAATGTTTGTACTTGCAGTTACATTCTTACACAGTTATCCGCAATATATGATTGGTCTTATTATGATAGGACTTGCAAGATGTATAGCAATGGTTCTTGTTTGGAATAAACTTGCTGAGGGAAGCTCCGAATATTGTGCCGGGCTTGTAGCTTTTAACAGTATTTTTCAGGTTTTGTTTTATAGCGCTTATGCATGGCTATTTATAACGGTATTACTTCCATTAATAGGATTAGAAGGTGCAGTTGTTGATGTGTCAATGAAAACAATAGCCAAAAGTGTATTTTTGTATTTAGGAATACCTTTTATTATAGGATTTGTTTCTCAAAAAGTATTAATTCAAACAAAGGGATACGATTGGTTTTATAACGTATTTATTCCTAAAATAAGTCCAATAACTTTAATTGCTTTATTGTTTACAATTGTCGTTATGTTTAGCTTAAAGGGCGACTTGATTGTTCAAATTCCTCTGGATGTAGTAAAAATAGCAATTCCGCTTGGATTTTATTTTGTTATTATGTTTTTATTATCATTCTTTTTATCTAAAAGAATTGGGGCAGATTATGAAAAATCAGCAACTTTGTCTTTTACATCTGCAGGAAATAATTTTGAGTTAGCAATTGCTGTTGCAATAGCTGTGTTTGGTATAAATTCTGGCGAAGCGTTTGCTTGCGTAATAGGTCCTTTAATTGAAGTTCCTGCTTTGATTGCGTTAGTAAATCTTGCTTATTATTTTAAAACGAAGTTTTATAATGGAGGTTTTTGAAATGCCTGTTTTATTTTCTTATTTAAAAATATGATATGTTTACCTTGTTTTTATCGGGCATATCTTATATATTTATTTGTAATAAAGAATTTTATATGATTTTTTGCCTTTTGTTTCAACTTACGCTGAATTCAGAAAGGTATTTGTTTTATACGAATCGAACTTTATTTACTTAAAATAGGTTTAGAATCAATGTCAGTTGCTTCTATTTTGAAGATTACCGGTCTTAACCCATCATTGCAACTTACAATAGCAACTCCTTTTTCTTTAATCCAATCTCCATAATAAAAAACATCTTCAATTCCGTGAGAAAGTGCAAATACATATTGATAAATAGCTTTCCATGCTTCATTACAAAATCCTTCAGGACATTCCCAATCTGCGTAGAATTCTTGCCCTTCTTTTAACATTGGACGAGAAGTTAAACCATCTGCCCCATATTGTTTTGAAAGTTCTTCATCAAAGTATTTTTTCAAAACCGTAATTTTGCATTTTTTCATATTGCTTTACTCCTCAATAACATTATATTAAAAATTTAGAAATCTATAAACAATTGGGGGTATTTTTTATACCCCCAAAATATTTTGATTAACAAAGCTCTCCATCTCCAAAGCCGTATTGTTCCAAGGAATTTGCTTTTGCTTGTACGCAAATAAATTGAAACTCATTATCTGAAGTATTTTCAATAGTCCTTGCTGCTTGCGGAGCTACTTTTACAACTGAACCTTCTTTTACAATAATATCTTGTCCATCAATTGTCATTTTGCCTTTGCCTTTTAGAATAATATAAACTTCTTCATTTTGTTTATGCTTGTGGTTAAAAGGAACTTTAAATCCCTTTGGAACAGTGTTTAAAGAGATTTCACAACTGGTTAATTCTAACTCATCGTGCAAAAAAGCTTTTCCGTTTTCCAATTTAATTAAGTCATCAAGTTTTCCTAATCCTAATTTTTTACAATATTTAAGAAATATCACTAAGCAATATGGTGCTTTATTGATTTTTGATGAAGTGATAACTGGTTTTAGATTGGCTCTTGGAGGCGCACAAGAATTTTATGGAGTTGTGCCTGATTTAACAACTTTTGGCAAGATTGTTGGCGGTGGAATGCCTCTTGCGGTTTATGGAGGCAGAAAAGATATTATGTCGTGTGTTGCTCCTGTTGGCTCTGTTTATCAAGCAGGAACGCTTTCTGACAATCCTATTGCTGTTAGCGCAGGAATTGAAACTTTAAAAATTCTTATTGAAAATAAAGAAATTTATTCTCAAATTGATAAGCAAGCTTCTATTCTTCAAAAAGCATATGAAAATATTGGCATTCAAACTTCCAGGGTTGGTTCTTTGTTGTCTGTATTTTTTACGGATAAAAAAATCTCAAATTATGATGATGTTTTAACCTGTAATACTGGTGATTTTGCAAATTATTTTAATTATATGCTGAAAAATAAAATTTACGTTGCACCATCACAATTTGAAGCAATGTTTGTTTCAAATGCACATGATGAAGGCATAATTGAAAAAACTGCAAATATAATTTCTGATTTTAAAATATAGTTTTTTATAAATATTTTCTATCAAACCTTATTTTGACGATTTGTTTTCCGTATTTCTTTTTTAAGAACGGCCTAAAAACTATTCTATAAATTAATCGACTTAATTTAAATTTATAAAAGATATTTTTCTTTTTGCTTGTTTGATTTTTTTGAATAATATTCATATTGAACTTTAATAAGTCATATAAGTTATCAGAATAAAATTCAAAAGTATCTTCATTAACAACGTGAGAAAAAATATTAGAACATCCTTTTAATAATTTATGAGCACAATCTATTGTGTTTGAGCCATATCTATTTACGGTTGTTAAAGGTTCTTGTAAGGTTTTAATGGTAAAATATTTTGCAATATCTATCCACAAGCAAACATCTTCACCGTATGAATAATTTTCATTAAATTTATATCCAAATTCCTTAAAAACAACAGAATTTATCATAACTGTAGGGGTTGCAATTGAACAACCAGAAATTATCTTGGGGTATACAATTTCATTTACTTTAATGTATTTAGGTATAATAAATTTTCCAGATTTATTTAATTGATAATATGTGTTTGAAACCATATAATCATTGGTTATCATAAAATTTAATTGTTTTTCAATTTTTTCAGGAGCAAAGCAATCGTCTGAATCCAAAAAGGCAATATAGTCGCCTTTAGCTAAACTAATTCCAGTGTTGCGGGCTCCTGAAGCTCCTTTTTTAAATTTGTTATCATATAAATATATTCTTGAATCTTGTTTAATAATTTCTTTAATTTCACTGATATCTGAATTAGAAAAATCGTTTATTAAAAGTAGTTCAAAATTTGAATGTGTTTGATTCAGTACACTCTTTATGGCTTGTTTTAATAGCTCAATTCTATTATAAAAAGGTATAATAATCGAAACCTTTACATCTTTTTTATAAACTAAGTTGTTTTTAATGTTATCTAGTTTATTTTTAACCCATTGTGCAGCTTTTTCGTATTTTGCACCTTGCATTAGATTGTGCACTTTTTGATAAAAAGCATACTCAGAGCCTTCTAATTCTAAAATATCGTGTTTTGTTATTTGGCTAATCATGTTTATCCAAAGCTCATCAGCTTCTGATTTGGCTGAAGAAATTATTTTAGAGCCTTGATTGTTATGTGTTCGTGATTTTACTAGAAATTCTTGTACATAATGAATTTTGTACTTTGGAAACATCTTAAACCACAAATCGTAGTCCTGAGTTGTTTTTAATTTTTCGTCAAAAAAATCCACCTCAAAAAAACATTTTTTTGGAATTAAAAGAGTGCATCCGTGTATAAGACCGTTTAGAATCGGATATAATGGTAGTTTAAGTTTATGAAGCGGATTAAATGATTCAATACAAAAATAGCTTTTTGTTCTAGATTTTTTATTAATAAAAGTATAATCTGAGTATAATATAGTATTTTTGTCTTCTAATTTGTTTAATACTTCTATTTGCGCTTCAATTTTATTTTTGTAATAAACATCATCATGTGATAACCAAGAAATATAATCCCCTTTTGCTTCTTTAATAGCAAGATTTAGCGCAGTTGCAACTCCGCCATTTTCTTTTTTAAAATATCGAATTTTATCTCCGTAGCTTCTTGCTATTTCATCGGTGTTATCTGTTGAACCGTCATTTACAACAATTATTTCAATATTTTTATATGTTTGAGCTAAAGCAGAATCAATCGCTTCTTTCATATAGTTTGAGCCGTTGTAAACAGGTATGATTATAGAAACCAAAGGATTAAACATTTTTTATATTCTTTCTTATTTAAATACTAAAAAATTAATTTTTAATTTTTTTCTTCCATTTAATTTTGACGCCCAAAATCTTTATTTGTTTTCTTTTGTATTTTGGTGTAGTTTCGACAAGATTATTATTAATCAGTTGATTAATGACCTCGTTATGAATTAATTTTGGTTCTAAAAATATGTTGCTTGTTTTATCTTCATCTGATACAGGTAAAGGTTTGTATTCTGGAACTTCGTATTTTTTTACTTCTTCTTCATCTAATTTAATATTTTCATTATCAGAAGAAGCCTCCCGTTCACCTTCTTTTAAATGGTAAACTATACTATCAAGTGCAGTATAGTGTGAAACACCCATTTTGGCTAATTTATCGTAAAAATATTCATCGCCAAATCTAACTATTTCTTCTTTTGTTTTGCCTGCTATATTGCCTTCGGGATATAAACCTGCGTATATTGCGACATCTCTATACATAATTGCTGGCATATAAGCTCCGCCATTTTTTAAGCCCGTTTTTCTAACTTTATATGAAAATTTAACAAATTCATCTTCTTGAAAGTTTTCTATACAATCACCAAAATAATGTTCTATTGCTCCCGGAAAAACGCTAAATTTTTCGTGTCTTCTTTCAACAAGTTGTGAAGTTATAACGGATTTATAATCAGAATATTTCATTAAATTTTCAAGCCAATCAGGCGAGAAGAAATTATCAGAATTTATTAACACAATTCTTTGACCTTTAGCATGTAAAATGCCTTGATTGTATCCTTTATAAACTCTATTAATATATTCAGGTATTCCATAGCCTTTTTCAAACAATTCATCTTCAGAATAATGTTTATTACGATTTATAATAAAATTATATTTTTTATCAATAAGGTGTTTAATTACAGCATCTGTCGGATCATTAGCCACAAACAAAAATTCTGCCTCGCCATTTCTAAGCATCGGAGTATATTTATGAGCAGATTCCCAAACTGCGTCCATTAATTTAATTGATTTATATATTAAACAAATGATAGATATTTTTACCATTCTACACCTCTTTCAGTAAAATATTTTTTCCAAGTTTCAAGACAATCTTTTCTGTCCCATCCTTTGTTTATAACATCTTCTCTTGGATGTGCGCTTGGAATGAATTCTCTTTTATTGTCGCCGATTATTTTAAATGGAATATCTGAAGCCATTGCTTCCCATTCTGCCATATAAAAAGAATTTAGGTAACTTGTTGAAAGAAAATAATCAGAAGCATTTAAAAGTTCATTAATTTGTTTTTGCGGAATTTGAACAAAATTTGTAGCATTTTTCATTGGAGTAGCTTCCATTTGCCATTTCCATATTGCAATAAAGTGAACATCGGGGTTTTCTGAAGCATATCTTAATAGCCTGTCATAACCTTTCATTGGGTGACATGTTCCAATCCAAATGCAAATTTCTTTATCTTGTGGAAGATTGTATTTTTCTCTTAAAGCTTTTTTATTGTCAAGTGGCTTATACAAATCCGTGTTAACACCAATTGGAATGATATCAACTGTTCCATATTTTTCATAATCTTTAACAGATTCTTGTGTTGCAACTACTCTATAAGTTGCATAATGGGCGCATTCTCCAATTTTTCTCAATTTTTGATCCCATTGATCTATTCCAAAAAAATCTTTCATTTGAGGAAGTAATTCAAGACAATATGCTATCTGCTTTCCTTCAATCGGATAAAATCCAAGTGTGGAATATTGAATTAGTATGTCATTGTCATTCAACTTTTTAGGTAATTCAAAGGAGCAACCGCCTTTAAATTCTCTTTCAAACCATGTCCAAAAAGTATCTTCGCCTAATCCGCTTTTTACTTCGCAATTTAAATATATCATTTTACTTCCTCTATCTAATATTCAATATATGTTGGGTTGTTTATATCCCATTCAAGAACTTTGCCTTTGGGTAGTTGTGTTACCCCATTTTCGTCTTTATCAGGGTTAATGCTTGGAAAACCGTTGCAATATTTACAAAATTCTAAGTATCCTTTTTCGCTAAACCCATGCATAAATTCAACAAGTTCAATTTTATTAAAATCTTTATCTAAATCAAAATAATCTTCTTTTACAGCAGGTACTAAATCTGCAGTTTCAGCAGAAGAAGCAAAACAACAAGCATATATTTTATGATTTTTTAGTGCATAACCTGAATAAAAGTCTTTACATTTTTTGCAGCGCTCTTCTTGAGTTTTATCATTTAGATTTCTATAGTCATTTTTAGCAGGGAATGATTTAAAGAATTGAATATCATCAGAAAAAGAAGAAGTACAATAAAGATTATCTTTTTTAATTTTTTCAATACATTTTTTTGTGGATTCTTTTAACCAGTCTATATTTTTAGAATAATTATCAAATTGTATTCTTATATTGTATTTTTTAATTATTTCACTTAATTCATCATTTAAAACAATACTTCCGTTTGTTGCAAATCCAAGTTCACCTATTTTATTTATATAATTTTCACAAATATATAACAATAATTCTTTCAATTTTGGATAAAGTAAAGGCTCGCCACCTGTGATAGAAAAATATTCAACTTTATCAAATTTTGAAAAGAAAATATCAATATTGCTTATTAATTCATTAAAATCCATGTGTTTTTTATTTTTGATGTATGGTTGATAATTTAGGCAATATTTACAATTAAGAGTACAAAGCGTTGTAGCAATAAGACATGTGCCAATTGGAGAATAAACTTTATTTGCAACATAATATGCAAAAATCCCTAGATATTTACTAAAAAACGTTTGTTCACTAAATAAATTTAAATTTTCAGTTAAATTCCTTGAGTTTTTTAAAATATTATATGTTTTTATATCTTCATTTGGGACAATTATTATGCTATTGTTTTCAAAATTAGCTTTTTTGAAAAAACGCAACATTTTTAATTCTAAAGAATTAAATTTCTTGGTTGTAATATGAATATCAGCTGTATTAATAAATGATAATCTTTTTTTGATTTCGTTTAATTTAATTTGGTCTTTTCCTGCTAAGATAATATTTTTATTCTCTTTAAAATAATTTCCTAATTCATCAAATTCATGACCTTTGTTTGTCCATTTTGGCATTTATTTTATCTCCTCAATCATATCTTCCACTGTTGGTATTTTATTGTAACCAGCAAGTTCCCATAATTTTTCATTTAAATCTTGGTTAATCGTCAAAAGAGTTCTATCTATTGCTATTTGAGCGTTTATATCCTCTATTTCAATATCCTCTCGATTAAAAT
>CALVHD010000002.1 GCA_944327245.1 Candidatus Gastranaerophilales bacterium
GTCGACAAATATAGCATCATCACCCTTGGCACAACTAACTTCATATTTATTAATTGCATAATAAACATCAACACCATTTACAGTATATAAATCATCTTCAGGAGTGTCATAAATTTTAAACCATCCAGAAATAAGATATTTTGTTTTAGAAATTGAAGAGGCATCAAGATAAACATTGTCGCTAACTTTTACCCATTTACCATTTTCATTTTTTATGGTCATTATAATACTTTGTATTTGCTCTTTAACTGAATTACGAACTTCAGGGAATGATAGAGGAATTATATAAATAAGAACAATAATCGCGATTATGATAAATTTTTTCATAGGATTATTATATTTAAAATTTGAAAATGAGTAAAGTTGAATTAACTTTAAACTTCTACTTTAAAGTTATCAAAAATTGTTTTTTTCAGATTTAGTTTTTAAATTAATTGTGCCATAACCTTCTTGAACAACTTTTTTACAAACAGCACCAGTATAACCACTTTTGTAAGTTTCTGACTGTAAAGATTCAAAAAACGCCAACAAAGTGGTATTTGGTCGAAGTATGCGAAAAGTAAATGTTAAAAGGAAATTTAAAAGGTAACTTTTCTATTTTTGATATAGTATTAACAAAAGATGAGCTTGATAAAATATGGAACAAAAAATAGATAACAAGCATATTATGAAGTATATTTTAAAGGCAATATTATATATTGCCTTTGTTTACTATATTTATATGTATCTTATAGGTTTTTTTACAATTATATCTGTAACTATTTTTGTTATTTTAAATTCTATTTTTGAAATGTTATTTTCGAATTATTCCGAGTATCAATTTATTGATTTAGCTATTGTAGTATATTTTGCTTGTTTTATAGTTTTTTCACCTATTATTTGTTATATTTTAGCTAAAATATTCGGCATTTTTAAATATATTGATAAATTAAAAAATTTAATAACTAAATTTTTGGTCCTTATTTTAATTTCTTTTCTATCATCTGTAATTTTATTTATAAAAGTAAGCAATAATGGTATTGATTTACCTTTATCATTGCATTTATCTTTGACGCTATTTGGCTTAATTCCAGCGTTTTTATTGTATAAATATTTTAAGTATTTAACTAAAAAATATCCAACTCCATTTGAAAAAATTGGTTATTATTGCTCTATTGAGTTTTATAAAAGTTTATTTAAAAGAAAAAATTTCTAAAATCTCTTACATAATTCCTTGCAAATTAATACAATAGCTCAAAGAAATTACAATAGAAATATATATATGCTAAAATCTAACCCTATCAGAAACAAACATAATAAATACCAATAAAAATGAAATAAACATATAAATAATTATGCTAATTAAATTAAATATAATTATTTTCCAATCTTTTTTGGTTTTGTTTTTTAAAAATATTTTTATAAAAAATATAAAGATTAAAAATAAATCTAAAACAAGTATTAAAATAATATCAGCAAAACCAAGAAAAATAACGATAAAAAGAAGTTTTTCAAAAAAATCAACATTAATCAGTACAATTAAAAAACTTAAAATAGGAGCTAATAGCAAAACCAAAAGTGCAATTGAAATATATTTAAAAATTTTATCTATTTTATTCATTTTATTATTTTACCTAACAAAAAAGTCCATTTCAGCAGTTTGATTTTTGCAGGTTATCATAATTTTCCGACCCGAAAACGCCCTCGCAGAGCGACCTAAACCAAAATAATCTATCTAGCCGTACAAATCAACCTGGACAAAAAACTACATTCGCTAAAAATCAATGCTCATCGCATTGATTTTTTACGCTCTCACCCTAACAAATAAAAAATTTGCCGCGTCTCACTCTGCCGAAGAAAAGTCCGGAGGAGTTTTCTGAGAGGACATAAGCGAAGCGGTTGCTCCGAGACGCAATCCTATAGTCAAGTCTTAGAATTAATACAAAAAATTTGCCGCGTCTCGGAATCGAACCAAGGACACAGGGATTTTCAGTCCCTTGCTCTACCAACTGAGCTAACGCGGCAAATTATTCAATTTTATTAACTAATGTAAAAAATAATCAGTTAAACTATGCAACTCAAATTAAGCTGATAAAATAATAATACCAGTTCAAACTTACAAGTCAATAAAAATTTTTTATGCCACAAAGGAGAAAAAATGAAAATCAGCAATATTGCCAACACCAGCTTCAAGTCCAATGTTAAAATTATGGATACTTTATGTGGAAAACCCGAAGACAGATTTAACAACACAGAAATTGCAGCAATTAAAAGAGCTCTTAAAAAACTTGAAAACAACGGCAATAATGATACGGTAAAAATCTTCCTAAAACCAAATGATAGCGATAATATTTATCTAAAAGTCCAACAAAACAAAGGAAATAGAGTACTTGAGGGTGCAATATCTTTAAATCTTTTCTACCAAGATTTAAGCACTCAAGATATTATTAATGCCTACAATACAGCCTCTATTGTAGCAAGCAAAACAAAACCCGTAAGAAAAAGCACATTCAGCAAATATATCTAAATAAAGATATTTAATTTTCAAGCAAAATTTTGATAGCTTCACCATCTCTATGCATTTCAATTGCCTTTTTTGCATATTTCATATCCATACGCTTTGTTATTAATTTTTCTACATCAACCTCTCCTGATGAAATCAAACCAAGCGCTTCTCTGAAATACTTTGGCGTATGATGAAATGAACTAATTATCTTAACTTCATCATAGTGCAGTCTTTTGGTGTCTATATTAACTGATGTTCCTGAAGCACATCCGCCAAAGAAATGAACATAACCGCCTTTTCTAACTAAAGAAAACATTTTTTCCCACATAGACGGCAATCCGACACACTCAATTGCTACGTCCAGCCCTCTGTGTTCATTAGTATAATTCATTATAAATTCGCTCGGGTCAGGATATTTATTAACATCAATTACAATATCAGCCCCTGCAAACTCATGCGCTAATTGCAATTTTAGCGGATTTCTACCCATTACAATAACCTTAGCACCTTTTAATTTCGCTAATTTTGCAAACATTAAACCAATAGGACCTATACCCATAACCCCAACAACGTCACCTTTGTTAATAGGAGTTTTTGCTATTCCATGAACAACATTTGATAATGGCTCACAAAATGCCGCTTGGGCAAAAGAAAGATTTTTAGGAATAATCAGAGTATTTTTCTCAACTATTCTTCTTGGAACGGCAATATATTGAGCATAAGCACCATTTAATAAATCAAGGTTTTCACAAAGCTCATATTCACCACGTTTGCAATAAAAACACTCTCCGCAAGGCGCTGAATTAGCACAAACTACTCTATCGCCTATATTAAAACCTTGAACAGCTTCATCCATTTTTTCAATTGTACCTGAAAATTCATGCCCAAAACCCGAAGGCACCTTTTTAATTAAAACAGGATGACCTCTTTTAAAAGTTTTGACATCAGTTCCGCAGGTAAGCGCCGCCTGAACTTTAACAAGAATTTCTCCTTCTTTTAATTCGGGTATTTTTACTTCTTCATATCTTATGTCGTTAGGCGCATAATAGCGCACTGCTTTCATTTTCATACTTCAATATACGCCTTAAAAATCTTATTATTAAAACTATCATCAACTGCTTTTGCTAAATTGTCAAGAGTATAATGACTACTTAACCCTTTAACATTTACAATTTTTTCATTTAAAAATTTAGCAGACAACTCTATATCATAAGGAGATGGCGAGTAGCTGGATATAATGCTTAATTCTCTATAATATATTTCATTGTTAGAAAAACCTTTTAAATCATCTTCAACAGATGAAAAAACAATAATTTTTCCGCCATCTATAACATATTTTAGTGCTGTTTCTATTGCCTTTGAATTTCCCGCAGTTAAAAAAACAGCATCATATTTTTTATTTTCATCAAGTGAAAATCCGTCATCTATTGCTTTTTTCATTCTATCCGGTGAAATATCGAACCCAAAAGCTTGAACTTTAAAAGCTCTCAAAGCTTTTAACATTAATAAACCAATTGAACCCAAACCGATAGTTAAAGCACTAAAATCGGAATTATCATTTTTAATATCAAAACCGGCCCTTCTAACTGCCCTGATGCAGCAAGATAAAGGCTCCAAAAACGCCTTTTCATCATTTTTTAATTCATCATTCATTTTATATACGGTATATTTCAAATGATTTTCATCAACTTTAATATATTCACTAAATCCGGACGGAAAGATATTGCTATGTTTAAAAGTCCTACACATTGAATAAGATTGATTTTTGCAATATTCGCAATTAAAACAAGGATAATGGTGCCCCAAGGCTACAACATCACCTTTTTTGAAATCAGAAATTGAGTTTATTTCATCAATCACACCAACAACTTCGTGTCCTAATACAATATTTT
The DNA here is from genome assembly GCA_944327245.1 of Candidatus Gastranaerophilales bacterium. Lineage (GTDB taxonomy): Bacteria > Cyanobacteriota > Vampirovibrionia > Gastranaerophilales > Gastranaerophilaceae > RUG14156. The sequence goes on from CALVHD010000002.1 coordinate 4,378, forward strand.
TTTCTGTTTGTTTATTGCTGTGTATAATTTTAACTAAATCAGAACCACATAAACCACAGCCAAGGACCTTAATTATAGCTCCTTTTTCATCTAAAATCGGCTTTTCAAGATTAATTATTTGAACCTTACCGTCAATTAATTTTGCACTTTTCATTTTTTCTCTCAATTTTTCAGTTTAAAAATAATAGCTTTTAAATTATACTATAAACTATGCTTGATGATGAAATTAAAAAAAATATTTCTAAATGTTCCCGCTGTGCCCTGTGTATCCAAAATTGTCCTATTTACGAAATAAAAAAAGATGAAAACAACACATCTCGAGGGCTGATTTGTAAATTATCGGGCTACGAAAAAGGATTGCTAAACGAAAAAGAAATAAAAAAAGACTTAAAAATTTGTCTTGAATGTTCAAAATGCGCTTCAAACTGTCCGTCTAAAATCAACACAACAAAAATTTTTGCCTATAAAAACGCTTATTTTAGTCCCTCTAAAATAAGTCAAAGGTTGTTTTTATCAATTAAACTTTTGCCGATTAAATTTTTATATTTTATAAACTTTTTTAAACCAACCAAAAAAACAGCTCTTAAATCCGAACTTTTATATTTCAAAGGCTGTGTTGCAAAAGCTCAGCATAAAACAACTTTTTTAGATGAAATTTTAACACAAGCTGATTTTTTGTGCTGCGGCTTGCCATATTTAGCTAGCGGAGATATTAAAAACTATACTAAAGCTAAAAAAAATAATATAGAAATTATCAAAAAAGCCAAAAAAGTTGTTGTTGATTGCGCAAGCTGCAAAAGCGCATTACTTAATTATGATGAACTTTCAGAAAATGACAAAGAAAAAATTGTATTTTTTTATGACCTTTTAAAAGATAAAAAATTTGAACTAAAAGACAATTCAAAATACAAAAATAAAACAATAACCTTTCATAAACCTTGCCATATGGATAAAAAAGACTTTGAAAATATTGAAAAATTCTTATCAAACATTAAAAATCTAAATTATAAACGCCTCGATAATTTTGATACTTGCTGCGGATTTGGAGGAAGCTATTTTGTATATCACCCCATTATTGCAACAAAAATTGCCCTAAAAAAGGCCGCTGCGATTAAAAGTTCAAAAGCTGATTTAATTTTAACCGCATGCCCGTCTTGCACAATGGGATTAAGATATAACCAGTTAATCTCGCTAAATTTTAAAAAAACTCTTGAATTAAGAGATTTTATTGAAAATGAGCTTATTATAAACTAATATAATGCATCAAAATCTCAATTATTTTTTCATGACTATTTAAAACAAACACGACAATAATAGACACAACAAGCCCGATTATTGCCTTGGTTAAGTCTTTTATTAAATGCTTATATACCTTTTTTTCCGTAATAAAACGCAATCTGTTATATAGGGCAATTTCTCTGCCTGCCAAAACCCCCAAAAATACCCAAGTAGTTGACATTGGAATATTATTCACCGTCTGAAAATAAATTAAAATTAATGCATAAACACAATCAATAATAGTAGCGCTTCTGGGGTCTTGCGTATTTGTTTTCAATTTAACAATATTTTGAATTTCTCCGCCTCTTTTGTAGCACAACAAATATAATAAAATCAAAAACACCAACAAACTTAATATCATTTGAAATAAAGTTAATTTTCTTGGCAAATAAATGAATAAAACAGCCCCGTCCTGCAATAACCAAGCACTCCACAAAAATGCAGTTGATAACCATTTTGCAATTATCCAAGGAGTTGAAATTGGCTTATTTTTCATATATAAGAATATTTTTTCAACCCTGCGGGCTATAAAAAAATACAATATCAAAGAACATAATAAAGCTGTCACATATCCGATAAAAGATTTCGCAACCATCAATCCGACTACTGTGGATGACGAAAAAACACTAACAATCAAAAATGCCGTTGCAACCGGAATTCCTTTTTTTGTTAAATATAATAACACCAAAGGAGGTAACACATGCCACCAATAGAAAGTCTGCGCGTGCGGTATTCTATCCAATCGATGGAAAGCCATATCCCCATCATTAATATACCAGCCGATACTAAAGGTTAAAACCATTACCAAACCGACATAAAGCCAAATCTGCCACACAGGCCTATTTTTTGTAGTATTTAAAAAAGTACCCAATGTTTGTATGGCATCATTTGAAACGCAAGCATACAGGGAAAGTAAAAACCCCATTATCATGAATATAAAGCTTGGCGTAACCTCAATCATACATTTTCCGTTTTACACTACATATCAACAGATGCGATAACTTCATCGCTCGCTTCAAAATTAGAATAAACATTTTGAACATCATCATGCTCATCTAATTTTTCTAAAAGCAATAAAACTTTTTTCGCTATAGCCGGATCTGTTATTTCGTTTGAATTTGATGGAATTCTTGTTGCTTGTGCGCTTTTTATTGCGTAGCCCAAGCCCTCCAGTCCTTGCGCTGTTTTTTCAAGATTTTCCGGTAAAGTTTTAATTTTGTAATCGTCTTCTTCCTCGTCTTCATAAACATCAATAGGATCAAACTCCATTGAATCTTCAAACAATTTATCAAAATCAAACATTTTAACTTCTTCTTTAGAGCGTTTAGATTTTTCCTGCGGTTTATCTATTGCAATAATTCCGTATGGTTCAAAAATCCAACCCACACAGCCGGTTTCACCAAGATTTCCGCCAAATTTTGTAAAATAACTTCTTATATCGCCTGCAGTCCTATTTCTGTTATCCGTTGCTGCTTCAATAAAAACAGCAACTCCACCGGCGCCATAACCCTCATAAGTTATTTCTTCAAAATTATCACCCGCTAAATTGCCGCAGCCTTTATCTATGGCTCTTTTAATTGTGTCATTAGGCAACCCGCCGGCTTTAGCTTTTTCAACAGCAGTTCTTAAACGAAAATTTCCGTTCAAATCACCGCCGCCAATTTTGGCTGCTATAATTATTTCTCTTGAAAATTTAGCAAAATTTGCACCGCGAGCCGCGTCTGCTTTTGCTTTTTTATGTTTAATATTTGCCCACTTAGAGTGTCCTGACATATTTTAATTCCTTTTTTATTTTCTTTATGTAATAATTAAAGCATATGCAAAATGAATTATCAAGAATTGACTATATAAGAGAATTAATAGCTGATTGCAGATATGATGACGCTATGGAATTACTTCACATTGCAACAGAAGAAGAACCTGACAATGTGGATTATAACTACGAATTAGCCCGAATATTTATGGAGATGGGCAATTGGGCAAGTGCAATTTCTAATTTAGAATTAGTAACAGAAAAAACAAGAAATCACTTGTTATATTATATGCTGGCTGAAGCATATCAGGCAGATAATCAAATAGATAGAGCCATTGGCGCATATTTAAAGTCAATAATGCTAAATGAAAAATTTGCACTGCCATATAAAAAACTCGGGATGTTATTTTTAAGCAGAAATGATAAAATTTCATCAATAGAATATTTTGAAGACTATCTGAAATTAGATATACCTGAAGATGAAAAGATAAGTATAGCTAAACTTTTAGATAGGATTAAAAAATGAAAAACGTAGAAATTTATACTCTTGATTACTGCCCATTTTGCATGAAAGCAAAATTATTCTTAGAAAATCATAAAGTAAATTTTAAAGAAATTCCTTGCGATGATAATGAAGACGAAATGAGAAAAAAATTAACCAAAGACTATAATCTCAAATCTTTGGCTACTTTTCCTCAAATTATTATTGATGGCATAAATATAGGCGGTTACAGCGATTTAATAGATAAATACAACAATAACCTAATATCTTTTGATTAAAGATATTTTTTAATATTTGATATTATTGCACTTTTTGGCATCATTCCAACCATAACCTCTTTAACTTCTTTATTTTGAAAAATTAAAACGCTTGGCAAAGAAGCTATGCCATATTCTTTTGCTTTTTGCGGATTTTTATCTACATCTATTTTTACAACTTTAATTGTTCCGATAAATTCATTTTGTATTTGCTCTAGCACAGGAGCAAGCTTACGGCAAGGCCCGCACCAAGGCGCCCAAAAATCAACAAGAACAATTTGAGAAGAATTAAATACGACATTTTCAAAACTGCTGTCATTTATTTCTTCAATATTTGCCACATTTACCTCCTTTTTCTTTTTTTATATAATTATACCATGGATATCGATAACATTTTTTTAATTTTAAAACATGATTTTGACAACAACATACTGCCTCACAGCGAATTTGTAGACTTTATGGAAAACATAAAAAATCCTTATATTGTTTTGATTTGTTGCATTTTATCTTTAAGAACAAACGACAAAACCACAATCGGCGCCTCTAAAAGAATGCTTGAATTAGCTAAAACTCCCGATGAAATGATAAAAGTTGATGTTGATTCCCTGCAAAATGCAATTTATCCTGTAGGATTTTACAAAAACAAAGCTTTGCAAATAATTGAATTATCAAAAATTATTGTTGAAAAATATCATTCAAAAGTTCCCAAAACCATTGACGAATTAACACAATTCAAGGGCGTAGGAAGAAAAACCGCCAACCTTGTTTTAACTAAAGGTTTTGGACTTAAGGGAATATGTGTCGATGTACATGTTCACCGAATTTCCAACCGTCTTGGTTATGTAAAAACAAAAACACCCGATGAAACAGAAATGGAATTAAGGAAAATTCTGCCTAAAAAATATTGGATAGATTTTAATACCTATCTTGTAACTTTAGGGCAAAACATCTGTAAACCACAAAAGCCAAATTGCGCCAATTGTCCAATTTCAAAATATTGCAAGAAAGTGTTTAATTAAACACTTTCTTTGATACCAAGCTCTAAAATTTCAATGTTTGGAGAAATTATATTTGAATTTTTTATTCTGAATACAAGTTTTCTCATTTTTCCAACATTTATGACCTGCTTTGAAATAAGATTTGCAACATATTCTATAGCAGCCACATCATCAGCATCTTTTGCAATCTTATATAATTCATATAATTTTGTTAAAGTAAACTCTTCGCAAGCCAACGCACTTGAAAATAAATCAGATACATTTATCCAATCAACAGAAGGCTCATCTATTTTCAAAAGAGTTAATTTTTCATCTCTTAAAATAATGTAATCATAAATTTTCTGCGCATTGTTTAATTTTTGAGAAGCAATATGCTTCATATAATCACAAAAGCCTTTCATAGCAATTTCATCAAAATATGTTGACATTGCAAAATACAAATATGCACTATAAAATTCATGATTAATTTGCTTATTAAAAGCATCAACTAATTTTGTTTCCATTTTACTTTCTTTCTTATTTTGTAGTCCAAACGCCGTCTATATTGCAGTAAATTCTGATATAAAATCCTTCTTTGCAATTACATTTAAAAGACATTTCAGGTTTGTCGGTTTCTTTTAAATATTTTCTTTTAATATATATACCGTCATTTGAAATTGCTTCAATGAATTCAATATGGTGTTCTATAGTTGCACCATGGGTAAAAGTAACCTTCTTTTCAACATCATCAATGTGTTCAATATGAGCATAATGAGGATTATTTTCACTTGCTATATGTTCACTCATCAATTTCATATTTTCATTACAACAAACTAATGTACCCTCACCTTCATGAACTACTTCAACAACATTAGAACAAACATCACACTTGTAAATTTCCATTTTTTTAGTCATAATCTTTCCTTTCTTAATCTTTTAAAATTCTGACATGGCAATTTTTCAAAAGAAATTAGTCAACAAGGCTAACTCTTTTGAAAAAAAGAAAGAAAAATGATATAATGCAAAAAAGAGGTAAATTATGGCAAAAATTTTAATTTCAATGAAAGATAATTTCTTAAAAACCATTGATGAAATGGCGCAAAAAGAGCAAAGAACCCGCTCTGAGCTAATTAGAGAAGCCCTTAGAAGTTATATTAAAAAAGCTAACACCATAGCCCCTAAAAAAGCTCAACAAGAAGCTACATTGCTCGAGTCTTTGCTAGACTAACCATATAAACCTGAATTTCTAAAGGTTCAAGAGTGGTTTTTATTAAACTTTTTTCAATTTTCGGTTGTCTTTTAGTATTAATCAATGAAAACAAGTAATCTTTTCTTAAATATTTAGATTTTAAATTAACATCTTGATTTTGATTTTCATCTAAAGAACCGACAACAATAAGTTCTCTGTCTTTATCTGTTATTGAATAAGCAAAAACTTTTTCGTTTTTTGTATCCAAGATTTTAAACGTACCGCCGTTAATTAAATCAAGATTTCTTTCTTTAAAGCTGATTGCTTTTAAATATTTCTTTTTTAGTTCAGAATGTTTTAATCTGATTGGTCCTGTTAAATTAAAAATGTCAAACATTCCGCTATGCACAAAATAATACTCATCATCTGTCTGGCTATTTTTAGCTTTTTTATTTTCATAAGAGTAAGTAAAATCATCTCCTTGTGAAAAACCATCTAAGAAATATGAATTAACAGGCAAGGTTGTTGTTAACCATAAAACCATATCCCAATAATTTTTACCTCTTAGAATAGGCGCTTGCTGGTCATGCGTTGCAAAAGACGCCATGATGGATTTACCTTTATTTTTCTTTAAATTCTTTAAGTTATTTTTAATTTTTCTATCAAACTCATTCTTGCTTTTAATATTTTTAAAATCACTCCAAGAGCCGTAGTAACAATCAAAACCTGCCTCCAACAACTCATCAATCGAAGTGTATTTACTAACCGCCAAAGGTGCAGGATTGCCCCATTCCAGACTTGCTTCAGCCAAGAACAGAAAATTTTCATTTTTGCTTCTGGCGTAGTTAATTATCTCTTTCCAGAATTCTTTTGGTTTAATTGCGGCAACATCAACTCTAATGCCGTCAAAACCGATTTCTTGCGCCATATCTACGAAACTTTTAAAATTATTCAAAGTATCTTTATATAAAGTTTTGCCATCTTTGTCGTATATTTTAAACAACCTGACATCTGTCCAATCAGCAGGAATTATTGCTTCTTGTTTCTTATCCAAAACGAACCAATTCGGTTTTCTTAAACTAAAATCATAAGAACCGCAACTTGGTAAATCTAAAATGACATTTAAATCAAGACTGTGAGCAGTTTTTATAAATTCTTTTGCCTCATCTATAGCCGGCATATCATTTTTATTATCATCCAACTGAGGATTAATTGTATTAAATGAATCCATAGCATACAATGAACCTGCTGTTCCTAATGCTTTTAATTTACCGCTCGGAGTAATCGGAAGCACATAGATTGTATTTATTCCTTCGTTTTTAAGACTTTGCAATTTATCTTTTGCATTTAAAAATGTGCCTTTAATATCACCTTCATCCTCATCAATTATACTGTCATGGTTTTTATCAACCGCACCAAAATTTCTGATATTTATAGTGTAAATAACAGCTTTGTTATTTTTAAATACTTCTCTTAAATTTTCCCTTGCATCCAATTGAGGAGACAACAGAAGCAAAGCTAATACCCCGATAACTAATTTTCTTTTCATAATATAAAAGTATATAGGAAAAATAAATTTAGTGTATAATAATTAAGATGTAATTTTTTAGTATTTAGGGTTTTTAAATGAATAAATTTTTTAATATATTTAAAAATGAAGAGCTGTTTAAAACATCAAAAGCGGCCGGTTTTTTTGCATTTATTTTTGTAGCATTAATTATTACCTCGCTATTATCCGTTAGATATTACTTATATCAAAATATAATTGTAAACGGCATTGCCCAAAAAACAATTTTAGCCAAAAACAATTTTGAAGTTATAGACAAACAAAGAACAGAATTAATTAAAAGAGAAGTTGCAAATAAAATCCGTCCGATTGTTGTACCAGTTGAAGGAGATTACATCAAAACAGATCTTCAAAAAGCTATTGATGATATTGAAAAAATTAAAAAAGAAAAAAAGACATATCAAATTAAACAAAAAGAACTCTTTGATTTGTTGGAAATTAACGACACGGAAAGAAAAAAAGCAGCCGTAACATATATTCTTACAGCATCAGAAGCCAATCTAAGCTCAGCTTATACAAATACAAAATATATCCTAAACGAATTATTAAATGTTGGCGTTTTTGATACCGATATCAAAAATTTCTTGAGTGAAGATTTTATTGAAAAAACTCTTGGCTTACACGTTAAAAAGAGCCAATATCCTTTAATTTCAAGCTTGATTGAACATTCTGTTATTCCAAACTTAATCATAGATGAATATGCAACAGAAATTGCAAGAAAAAATGCCAAAAATGCAGTTAAACCTTATGTTGTATCCTTTAAAAAAGGAGATAAAATTCTCCAACTGGGTGAAAAAGTTACTCAACTTAAAAAAGATGCACTAAAACAATCAGGATATAATGTTTTAGAACTCAATAAGGGTGGAGTTTTTGGAATTTTTGCAATTGTTTGTTTAACAATGTATTGTTTAATTTTATACATACAAAAATATGAAAAAAAATTCTACACGCCAAGATACATGGCCTATATTGCAGCTTCTTCCATTGTTCTAACATATGTTTGTATATTAATTTCAAACTCGAGCCTAATATCTAATTATATTATGCCTTTTGTTGCTTTTACGATGATTTTGGCAATTTTTACCAATCCGATTTTATCGTTTTTAGTTTCGATATTAATGCTTGCAATATTAGCAGTAACACTATTTTTTGACCCTCAACACGTATATGTTTTTATAATTGCAATTCTGGCTTCAAGCTATCTTGTATCTCGAATTTCATATTCAAAAAGATTTGACATAATTTGGTGCGGTATGCAAATTGGCGTAATTATGTTTTTTGCAATGTTTTTTGTTTTGTGTTTCGAAATTCAAACACAAGCAATTTTTAAATTTTTACAATACCAAGCACAAAATCCTTTCGTGGGACTCCTGAACGGATTAATCTCATCAATGATAGCAATGTTTTTAATACCTATTATAGAAAAAGTATTTAAAATTATATCTCCGTATGGGCTTATTGAACTTGCAGACCAAAATCAAGAACTCCTCACAAAAATGAGAAGCTCAGCCCCCGGAACTTTCCACCATTCCCTAATGGTTGCCAATCTTTGCGAAGCGGCAGCCGCAGCAATTGGAGCAGATTCAATTTTAGCTCGTGTGGGCGCTTTTTATCATGATATCGGCAAACTTCAAAGACCTTTATTCTTTATTGAAAATCAATCTTATTTTGGAGTTGAAAATCCTCATACAACACTGACTCCAAGACAAAGTAAAATGGTTATCACCTTACACACCAAAGATGGTATAGAAATAGCAAAAAAATACGGACTTCCGCAAGTAATTATTGATTTTATACAACAACACCACGGAGAAAGCTTAGCAGGGCATTTCTACAACAAAGCCATCGAACAAGAGGGAATTGAAAATGTTTCTGAAAATCAATTCCGCTACCCCGGACCAAAACCGCAAACAAAAGAAACGGCAATTTTAATGCTGGCTGACGCACTGGAAAGTGCTGTTCGTTCACTTAAAAAACCTACTCAAGAAGAAATTGAAGCGATAGTTAATAAAATTTTCACAGAAAGACTAAACGACGGTCAACTATCAGACAGCCCTCTAACACTAAAAGATATAAAAATTATTGCAATGACTTTTAATAAAATACTAAGAGGAATGCAGCATGACAGAATTAAATATCAAGAAAGAGTTATGAACGAAATAGCAGATAAAAACAAAATAACAATTCAGAATACAACCGATGATGAATTTGAAAGAAAAATTCAAGAACTGCAAAACAAAAATAAGGATAAAAATGAATAGCTCTTTTACATTGTCAAAAATTGACAATATCAATTTAAAAAAATACAATATAACCTTTAAAAATCTAAAACCTAAAATTAAAAAATTGCTTGATATAATGCTTAATTTAAAAGAATTAAAAACAAGCAAAATATTTTCAAACAATATTTCTAAAATCAGATTTGATTTATCATTTTGTTGTGATGAAACAATTCATCAAATAAATAAAGAATACAGATTTAAAGACAGTCCAACAGATGTTATAACTTTTTCATTATTTGTTGATGATATAAATTCAATAATCCATAGAAAAACAGCTGATTTAGGTCAAATTATTATATCTGTTGAAACAGCCGACAAACAAAAAAAACAAACTCTGGAAAAAGAAATATTAACCCTAATCTGTCATGGAATTTTACATCTATTTGGATTTGACCATTTAGAAAAAAAGGATTACGATTTTGTTGTAAATATCCAAAATAAAGTCTTAGAGGAATTATGAATAAATTTCAATCAAGAAGTTTTCAAAAAAGTTTAATGTTCGCCCTAAATGGTTTAAGACTTGCTTTTCGCTCGCAAAGAAACTTTAGAAAACATCTTGTTATAGCTTTTTTTACTATTTCAATAGCTTTTTTGTTAAGGGTTGATATTGTTGAATTTTGTATTATATTATTTGCTAACACATTTGTGCTTGTAATGGAGATGATGAATTCCGTTATAGAATTTGTAATTGATGCATATTACAAAAACAAATGGGCAAAACTTGCCAAACTGTCTAAAGACATAGCAGCAGGTGCTGTTTTATTATCAGCAGTTACAAGCGCAATAATATCATTTTTAATTTATGGAAGTAAAATTTATCAATTGTATTACAACTAGAAAGGCAAATATGGATAAAAATTTTCAAACACTGGCACCAAAATACTTTCTCGAAGAAGGATTTTCTTGTTCTGAATCAATAGTAAAATCAGCTTATGAATTAGGGCTTGTTCCAAAAGAATTAATAAATGCAGCAACATCATTTTCGGGCGGAATGGGCTCAGGCTGCTTATGTGGAGCTATTGCCGGTTCTCAAATGGTTTTAGGTTATTTACATGGAAAATACCAAGATAACACTGTAAGAGCCTTAGCAAAAGAATTTTATCAACGTTTCATCAAAATCCATAAAGTTACATGCTGCAAAATCTTAACAAAAGACTATAAAGATTTTCACTCATCTGAGCGCAAAAAACATTGCTCAAATATGGTTTTTGACTGCGCAAAAATTCTGGATGAAATGTTAGCTGAAATCAAAATTAATGTTTAAAATCTAAACACTTTTTATAAACTAAATTTCTATTTACATTATATAGCTCTGACAAAACTGATGAGATATCTTTATCTTTTAGTTTCAGGGCTTTTAATTTCTTTATTTTTTCATCAATATCAACTTCATTTTCTTGAACTGTTTTGTGAAGTAATACTGCAATTTCGCCCTTTAAAGTATTGTTTTCATAATATTCAATTACTTCTTTAATGTTATCAGTAATTATTTGTTCAAATTTTTTTGTCAACTCTCTTGCAATTGTAATTTTTTTATTGGGATATGTTTCTAAAATTACGTTAAGAGTATCTTTTAACCTCATGGGACTTTCATAAAAAACTAAATTTTCACAGTTATTTTTTATTATTGTTTCTTTGATTTTATTTTTTGTTCTATCAATAAAACCGATAAATTTAAAATCTTCATCTTGCCTTGAAACTGCCGACAATAGGGTTGTAATTGCACTTGGGCCCGGAATTGGAATTACCCTAAAACCTTCTTTTATAACTGCCTCAACTAAAATATTCCCCGGATCAGATATCAAAGGAGTACCGGCATCAGAAACAAGTGCTATTTTTTTACCTTCTTTTAAATAATTTAAAAATAATTCAACTCTGGATGATTCGCTAAATTTATGATAGCTTAATAATTTTGTGGTTATTGAATACTTATTAAGCAACACTTGGGTTGTTCTTGTGTCTTCAGCAGCAATTATATCAACATTTTTTAAAACATCCAGCGCTCTTAGTGTTATATCATCAAGATTTCCTATAGGAGTAGCCACGCAATACAATGCTGATATTATAGAATTTGCCAAGTTGTACCTTCTTTTGAATCTTTTAATTGAATTTTATAATTTAAAAGCTTATCTCTGATTTCATCGGATTTTTGCCAGTCTTTATTATCTCTTGCTTGTTTTCTTAATTCAATTATTTTTTCAATTGCTTCTTTTGCTGACGTAGTTTTATCAAGATTAAATTCGTCATATAAAGGCTTAACTATTTCATTTAATTCTTCAAGAGAAACCTCTTTTTCTGATAGCGAAAAATCAAACCCTAAAGTTGAACCTAAATAAACAAGAGTACTGGCATTAAGTTCTTTGTCAATGCCTTTTTTAATTTTATCAACCAAAGAAAATAAAACAGCCAAAGCTTTTGATGTGTTCAAATCATCATCCATTGCGTTTTTAAATTCAACTATAGCTTCATCATTATATTTATCTGAGATTTCTATACCTGCAATTGAATTTATAAGGCGTTTTGCGCCGTTTTTAGCAGAAGTTAAACCGCTATCACTGAATTCAACAGGCATTCTGTAATGATTTGTTAAAATAAATAATCTTATTGCATTTGTGTCATAATTTTTTAATACATCATCTATTGTTAAAAAATTATTCAATGATTTTGACATCTTTTCTTTGTTAATCATAACAAATCCGTTGTGCATCCAATATTTTGCAAATTGACATCCGTTTGCACATTCTGATTGAGCTCTTTCGTTTTCATGATGAGGAAAAGCTAAATCAGCACCGCCTGCGTGGATATCTATTGTTTCACCCAGATGTTTTTTGCTCATAGCAGAACACTCAATATGCCAGCCCGGACGTCCTTTACCCCAAGGAGAATTATAACCATGGAGCTCATCTTTTTTCCACAATGCAAAATCCAGAGGACTTTCTTTTTTATCATTTTTCTCAACTCTTGCCCCGTTTAAAAGGTCTTTTATCGGCTGAGAAGACAATTCGCCATATTTATTATATTTTTCAACTCTAAAATAAACATCTCCGTCAACAGCGTATGCAAAGCCATTAGCTTCCAATTTTTTCACCATGGCAATCATCTCGCCTATAGTTTTTGTTGCCCTTGGCTCAATATCAGGTTTAAGTACATTTAGGGCGTTCATTGAATTTATAAATGATTTATAATATTTATCTGTAATAACTGACGGTTCAACGTTTTGCTCGTCCGCTTTTTTTAAAATTTTATCGTCAACATCCGTTACATTTCTGCAATATGTAACTTCATAACCTAAAAATTTTAAATATCTGTATAAAACATCCCAAGTTATATAACATCTTGCATGCCCTAAGTGTGCATTATCATAAACAGTAGGACCGCAAACATACATCTTAACTTTGTTTTTTTCTATTGGTTCAAATTCTTCAATTTTATTTGATAAAGTATTATATATTTTTAGCATAGCTTTATTTTACTATAAAATTTTTCATAGTAAAATAATATAGTCAATCAATTAATTATTTGGGGGAGATATGAAAAATACCGTTGTAGTTGGTGCGCAATTTGGAGATGAAGGAAAAGCTAAAATCACAGACTTATTAGCACAAAACGCTGATTTTATAACAAGATTTCAAGGAGGCTCTAATGCAGGTCACACCGTTGTTGCAAATGGCAAAAAATATGCTTTTCACCTTGTTCCATCCGGTATTTTATATGAAAATAAAATCTGCATGATTGGTGCAGGCTGCGTTATAAAAGTTGATGACTTAAAAAACGAAATAGATGGAATAATAAAACAAGGAATTTCTAAAGAACATTTTGAAAAATGCCTTAAAATATCTCCCCTAGCTCACATTACAATGAAATATCACACAGATATTGATGGATATAGCGAAAATTCCCTTGGAAAAGACAAAATAGGAACAACAAAAAAAGGAATAGGCCCGACTTATACAGACAAATATAACAGATGCGGAATAAGAGTTGAAGATTTATTTAACAAAGAAACTCTATCAAAAAAACTTGATACAATTCTGCCTAAAAAAAATAAAGAACTTGAATTTGTATATAATTTGAAAACTTATACAAAAGATGAAATTTTAGCTGAATGCGATGAATATAGAAAAATTTTAGCCCCGTATGTTGATTTTAATTGGCAAGAAAATTTATTAAATTATAAAAATAATAAATCCATTCTTTTTGAAGGTGCTCAGGGTGTTATGCTTGATGTTGACTATGGAACATATCCATATGTAACATCTTCAAGCCCTACAGCAGGAGGCGCAGGTATCGGAGCTTCCATGGGTCCATTGACAATTCAAAGAGCAATCGGCGTATTTAAAGCATATATGACCAGAGTTGGCGAAGGTGCATTTATAACAGAATTAAACGACGAAACAGGTGAAAAACTAAGACAAATCGGAGGAGAATTCGGCGTTACTACAGGCAGAGCACGTCGTTGCGGATGGTTTGACGCGATAAGCGCAAAATATGCCGTTTTAGTAGGCGGATTAAATGAAGTTGCTCTAACAAAACTGGATGTATTAGACTCTTTTGACGAAATCAAAGTTGCAGTTGCTTACAAAAACAAATTAACAGGTGAAACCACAACACAATATCCGACAAACGTATATACACACTACGATTGGGAACCAATATATGAAACTCACAAAGGCTGGAAAACATCTGTTTCAAACTGCAAAAATTATGATGAATTACCTCAAAACGCCAAAAAATACCTAAAACGTCTTGAAGAACTTTTGGGAATAAAAATTTCAATAATCAGTGTTGGACCCGATAGAGAACAAACGATTTTCATATAGAAGTTATTTTGTAATACTGATATAAAGAAGAAATTATATTAATATTATCGCTATTTAAAGCTTCACTTAGCTCTTGTTTCATTTTGTGTATATTATTTTCTTCTTCAGTAAAATATAGCTGCCATGGTGCAATATTAAGAGCATTTGCAATTGCTACAAGATTTTCGCACTGTGGATAATTATGCCCTGATTCAATTCTTGATAAGCTTTTCATTTCCATATTAACAATTTCAGCCAATCTGTCTTGAGATAAACCTCTTTTTTTTCTGTATAATTTTATTTTCTCACCTATATTTTTTTTTAATTTTTTTGCATCAGTATTATAAGTCAACAACATATCTCTTCCCCCGTCGTTGATAAAATTCTAATTTCAAAAAGGGTGTATAATAACTTATTTTAAATGAGATTTTTTTAATAATTCTAATTTATAGTTGTAATTTATAGAATTATAATGTAAAATTTTGATTAAAAATATCATCTAAAAGGTAAACACAATGGATAACATAAAAAAAGGCTTCTCGTTGGTCGAGTTGCTTATTTCGCTTATTGTAATTTCTTGTATAACTGCAGCTTTTACTCCTTTGATAACTAAAAAGTTTTCTTCTGGTGTCTTTGGTGGCTCGATTTCTGATATTAGTGCAGATTGTGAGAAATTTGGTCCTAATTGTAATCTTTGCACAAGTAATATTTGTCTATCTTGTACAGGGTTAACTTGTGCTCGTGATGAATATAAAGATAATAAAAGTTGTAGTTGTAAAAAATGTATTGATAAATTTGGTGCTGATTGTACTAAATGTAATGAAGATAAATGTTTAACATGTCCAAGTGGACAATATTTAAATAGAGATGATAATTGTGTATCTTGTACAACTAAATTTAGTGATTGCGCTACCTGTAATGAGGATCAATGTTTAAGCTGTAAAGATGGAAAGATATTAACTGACCCGACATCAACTACCCCATGCAGCAATTTTACTTGTTCAAGTCCTGATTTTATGCAAATTGGAAATCTTTGTATTACAAAGAAAAATATGGGAGATAGTGATAGTTTAACAATATCTGGAGGGGTAAACGTAGTAGATGTAGGAACAACCTGCGATGTTAATAGTGCAAACTTTTGTTGTTGGAAAGGAAATACAGCTGGCACATGCAATAATGAAAACGGTGGTGGATACTCAGGTTGCAATAGAACAGTATGTGATCACTGGGCAGCAGAAAAAATTTGTGATAATTTCCATGCCGGAAATTTTACTTGGCGATTACCTACAGCCACAGAGATGAGCAACTGGGGAATTAATTCAATAAATACAGGAACTTTGGGACTACAATTTTGCGATGATCATTCAGGTTATTCATCAGCCTTATGTCAAGCAACAAATAAGTGTCTAGGTTCCGATGACGGATATTGCTACCCAAATGGTGTATGGAGTAAAGAATTAGATAGTTCGGCAAAAACATATTATTACTACTTAAATAGCGGCAATTGGGTTAGACACGCATATTACAATACTCGCGCACATTCCACACGCTGCGTTGCAACTATGCCTCAAAGCTGTACTCAAAGAGCAGGTGCCGGTTGTTTAGCTTGTGATGGAGCAACTTGTCTATCTTGTGATACAGGTTATGTATTAAAAAATGGAAAATGTGAACCGTTTGATTGCTCCGGCGATGATTTTATACAAGTTGGAAACCTTTGTGTAACAAAGAAAAATATGGGCGATGGTGATGAATTAAAAATTCCATCAGGAGTAAACGTAGTAAACACTGGGTCTACTTGTTCACCCAGCAGCACAAATTTTTGTTGTTGGAAGGGTAATACCATAAGTACGTGTGACAATGGAAATGACGGATACTCAGGATGTAACAGAACAGTTTGCGATCATTATGCAGCAGATTATATTTGTAAAAACTTTCATGCAGGTGATTATACTTGGCGCCTTGCAAAAACAAACGAAATGCTATATTGGGGGGTCAATTCTAAATATGTGAATCATAATGCACTTCAACTCTGCGATTACTATTCTAATAACTTGTCTGCAACATGTGCTGATTCTCGCAGATGCCCCGGAGCATATGACGATTCATGTAGCCCAAATGACTTATGGAGCAATGAAGTACTTAGTTCTACTATTGCCTATAGTTATTATTTAACAAATGGTAATTGGAATCAAACTAATTATTATGAACGTTCTTATGCTTATTCTGTACGTTGTGTTACTGAAATGCCTGAATCTTGTGCACAGAAAACAGGTCAATCAAAATGCACATCTTGCAATGGAAGTACATGTTTATCTTGTGATTCAGAAGCTGGATATGTGCTCAGGAACGGCAAATGCGAAAACACTTTCTGTAAAGGCAGTGATTTTATGCTTATTGGAAACCTTTGTATAACAAGAAAAAACATGGGTGACAGCGCAACTCTAAATATTCCAAGCGGGGTCAATGTGGTTAATGTAGGTACTACATGTAATCCTAGTAGTACAAACTTCTGTTGCTGGAAAGGTCAAACAGCAAACCCTTGTGATAACGCAAATGGAGGAGGATATTCAGGTTGTAATCGAACGGCATGCGATTGGTGGGCAGCTGATTATATTTGTAAAAATTTTAATTACAATGGTTTATATTGGAGATTGCCGACAATAATAGAAATGAATAACTGGGACATTAATTCAAAAAACCTAGGTATCAATGGGCTACAATTGTGTGACATTTTGGCAGGATACAACTCTGCATTTTGCCAAAATGTTCAGAAATGCAATGGTTCATATAACGGTTGGTGTACAGTTAATCAGATTTGGAGTGGTACATGTAATGATTTCAATAATAGCAAATCTTTTATACTCTATGGCGGTGCAATTGGCTCAGATACACGTAATAATATGTATAGTTATTCGGTACGTTGTGTGACTGAATTATAAAATTTTAATTAATATTTTTTGTGTATTTAGGGGGGAATTACCCCCTTGTTTTTATCTTAATTATAATACCTGTTATAATATTCAGGGCTATAGCGTTGTTTTGCGCTAATTCCATATGACCTTGAACGATTTATATTAGGATAAGGATTATCTCTTGACGGATACTGAATATTTCTTGTCGGACTTACGTTTCTCATTCTTTGCATTCTTAGTGCTCTCATTCTTTGATTTTGTAATTGCTGTTGAATGCCTAAGTATTGTGAATATTGATATTCGCCAAATTCTGCACCAAAAACACAAGATAATAAAAAGCAAGAAAATATTATTAAGAGCCTGACTTTCATATAACCATTATAATTGCTTTAACTAATAAATTAACCATTCAATTATGTTATTTTAAACTTGTTTTATAAAAACTTTATCATATAAAAAATATTCATCTCCAATATATTTTGCACTTTCTTTTTGAAATTTAAACCCGTTTTTTTCAAAAAAATTATGCGCATTTTTTAATTTTTTATTAATGCTGACTGAAAATTTTCTGTTTTTAAACATATTATAAATACTATTTAAGATGAATTTTCCTATTTTTTTATTTCTTTTTTCTTTTAAAAGATAAATTTTTTCTATATAAACTGTTTTTTCATCAGCCTTTAATTCTAAAAAACCGACAATATCCCTATTTTCTTTTATAAAATATAATTCACAATCATCTATTACAATTTTATTTTTTAAAGTTTCTAATTCAACAAAAGATAATATATAATCTATAACATCTTTTTTTAAAATATCGAAATAAACTTCTCTATAAATTTCATCAATTAAATCAACTAAAATTTTAAGCTCTATTTTACTTTTAGGATTTATTCTTACAATCAAAAACATATAATTAATATTAGCATATTTAAAAATATTTATGTTAAAATATTGATGTAATTTTAGGGAGTATTATATGCAAACTGTTATGAATTATGAAATTAAAGACATCTCATTAGCCGAACAAGGCAAAAAAAATATTGAATGGGCACAAAAAGACATGCCTGTTTTGAATAAAATTAAAGAAAGATTTAAAAAAGAACAACCTTTTAAAGGTTTAAGACTAACTGCTTCGGTTCATGTTACAAAAGAAACTGCTGCATTATGTATAGCATTAAAAGAAGGTGGAGCAGATGCAGTTTTAGCAGCATCTAATCCGTTATCAACTCAAGATGATGTTGCGGCTGCATTAGTAAAATATTACGGAATTCCTGTTTTTGCTATAGCAGGAGAAGACTCTGAAACATACCACAAACACATCAACGCGGTTTTAAGCCATAAACCCAACTTAATTATTGATGACGGATGTGATTTAGTTGCAACTCTTCACAGCTCAAGACGTGATTTATTAGATAATGTTATCGGCTCATGCGAAGAAACAACAACAGGAATAATAAGACTAAAAGCAATGGAAAAAGAAGGCAAGCTGACTTTTCCTGCCCTTGGAGTTAACAATTCTCTAACAAAACACCTTTTCGACAACAGATACGGCACAGGTCAAAGCGCACTTGACGGAATAATCAGAGCAACAAATATACTTTTAGCCGGAAAAACATTCGTTGTTTGCGGATATGGCTGGTGCTCAAGAGGTGCTGCTCAAAAAGCCAGAGGCATGGGAGCTAACGTGATTGTAACGGAAGTTGATCCTCTAAAAGCTCTTGAAGCTGTTATGGACGGCTTTAGGGTTATGACTATAGCTGAAGCTTCTAAGATAGGAGATATTTTCTTATCTATAACAGGTGATATTAACGTTGTTTCAGCAGAAAATATGTTAAATATGAAAAACGGCGCTTTTGTTGCCAATGCAGGACATTTTGATGTTGAAATTGATGTTAACGGCTTGAAAAAGCATGTTGTTGAATATAAAAACATTCGCCCAAATTTAGATGAATGGGTATTAGACAACGGCAAATCAATCCATGTTTTAGCTCAAGGCAGATTAGTTAATCTTGTTTGCGCAGAAGGTCATCCGGCTTCAGTTATGGATATGAGTTTTGCAAATCAAGCTCTTGGAATGGAATTCATCGTTAAAAACAAAGGTAAACTGGAAAACAAAATGTACACCCTTCCTTTAAGCGTAGATGAAGAAATAGCAAGAATTAAGCTTGAATCTATGGGTATAAAGATTGATACTTTAACCGATGAACAAAAAAATTATCTAAATTCTTGGCAACAAGGAACATAAATTTTAAAAAACAGGGCATATGCCCTGTTTTTTATTGCCCTAAAAACTTTTCAATCCAGCTAAGCATATCATCTATTTCATAAGGTTTTGGCATATATAAATCTGCACCTGTTTTTAATATTTCCTTTTTATTTAAGAAAGACGATGAGAAAATAAGCTTTATGTTATCTTTTGTCACCTTTCTTGCTAATTTAGTAAAATCAGATTGTTTTTTTTCTCCCCAATCTAAAACCACAACATCAGGCTTAAAAGTTCTGTATAAAACATTAAACTCTTTTTCATTTTGCGCAATTTGAGCTTCGATATTATTTAATTCACACACACTTTTTAAAAGATAAGAAAGAGAACTGTCCAGTTCTAAAATCAAAACCTTATTTTTCTTTTTTTGTTCTGTTACAACTCCATTTAACCTTATTCTGTCTATAACATAAGTTGACATATCAGGATTTATACAAAGTTTTATAAGCTCATTAAGCTCATTTAAAACATCAATATAATTGTTTGTATTATTACCCTTTAAAACTGCCGCAATATTAAGATGCATAAGATTATTTCTTTTTTCTTGAATATTATCGCTCGATTGTATTGTAAAATTATTGCTGTATTCAACTTTTGAATAAAACTTATTTAAAATATTATCAAATGCAAAAGTTAAAAAAGAAGCAATTTTTTCAGCTTGTATTGAATTTGTAATTATAATTAATTCATCATCAGCATTATGACCTGCAAAATCATCTTCTGACAATGTTGAATTAATTAAAGCGCTAAGCGTTTGCAAAACTTTTTCATAGGCAATTTCACCATGGGTTTTTCTATATAAATCAATATCTTTAATTTTAACCAGAAGATACGAAGCTGTTTTTTTATATTCAAGAGTTTTTTTAATTGCTTTCAGGGTTATGTTTTTATCAAAAAGTCGAGTAATAGGATTAATTGAACTTTCAATATATCTTCTTAAATGAGCTTTAAAACGCATTTGGAACTCTTTTTTTGAAATTTCTTCCCCTAAAAAATCGTCAGCTCCCATTTCAAGAGTTTCAAGTTTATCTTCAAGATCGCTTGATTTTGAAACCGCAATAATAATAGGTCTTGAACTATAAGTTAAAACTCTTATTTTTCTTATAAATTCACTTAATTTTTCCTTAATTGTATCTGAAATAATAATAAATTCTACTTCTTGCTTTTGAATGATGACCAATGCCTCTGATAAATCTTTACAAACAAAAACATCTTGCTTAAAACCCTCAATTAACTTCTTGTATTTAATTGCAAGCTCTTTTCTGGCGCTAATTATTAAAACTGCTGCTTTATACAAAACTAAACTCCTATGTTTTTTGTTTGTTTTTCTATTTCATAAATTGGTAAATATACCAAAAACTCTGTCTTTAATTTATCTTGTTCGGATTTTACTTCTATTTTTCCTTGCATTTTATCAACTAAATTCTTAACTATGTATAAACCCAAACCGCTCCCTTGAGCTTTTGAATTTATATACGAATCAATTCTATAAAACTTTTCAAAAATCTTAGGAATTTTATCTTTCTCAATATAATTTCCCCAATTCGTTATGGAAAAAACCACAAAATCATTTTTTGCAAATATTTTAATATCAATTTTTTTAGAATTTTTTGAATATTTTGCCGCATTATCAAGAATATTCAACAAAATTTGTTGAGTTTTGTCGCTATCCGCTAAACAAAATAACTCATTTTTTGCTTTCTCAATATTAAATTGAAAATCAGAATAGTTCATCGAAACAACATTAACGCAATTTTTCATTATTTGATTTGCGTTAACTTTAATTAAAACGAGGTTTTCAGAATTTGAATCCAGTTTTGCAACATTTAAAACATTTTCAATCAAATTTATTAATCTTTGAGATTGATTTGAAATTATTTTTAAAAATTCTTTTTTCTTATCATCGTCCAATTTATCCCAAGAATTAAGCATTGTTTGAGAAAAACCCTTAATGCTGGTTAAAGGCGTCCTAATCTCATGAGATAAAGTAGATATAAATTCTTCTTTTATACTTTTTTTCATAATTTAATTATATTTTTTTATTTTAATTCTTCAATATTTTCTTTAATAAAATTCAAAATTTCTTCTAATCTCTTTTTATCATTCAAATAAAAATATCCGATTAAAACCTCAAAAGAGGTTGCAAGCGTGTGAATTTTCGGATTATTCTTTTTACTTATTGAAATTTTTAAATTTCTTCCCCTTTTTTGAATTTCAAGCTCTTCATTTGTTAATTTATCAGAAATTAAATTCATAAAATCAGCCTGAGCTTGAGCGCAGACAAACTTTGTTGAAAAATTGTGCATACTTTTTTGGCTGTTTGTTTTTTTTATAACAAGCTCTCTGATAAAAAGCTCCCAAACGCAATCACCAATATATGCATAATGTTTCAAATTATATTCCATATCTTTATAATAACAAAAATTTACATTATTTTGGCAATTTTTTTATTTGCAGATACTTTAATATAGTATAGGAGTTATTGTTTTAATCATGTCAAATGAAATAACAACACAAAATAAAAACAGTATTGGCTCGAAAATGATTGGTTTCATGGCATTTCCCATGATAACAACAGGTGTGGGTGCAATAAATTCAATAAGAAGAAATGGCGGAATTAAAAACGCTCTAAGTGCTTGCGAAGTTGAAAACTTTAAAAAACTGGGTCAATCACTTGAGCCAATACATAAAGATATTTTTTCAAGAAGCATAGCTCTATCGCAAAATTATGAAGAATACAAAGGTATTTCAAAAAAAGCAGCTAAATATGCAAAAAAAGCTCTAAAAGCCAAACAAGGAAAAATTTCTTTATTGGATAATTTTTTAAATTTATTCAGAAAGAATAAAGTAACTCCGGAAAATATACTTAGCTCTCAAGCAACAGCAAAAAATAAACTCAATGATTCATTAAATTTAATTAAAAGCGGAAAAGAAATAGTTGAAACTTCAACCAAAACAGGCTTTAAAAATACTGCTAAAAATTTATTTAAAAATGAAATAAAAAACCCTATTGTTATTGCCATGACAGCATTAGAATTAGCACCTGAAATAACAGGCAAAGTCATTCCTGCATTTAAAAACGAAGGCTTTATTGCAGGACTAAAACAAACGGGTAAGTCAATATTAAAAGTTGGAAGCAATTTTGTTTCATATGCTGCAGGCGGCGCAATAGGCAGAGTTTTAGGCGCAACAATAGGTACAATAATCTGCCCTGGAGCAGGAAGTGCAATAGGCGCCAGTGTTGGCGATATGCTGGGTTCAGCAATTATTGGTTCAACCGCTACAGATGCTGTTAATAAAATAATCGGTGAAGATGAAATTATAAAAGAAAACAAAGAAGTTGAAAATACAAAAGAAGTAAGTCAAAATGCTTCCAGCGAAATAAATACAATCAATAATCAAACAGAAAATAAACCAATTTCAAACCAAGAAGTTACAAAATCTCAACAAACAAATAATCAAGCGTTAACTCAAGCTGAAATCGCCAACATACCAAGCTTTAAAGAAGCAAGAGCAAAATATGCAACTACTTCAAATACACCTTCTTTTAAGGGAGGCTCAATTAAAAAAGGTTACCAAAAACCTCAAAACGGCATATACGCTACTCAATGGGTGAACGAAATGGCGCAAGCAAAACGCCAAAAACAACTGGACACCCTTAGTTAATAGCGCTTCCTAAAGCTTTAAGGTTTTCATACGGAACGCCCGCTTCAGACAACTCTTCAGCCGAAATTCCAAAAAGACTGATTGTATTTAATACATTCTTTTTATCGTATCGTTTTTTTGATTTTTCCGTAATCATTTTAAATATGTTGTTAACAGCCGTTTCCCTAGTCATAAAATACGATGTATTTGACTTGTAGAGAGTTCTTCTTTTACATTTTCCCATAGCCTTTATTTTCTAATATTTTTTATTTATTGTAAAGTTTATGTATCGTTATGTAAATTTTATTTTTAAATAGCAATTATTTTTCTTTTTATGCTTTATAAATTAGTCTGGAGGATAAAGTGCTTAACAATATATCATTCATTACTTTCAAAAATAAAATAAACAAAAACAACAAAGTTCAATATAAAAACTCAAGGCCGATTTATTTTACACCAAAAAGAAATAATCTTGCACCCTTAAGCCAAGATACAATCAGCTTTACAGGAAATCATGGCAAATTAAATCACTCTTTATTTGAAGCATTCGACAATATTGGAGCATGTACTCAAGTAAGAGATGATTCAAAGCCTGCTATGACAGACTTAAAAAACACTCTTGAAACAGCCCTAAATTGCTTTATTGCAACAAAAAGCAATCCCTATGGACCTATTGATTCTATTCACACAAGAGTTAAGACTCCTGACAGCATTAAAGAAAAAACCATAGATAAATTAAATGCTGCAATCACATCTGCTGAACCTTGGGCATTTAATCCAAACAGCATCGAAGATATAAAAAATGTTGTGGGTGATGTTATAGGTGCTCGTATCATTTTAAGAAAATCAGATGCAAAACAAACATCACAAATTATAAAAGTTTTAGCTGACTTAGCTAAACAAGGAAAACTTAAAATAACAAAAATTGAAAACTTTATTCCTAAAGACATGCAAGGAGATTTGAGATATTTTACAGATTCTGATTTAAACGAACTGAAAAATTCGGCAAATGCAAACAGAAGCAAAAACCAAAGTCCCATAGAAATAAAAAACAATACAAAAAGCACGGGATACATGGCACTGCATATTGATGTTGATTTATCTAACCCTGATTATAAAGTAAGAAATAACGGATACAAAGGCGAAATCCAAATAGTAGGATATGACGTTGCAAAACTAAAAGACGTTGAAGATTTTTGCTACAAAATGAAATCAGACAAAGATATTAAAAGCGGACATTTTGCCTACAAACCCCTTTCTGACTATTTTAAAAGCTTATATCAAGACAATGAGGACTATCCTGATTTAGAAAAAGATTATGAGTCATATACCGCAAGAGCATATTTACTTCAAAGGGCAAAGGAACCTTTAAATCCTGACAACAAAAAAAGGAAAAATACACTTCCTACAATTGAAGAATGCGGTCTGGAAGGAAAAATTCCAAAAGGACTTGATTTTAATATTTTAAACAGCATAAGATTATACTGTGACAAAATTTACGAAATTGCAACTTCAAACACATAAAAAATAAATAAAGATTTTATATCTGTGCTTGTAATTATGCTATATTTATCACATTATAATTAATGTGATATTACATTAACAGGAGGAATATTATGACAAATGCAACAGTTGAAGTTGTAAAAAAATGCTGCTGTTCACAATTCCAAGAATTGGCTAAAAAAGCAGTTGAAGATATTAAAAACAGAAAAGGCAAAGTCGGTCAATTTTTAAACTGGATTGAAGTTCTTCCTAATATTGAACTTGAAAATTTAGACAAAATGGAAGAAATGGTTAAAATCGCAAAAGGTGACAAATACACCGATTTAGCAATTTTAGGCATTGGCGGCTCTCGTCATACAACTGAAAACATCACAAAATTATTAGGCATAGATGAACACGTTCATTTCTTTTCATCAGTTGAGCCTTTGAGTTTTGATCGCTGGATTTCAAGATTAGATTTAGACAAAACTTTATTTTTGGTTGTATCAAAATCAGGCGGTACTCTTGAAACTACTGTCGGATATGAAAAAGCTAAAGAAGCAGTTATTAATCACACTAAAAACAATGATATTTCAGGCCAATTTGTTGCAATGACAGACAAAAATTCAGAAAAATCCGCCCTAAGAAGAATAGTAGATAGCGGAGTTATTAAATTATCCGGCTATGTTCATGACGATGTTGGCGGAAGATTTTCAATTTTAGATGATGCTACAATATTTACTTTATTATTCTTAGGAATTAAAAAAGAAGATGTTAAAGAATTATTACAAGCATCCTTAGAAGCTCAAAAAGAATTTTTAAATCCTGATATAGAACAAAATGAAGCTTTACAACTTGCAAAATTCAACGTAAAAGCTAAAAATATGGGCAAAAATAAACATTTTGTTGAATATTTTGGTGATGAATTCTTTGGAACAACCCTATGGGAAAAACAATTGAAAAATGAATCACTAAAAGCAAGAATTTCAACCGATACTAATGTAGGCCCCGGATATTTACACTATAATGCTGAGGCAGATTTAGACGTCAACAATACGGATTCATTCTTTACTTTTGTCTATGTTGAAACATCAGACAAAGTTATGAATGCGGTAATGGAAGGTGTTATTAGTGCATACAGCGCTCAACACCCTGTTTCAAAAATCGTTTTAAAAGATTTATCAATGAAATCCGTTGCAAGATTTTTTGAATTAAAACACTTTGAAACGCTATACACAGGCTGGATTTTAAGAGCACTAAAAGGCGACTTTACACCAATGGAAAAAGCTTTAGATGAAGTTCTTCAACCAAATGTAGAAAAATACAAAAAAGAAGTTAAAAAAGCATTGGCAAAATAAAAACATATTGAAGGCGATATTTAAATATCGCCTTCAATAATAAACACAAAAGAGGTATTGACAACAATGGCAAAAATTAAATTAATAGACTACCTGATAAAAGAACTAAACAACCTTGGAATAGAAGATATCTTCGGACTTCCGGGTGATTTCAATTTTGATATTGTCGAAGCAATTGAAAAAAATAAAAACGTAAACTGGATAGGCTCAACTAACGAATTAAATGCCGGTTATGCCGCTGACGGTTACGCCAGAATTAGAGGATACGGCGCAATGGTAAGCACATACGGCGTAGGCGAACTATCAGCAATAAATGCCATATCTGGAGCTATGGCAGAAAACGTTCCCGTAATGAAAATTGTTGGCGTACCTTCAACAAAACATATAGAAAAGAAAACTTTATTGCATCACAACCTTGCTGATGTTAATTATCGAGCATTTGAAAAAGCATATTCAAATGTCGTTGAAGCAACTGCTTTTTTAAATAAAGAAAATGCCAAACATGAAATTGACAGGTTAATAAACATAATGATTAAAACAAAAAAACCTGTTTATGTGGCAATTCCTATGGATATTTGTTCAATAGAAGTTGAAGACAATTTTAAAAAAGATGAAATTATTTCCGATAAAGATAATTTAAAAACCGTTGTTAATTTAATTATTAAAGAAATAGAACAATCTTCTTCACCTGTTATTATCGCAGATATTCTAACAAGAAGATTTAACGCGGTCAAAGAAATAAATGATTTCATCAAAAAAACAAACATTCCAAGTTGTTCTTTTTTAAGAGGTATGGACATTATTAACAATGATAATAAAAATTATCTTGGTGTATATGTTGGCAAATTAGATAATAAAATTTGCTATGAATACACCGGCTCTTCAGACTGTATACTGGCTTTGGGAACAGTTATTTCAGACTTAAACACAATGGGCTTTGATATTAATTTTAATCTTAAAGATTGCATAAATATTCAGCCTTTTTATACTGAAATTAAAGGTAAAAGATTTGAAAATGTATTAATTAAAGATGTAATTGAGGAATTGACAAAACAAACAAATTACAAATCAAATATCGAATTAAAAAGAACTCTTAAATACAATCCTTCTGAACTAACAGAAGAAAAAACACTAAAATGTGATTATATCTATCCAAGATTAAACGAATTTTTAAAAGAAGACGATATATTTATAACAGAAGTGGGACTTGTTCCTTTTGGTGCAATTCCAATGAATTTGCCTAAAAATATCTCTATTCAAAATCAAATTTTATGGGGATCAATAGGCTGGGCAACACCATGCACCGAAGGATGTGCTATGGCAGACAAAAACAGAAGAACAATACTAGTGACAGGCGATGGCGCACATCAACTAACTTTCCAAGAAATTTCAACGATGATGAGATACAATATAAAACCGATTATATTTGTAATCAACAATTCAGGTTATACGGTTGAGAGAATTCTTTGCGATGATGTTAATTATAAATACAACGACATTGCTTGCTGGGATTATCAAGAACTTCCAAAAGCATTTAAGGGAAATTGTTTTACTGCTTGCGCAAAAACCAATAAAGAATTTGATGAAATACTTAAAATAGTTGAAAAAGAACAAAAAGAAAGAATGTGCTATATTGAATTAAAAACAGATTATTTAGACATTCCTTATTTATCTTTGGGAATTGCAAAATATCCTGAAAAATTCAAAAATAACTAGCTAATCATTATTGGAATTTTCGCTGTCTTTTTCCATGGATTTAAATTTTTCAAGAGATTGATTTCTTTTTCTTTGCAATTCTTGCTGTGCTTGAATATCGCCTTTTTCAAGAGCTGTTTTTCTAATTCTTTCTTGTTCTTTTGCTGTTGTTTTCTTAAGTTTGTAAACAAAGATTAGAATTTCAGCAATTGCTTTATACAAATCAGGCGGAATTTGCCTGTTAACCTCAACCAACCTAAACAATGCACGAGCAACGGGAGGGTTTTCAATAACGGGGATATTGTGTTCTTTTGCAATCTGCTTAATTTTTTGAGCAAATAATTCAGTCCCTTTCGCAACAAGAGTGGGAGATTCCATTGTGGCTGCATCATACTTAATAGCACATGCCACATGGGTCGGATTTGTAACCACAAAATCACAAGTTGTAACCGCATCCATCATTTTTTGCTGCAAAAGCTGCTGTCTTCTTTGTCTAAGTGCAGCTTTAACATTAGGATCACCTTCAGAATTTTTATATTCATCTTTTACTTCTTTGAAAGACATTTTTTGATCTTGAAGAAACTTCCACTTTGTAACCCCATAATCAGCAGCAGCGATAACCAAAAAAGCAATACCCGCTTTTATAACGAAATCAAGAATTAATGCCCCAAATTGAATTAAAATCGCAAAATGATTATCCACAGCAGCAAGCATAAGTATATCTTCAAAATGATCAGAATAAACCATATATCCGACAATACCAAGCACAATAACTTTTGCAATATTTTTAAATAAGTCAAACAAAGTCTTTGGACTCATTAAATTTTTAAAATATTTTGTAGGATTAAATTTTTCAGCATTAAACTCCATGGGTTTTGTAGTAAACAAAGGCCCAATTTGTATCATATCACCCAATATTCCGACAAAAGAAGCTAAAACCAAAATCGGAAGCAGAATTAATGCCGCAGGTATAACCGTTTTGGTAAACAAATAAGCATATCCTATTTCATTCAAATGTTTATTTGGAATTTGTTCATAAATAACGGTAAACAATGCACTCAATTGTCCCCATATTAAAGGCGAAATCAGGTAAATAAAAGAAAACATAACAATTATTGCAATAGCTACAGATAAATCTTTTGATTTAACCACTTGCCCTTGTTCTCTGGCTTTTCTTAGTTTTTGCTGACTTGCCTCAAACTGTTTATTTTCGTCGCCCATTGTACTACTGTTCTAATTTTATTTCAGCCACTTTCGGATCAAGCAATTTTTTGCCTGATTCATCAAATTCAATCTGCAAAAGTTGTCTTTCTTCATATTTAATTGTCTTAACAACAACTCCTTTACCATATTTTTTATGGATTATCACATCGCCTATTTTATATGTTTCAGAAGGAGTTTCGTTTTGTTCTTCTTTAAATATTGGTAAATTCTCTTTTTCTATCGGAACAGTCGTATCAATATCAATGCCGGTTTCTTTATCTACATTAATACTTTGAATATTTTCACTCGGCTTTTTATCAATAATCTCATTAAAACTTGCATCTATAGAATTATTTGCAATTTCATTTAAATCAATATCATTATTTAAACTGCTAGTGTTATGAAAATTATTTATTTCATCTTTTTTTTTATTATCTTGAGTATCGTCTTGCGTTTTATATTCAACATCGTCTACTACAATTTTTTCTTTTTTCAATTCTTCTTGTTCATATTGCAGAGAGCTTTCTTTTGCAATTTGGAAGAAATCAAGTTCTTCATCAGAAAAATCAAGTTCGCTTTCTTCTCCTTGGTTTTGAGGAGCATTGTCTTGAGTTTGAGCAACTTCAAGTTCTACATCATCAGGATCAATAAGCTCAGCATCTTTTACGTTAAATTTTTCTTTTAAGATGGCGTCTTTTTCTTCCCTTGAAACTGCTTCTTGAGCCAATTTCTCATTCTTATCCAAATCTTTATCGATATTTTCTTTTACTTCATCTTTTGGTTGAGATGGAGTATTAACAATATCCAATGTATCTAAAATTTCTTCATTCTCACCAAAAGGCAAAATCTCATCTTCATTATTATCTTTATCGATGTTTTCTTCTTGTGTATTTACATCATCTATAATATCCTCATTTTGAACTATTGCTGATTTTTCTTCTAATTGAGGATTTATTTCTTCTAATTGCTGAAATTCATCTTTTTTTGCTTCTGCAACAGGTGTTTCATCGTCATCAACGCTAAAATCATCATGTGTTGTTTTTTCTTCAATATCTGAAAATTCATCTTTCGTATCAGACGGATTAACAATTTCTTCAAAATCTTCATCAGGAACATTATCTGAACTTGGAGGATTAAAATCATCATCAAAAGATTCAGGTGTATTTTCTTTTTCTTTTGATTTAATTTGAGTTTCTTCAAATTCTGTTAATTCTTCAATTAATTTTTGTGAATCATTTTTTGATTCAAAACCTGAAGAAGAAACATTTTGTTCGGTTTGATTTTCAGAATTAGCCATAGAAAGAGCTATTTTTCTATAATTTTTTCTTCTTTCTTGCATTTCAAGAGTGTAATCTTTAGCAAGATACAAGAAATAATCCGTATTTTCACCAAAAATTATACATTCATCCGAAATCAGATTTGCAAGTGCGAAGTTAGCATTTAAAAAATCTGTTCTTTGGTACAAACTCGGCAATAAAACATAATTTTTGCAATATTGCATTATAGAAGGAAGTTTTTTGTAATTGTACGAAACATTAGGAATGAATTTTATATTTTTCTTTTCTGTATATATTGTATTAATTAAATCAACATCACAGTTTTCATCATTAATTCTTGTAATTAAATAAACTTCCTGATTAATTGCACTCACAAAATATTCTAAATATGCCTTTTGCCACAATGAACTAACACCTGACAAATCAACTATTGTAATAGGATTTTTTTCAATTGTTTTAAACAGTGTTTCTACTTCTTTTTTTGTTTTTGCAAAAATTTCATCCAATTGAGCTTTTTTCAATCTGACTAACAGAAGTTTTAATTCAGGATATGGAGTAGCCTTATATTGTTCTAAAAGAACTCTTGCAAAAATATTAAAAGGAATAAATTCAAAAGCTTGTCTTTTTGCATATTTCTTAATTTCTAATAAAATTGAACCTGCAATTTGTTGAAATTCAAGACTTGCATCAGACAAACACTTATCAAAAACAAAATCTATCGTTGAATAATTAAGCGGCAATCTAAAATTCTTACCTGCTTTGATTTTTTGTGCATCGTCAAGATCAACTATACCTGTTGAATCAATTATTATAGTATGCTTTTGAACTGATAGTTTTTTAGCTAAATTCAGAGAAACCGCATTTGAACTTTCAACCTTGTCAGCCAAAATTATAGAATTATTGTCAAAAAAATCAAATTGAACGTTAAGAGAGCTGGAACTTTTAACATTTGTACCAAAAACAAAAGTTTTTTTGCCATGATTGATAAAGTTTTCTACTTCATCTTGTTTTATCTTGATAATTTCACATTCTTTATTTGGCGTAAAATTATCATAAGGCATTACTTCATTGTTTTGTGTAATTTTATAAAACAATTTCAACTTGGCGACATTTTGAGATGAATCAAATTTATCGTCATATATTTCGATAATTTGCGCTAAATATCTGTCCTCATCAGATTTTACCATCAAAAAATCAAACAATTTAAACGGTTCAACTTTGGGGTTAAATAAAATTCTTATACTATTATTTAAAGCATTAGCTACTTGCATAAATAAACTTTCTATAAATTAATTCAATTATACCAGCATATTATCCATAATCCAACAAGGAAGTTTATATTTAACTCTATAATACAACAAAAACATTAGAATTTGCAATTTTTATTTTTAAAAATAAATGCTTGACAGTTTTTTATGTCCACAATAATATATATTTATGGAAAATGCCGATGTAGCTCAATGGTAGAGCAACGGTTTTGTAAACCGTAGGTTGCGGGTTCGAGTCCCATCATCGGCTTTTTTTAATAATTTGCGTCTTGCCCTTGTGGCGCAGGGGTAGCGCACTCCCTTGGTAAGGGAGAGGCCGTGAGTTCAAATCTCATCAAGGGCATTTTAAAAAAAGTTTATTTCATAATTGATTGCAAATTGACAACTGAATATTCAATAATCAATTATCTAAAAAAATTTTTAGATATGGGTAGATGCCCGAGTGGCTAAAGGGAGCAGACTGTAAATCTGCCGTCATACGACTACGGTGGTTCGAATCCACCTCTGCCCATATCTTTATATAAAAACTAAAACAATAACAATGAAAATAAGAAAGAAGGAGAACTTATCTTATGGCTAGAGAAAAATACGAAAGAACCAAGCCACACGTTAACGTTGGTACTATTGGTCACGTTGACCACGGTAAAACAACATTAACTGCTGCTATTACAGGTTGTATGGCTGCTGCAGGTCAAGCAGAAGCAAAGAAATTCGATGAAATCGATGCTGCTCCTGAAGAAAAAGCACGTGGTATCACCATTTCAACTGCTCACGTTGAATATGAAACTGAAAAACGCCACTATGCACACGTTGACTGCCCAGGCCACGCTGACTATGTTAAAAACATGATTACAGGTGCTGCACAAATGGATGGTGCTATTCTTGTAGTTGCTGCTACTGATGGTGCTATGCCTCAAACTAAAGAACACATCTTACTTGCACGTCAAGTTGGTGTTCCTAACATTGTAGTATTCTTAAATAAATGTGATATGGTTGATGACCCTGAGTTATTAGACCTTGTTGAAATGGAAGTTAGAGAACTATTATCTTCTTATGAATTTGACGGAGATAACATTCCTTTCATTAAAGGTTCAGCTTTAAAAGCTCTTGAAGCTGTTCAAGCTAACCCATCTATTAAACGTGGCGAAGACAAATGGGTTGATAAAATTTGGGAATTAATGGATGCTATCGATTCATATTTCCCTGAACCGGTTCGTGACTTAGACAAACCATTCTTAATGCCTGTTGAAGACGTATTCTCAATCACAGGTCGTGGTACAGTTGCTACAGGTAGAGTAGAACGTGGTATCGTAAAAGTTGGTGATGAAGTTGAATTGGTTGGTTTAGGCGAAACTAAGAAAACAACCGTAACAGGTGTTGAAATGTTCAGAAAATCTCTTGATCAAGGTCAAGCAGGTGACAACATCGGTGCTTTATTACGTGGTATCGATAAAACTGAAATTCAACGTGGTCAAGTTTTAGCTAAACCTGGTTCAATTACACCTCACAAAAAATTCACAGCTAACGTTTACGTATTGAAAAAAGAAGAAGGCGGACGTCATACTCCATTCTTCCCTGGTTACAGACCACAATTCTACATCAGAACAACTGACGTAACAGGTTCAATCAAATTTGACGGCGAAATGGTAATGCCTGGTGATAACGTTGTAATGGAAGTTGAATTAATCAACCCTGTTGCAATCGAACAAGGTATGAAATTCGCTATCCGTGAAGGCGGTAGAACAGTTGGCGCCGGCGTTGTAGATAAAATTATTGAATAATAATTTTCAGTTTATACAAATTAAGAGGGTAAAGATTCTTTACCCTCTTTTTGTGCATATCATATAAAATCAAATTATATAAAATGAGGGATAAAGCATTTTTTACCCCTCATTTTTTCTAGCAATTATAATGTGAGCACTCTCCTTCTTCTCTAATTGAGAATACAAAATAACCTACTGCAGATAATCCGACAAGCGTATAAATTATTCTTGCCATAGCTGTCATATCACCAAACAAGAAACCAACAAGGTCAAAATTAAATGCACCGATTAACCCCCAGTTTAGCGCTCCTATTAATACCAGTGAATAACAAACCCATTTAAAAACGTTCATAAGTGTATTCATAATTTTTCTCCTTTTCCACTGATATTATTCATTAATTTTTTAATAAAATTAATAGACAAAAGTGCAGTATTGAATTAATACAATACTGCACTTTTTTAAAATCTTCTTCAATTATGCCATAGCGCTAAATGAACCTCCTCCGCCTTGGGATGAAGATTGAGCGGAAGAAGAACCAGATGCAGCACTTGCTATAGTACCTGCTGTTTCACTTGTTTGATTAAACAGCGGTTGAGGCTGAGCCTGAGCAATTGTGCCTGCTGTTTCAGTTTTGGGCATATCTTCTTTCTTTTGCAAACTTTGCGAATTTAAATTAATTGATGCATCCATTTTTGTCTTCTCTTTCCTTTAAACTAAAACTTATCATATTTTTATATTCCACAAAAATTAATATTCTAAACCTTGATTTACAAAAGTTATAATTTTGCTTAAATATTATAAGATTATATTCTATTGTTTTTTATTGAAATAACTTGTATTATTAATATTATGGATATAAAATACAATACCGATGTAATAGTTGTAGGGGCAGGCCCATGCGGAATTAGCGCAGCATTAGAAATTGCTCGTGGCGGCAAAAAAGTTGTGCTTTTAGATAGAGCAAAATACATAGGTTCTAAAAATATGTATGGCGGTGCTATCTATAAAACTGCTCTAAAGGAAATTTTTCAAGAAGATTTTAACACACTTCCCTATGAAAGAATAATTAATTCTCACAGCTGGACTTTTTTGAATAATACCGGCTCAGTTTCAATAACATACAAAGACAGTCAAAACGCTGAAGCGTTTGCAATTAAAAGATTTAATCTTGAAAAATGGATGTTGGAAATAGCAAAAAAAGAAGGGGTATATTATGCACCCAATACTTTAGTTAAACATTTAATTCAACAAGACGGCTATGTAATTGGCGTTGAAACCGAATTGGAAAAATACTATGCCCCGATAGTAATTCTTGCTGACGGAGTTAATTCTCTTTTAGCAAAAGAACTTAATTTAAGAGAAAAATACAAACCAAAAGACGTTATTTTATCAGCCAAAGAAACAATTAAACTTGACAAAAAAACAATCGAAGAAAGATTTAATCTAAAAGAAGATTTGACAAACGGCGCAACAAAATTATATATAGGCAATCCTGATAATATTAAAAACGTTTTTATGATGGGCTTTTTATATACCTTTAAAGACACAATAATGCTCGGAGTTGGGGCAAATTTAGCAGATTTAGTCAAAAACAAGCTAAACATAAATGATTTATTGGAACACTTAAAAAATCATAACGATATTCATCCTTTAATTAAAGACGGAAAAACACTGGAATACAGCGCACACTTAATTCCTGAAACAGGATACAACAAAATGCCAAAATTAACAGACAATGGTGTTATAATCGCAGGCGATGCCGCAGGATTTATCAACAGTGTTCATTTTGAAGGAACAAACTACGCACTGATTTCCGGTAAATTGGCCGGAAAAACAGCGCTTAATGCTCTGAATGAAAATAACTATTCTCAAAATTATCTTTCTTTATACAAAAAAGAACTTGATAAATCTTTCATTTTAAAAGACTTATATACATATAGAAACATAATTGATAGGCTATACTCAAGACGCGGTTCAATTATGAACTATTACCCCAAAAAAATGAAAGAATTTTTCGAAATAATTACAAGTGCAAATTGCAAATCAAAGAGTTCTCAATTTAGAAATTATTTCTTAAGTTTTCTTAACGATAGAAATATAAAAGAACTCATAAAAGATGGCTTTAGCGCATTTAGATGTGTTTTAGATATATTTTTTGGAAGATAAACTATGGAAAATAATGTTAACAAAAAATCAATACAAGACAAATTAGCAACTATTAAGTATAATTGTGATAATAAGACACATTTAATTGTTAATCAAAAAAAATGTGCAAAATGCAAAGACAAACCCTGCTTGGCAATATGCCCCGCAAATGTTTACAGCATAGATGAAAATACAAAAGAAATAATTGTGCAGTATGAAAATTGCCTGGAATGCGGCGCATGCAGATTAGCATGTCCTAAAGGCGCAATTGATTGGAATTACCCGTCATCAAGCTGCGGAGTAATTTACAAAAACAGTTAACAATTACAAGGAGCAAATATGGAAAATCAATATTTTTCAAGATGGTATGACAAAGATCCTGTTTTATCAATGTCTATGAGAACATTGGCAAATTCATCGGATGAAAGACAAATTGCGGTTGCATTAAATTTAATTAAGGTTATTATCGAACATAATATTCAAGATAATAAATATGAAAATGTTGAAGATATTATGTCAGCTGTTGAAGACGGAAGAATACAACGCGGACATTCTCGCTGGTATGACATAGATTCAACCGTTAGAACAGCAATACAAATGCTTGAAAAATGCCCCAGTGATACCAAGAAAAAAGTTGCGCTTGATATGGCTCAAATTGTTATTGAAAAAATTATTCAAGATGAAGACAAAGAAGAGCTTGAGCGTGAAGAAAAAGAACAGCAGGAACTGGATGGAAAAATAATAGATTTTGATTTAGATAAAGCATTAGAAGAAGAAAATGAATGATACGGAAAGATTTGATAATCTTCAAAAAACAGTTAAAATAAATCCTAAAAATTTCCAAGCAAGACGAGAGTTAATAATGATGTGCTTGGATTTAGGCTTTGAAAAAGCCGCACTTTCTCATATTAAATATTTACTTGAAATTTTTCCTGATGATGCTAATTTATATTTTAACACCGGAATTTGTTGGGAAAAATTAAAAGATATCAACAAGGCAATTGATGCTTATAAAAAAGCAGTTGAACTAAAACCCGATGAACCTGATTTTCTTTATAATTTAGCACTGTGTTACGAACAAAAAAATGAAATTGATTTAGCCTTAGAAAATTTTAAAAAAGTAATTTACTACAAAAATGAAGATGCTAATGCTTTTTTTTCAATAGGCATTTTGTATTCTAAAAAAAATGACCCTAAAACCGCAATAAAATGTTTTAAAAAAGCAATAGAATATAATTACAGCGATTATTTTGCACATTTTTATTTAGCCGAAGAATATAAAAAGGTAAATGAAATTGATTTTGCCCTTGTTGAATATAGAAAAGTTTTAGAATTATCTCCTGATTATTCTTGGGCATATTTTAATATTGCTCAAATTTATTGGGAATTGGGAAGAATTGACGATTCGATCATAATGCTCAAAAAAACAGTTGAAAAAAACCCAAAAGACATAGAAGCATATAAACTTTTGGTTCAAATTTTGATTAAACAAAAAAAACAAGACGAAGCCCTTGAAATTTTATCAAAAATCAGCGAAAAACAAGAAAATGGTGATATTTACTATTTAATGTCTAAAATATTTGAAATAAACAAAGACAATAATTCTCGTCTTGACTGTTTAGAACTTGCGCTGGATAATAAAAACACTCTTACTTTTAATAATTTATCAGTAGAAAATGAATACAAAGAGCTGAAAAATGCAAGCTAAAATCAACCAATTAAAATTAAATACAATTAATAATATCGAAAAAACAAAATATTACTGCGCATTTAATTACTTACCCATAAGGCCTTTATTTAAATCAAAACTTTTTGAATATTTTGACTGCGATATCAAAAGAGCTTTTGAAGTTAACAACAATGATTTAAAAAATATTGCAGATTATTATAATATCTCAATTCCTAAAAATCTCCTGAAAAAAATTGATGAATTAGATATTGACAAATGCTTTAGTGAAGCATTTTCAGATGAAGAAATTAAAATCTTAACCTATGAAGATGAAAAATATCCTGATTGCTTAAAAGAAATTCCGGATTATCCTTTATCTTTGTTCTACAAAGGCAATTTAGAAAACATTGATTTTAACTATGCACTTGCTGTTGTTGGCTCCAGAAATGCATCCATGCAGGCTAAAATCGCTCTTGATAAAATCATTTCAGGATTTGACAAAACAAACATTACAATTGTTTCAGGTTTAGCCTATGGAATTGACACCCAAGCACACATAAGCGCACTAAAAAATAACCTGAAAACAATAGCCGTAATTGGAAGCGGCTTAGATATAATTTATCCCTCGTCAAATAAAAATTTATTTTATGATATAGTAAATGGTAACGGAGCTATTTT
Organism: Candidatus Gastranaerophilales bacterium; assembly: GCA_944327245.1. Taxonomy (GTDB): domain Bacteria; phylum Cyanobacteriota; class Vampirovibrionia; order Gastranaerophilales; family Gastranaerophilaceae; genus RUG14156. The sequence goes on from CALVHD010000002.1 coordinate 42,344, forward strand.
AAGTGAATATCCGCTAAAAACAAGACCCATGGCTCAAAACTTTCCGCAGAGAAACAGAATTATCACAGGAATAAGCAAAGGTACACTTGTTGGAGAAGCAAGACTGAAATCAGGTGCTATGATTAGCGCAAATTTGACTCTTGACTACAACAGAGAGCTTATGTGTATACCGGGAAATATAACCAATCCAAACACAGAAGGCATTTACCACTTAATCAAAACAGGCGCAGCCATTGTTGTAAATTCAAAAGATATTCTTGAGCAAATGAACTGGGAAATAAAAGAAACAAAAAAGGAAGATTTAACACTTAATTTAGATGATTTACAAAAAAAGATATTAAAAAGCATATCTCTTGACTCAAAAACATTTGATGAAATAATGGATGATATAAAAGAAGATGTTTCTTTGGCTATGGCAGCCTTAACACAACTGGAATTATCAGGAATAATCAAACAATCAGTCAATAAATATTATAAATGTATATAGGTTAATTATGGCAACTGCAAAAACTAAAAATAAAGAAGATAAATCTGAAAAAACTCTTGTGATAGTGGAATCTCCGGCTAAATCTAAAACAATAGGCAAAATACTTGGTAATAATTACATTATTCAAGCTTCAATGGGTCATGTCAGAGATTTGGCCTCTAAGGGACTAGGGTTTGATATAGAAAACAACTTTAAACCGACTTTTGAAATCATACCCGAGAAGAAAAAAATAGTAAACGAATTAAACAAAATAGCAAAAACAGTTGATAGAATTTACCTTGCATCAGATCCCGATAGGGAAGGAGAAGCCATTGCTTGGCATGTTAAAGAATGCCTAAAATTTCCACAAGATAAAATTTTTAGAATAGTTTTTAACGAAATAACTCCGCACGCAATTAAAGAGGCTGTAGCTAATTATCATCAAATTGATATGTTAAAAGTTGAAGCACAAAAAACAAGACAAATTCTGGACAAGCTTGTAGGTTTCAAAATCAGTCCGATTTTATGGGAAAAAATGAAAAATTATAAACTTTCGGCAGGACGCGTGCAATCTGTCGCCCTAAAAATGATTTGCGAAAGAGAAGATGAAATTGAAGCATTTATTCCACAAGAATATTGGAGTTTAGATGCCATATTAAACAAAAAAGATAAAAAAGATTTTGATTTTAGCGCCCAATTGTCAAGAATAATTAAAAACAATAAAGATGAAAAACTTGAAATAAAAAATAAAGAAGAAATTGATAAGATATTAAAAAATCTTGAAAATGCAAAATATCTTGTATCAAAAATAACACCCAGAGATACCACAAGAAAACCTCAACCTCCTTTTATAACTTCAACCCTGCAAAGAGAGGCAAGTTCAAAGCTTGGCTATGGCGTATCAAAAACTATGCAAATAGCTCAAAAACTTTATGAAGGTATTGATTTAGGGGATGGCTCTGTTGGTTTAATAACCTATATGAGAACAGATTCTACCAGAATTTCAGACGATGCTCAATCAGCCGCTAAAGAATATATTACAAAAAACTATGGAGATGAATATTACCCAAAAACTCCAAATGTATATGCTAAGAAAAAACAAAATACTCAAGACGCCCATGAGGCAATACGCCCATCATACATCGATAAAACTCCCGAAAGCATTAAAAAATATTTAACAAGCGAGCAATATAAACTCTATAAACTTATTTGGGAAAGATTTATGGCTTCTCAAATGGCAAATGCTAAGGTTAAAAACCTGACTGTTGATATTACTGCAGATAAATATATTTTTAAGATGGGTTCATCAAAATTTGTTTTTGACGGCTTCACAAAAATTTATGCTGATACTGAAGATGTTGTAGCGCAAAAATTTCCATCTTTAGAAGTCGGGGATGAACTAAATCTGAAAAAACTAATTCCCGAACAACATTTTACTCAACCTCCCTCAAGATATTCTGAAGCAAGCTTGGTTAAACAGCTAGAAGAATACGGCATAGGAAGACCATCTACATATGCACCTATTATTACCAAAATTCAACAAAGAAATTATGTTGAAAAAATTGAAAATAAATCCTTAAAACCAACCCCCTTAGGCAGAGCTGTTTGTAAGCAATTAAACGAAAACTTTGTTGACATTATGGATTATAAATTCACTGCCAAAATGGAATCATCTTTAGATGATATAGCAGAGGACAAACAAAATAGTATTGAATTTTTAAACAACTTCTGGAAACCATTTTCAAAAACTCTTGATGAAGCACAAAAAAATATGAAAAGGGTAGATATTGAAACAGATAAAACATGCCCAAATTGCGGCAGAAAAATGGTTGTTAAGTTATCTCGCTACGGAAAGCAATTTCTGGCATGTTCAGGGTATCCGGAGTGTAAAACAGCACTCCCTATGGAAGAAGACAACAAAGAAATTCAAATTCCAAAAGATGAACCAACAGATAAAAAATGCGAAAAATGCGGATCTGATATGGTTATTAAAACAGGGCCATACGGAAAATATTATCAATGTTTAAATGAAAAATGCAAAAAAAGATTTTCAATTGTAGAATCATCAGGCGTTAAATGCCCTGAGTGCGAAAAAGCAAATAGGGATGGTGAACTGGTAAAAAGAAAATCCCGTTATGGAACATTTTTCTGGGGCTGTTCAAAATATCCCGACTGCACATTTGCTCTATGGGCAGAACCTACAGGCGAAAAATGTCCGGAATGCGGAAGTTTACTGGTTAAAAAATATTTAAAAAGAGGTAACAAGATTGCCTGCTCAAATAAAAATTGTAAGTATTCAAGAGATATGGATGAAGAATAATGGAAGATAAACTCTATAAATTTGCACTTATCGGATACCCTTTAGGGCATTCATACAGCCCTATAATTTATAAAGCTGCTTTTAAAGACCTTGGAATAAATGGAACATATGAACTTTTGGCAACAGAAAGCGAAGATTTAGTTAATCAAATTAAACATTTAAGGACAAATAAATACTTTGGTTTCAATGTCACAATTCCACATAAAGTTCCAACCACTTTATTTTTATCTGAATTTGATGAATATGTTGATTTAGTTGGCGCCGTAAATACGGTAAAAATTAAAGACGACTTATCTTTAGCAGGATACAACACCGATGTCTGGGGTTTTATGGAAGCAATTCCAAAAGATGTTTCCCTGAAAGGCAAAAAAGCGGCAGTGCTTGGTACCGGCGGCGCTTCAAGGGCAATTTGTGCCGGACTTTATAAAATGGGAATAGCTGAAATTGATATTTATACAAGAAATGTTATAAACTCATCTCAAACCGTTAACACCCTTAGAGAAAAATTCAAATCCGTAAAAATACAATCCATACAAAACACTCTTATGGATACTCTGGAGGATATAGATATTTTAGTTAATACAACTCCAGTAGGAATGAAAAACTACAGCGAAGATAACTGCATTGTAGATAATAAAAATATCGAATCCTTACCTAAAAATGCTATAGTATATGATATTGTTTACAATCCTTTAAGGACACCTTTGATTTCTAAAGCAATAATGTATAATAAAAAATATATATGTGGTCTTGATATGTTAATCTATCAAGCACAAAGAGCAGTAGAGATATGGTTTAATAAGAAACCTGATTTTAAAACTATGAAAATAAGTGTTTTAGAGGAAATTTTAATAAATCAAAAATAAAATCTAAACAAATTGTATGATTTTTTAAATTTACAACTATACACAAATTAATATTACATGTATTATAATAATTGATAGATAGCATTAAAGTATGCAGAAATACATAAAAAAATAATGATTAGTAAAAAATACGGAACAAAAAAAGAGGGCTTCACTTTAGCAGAAGCGTTGATTACACTCGTGATAATTGGTATTATCGCGGCGTTAACCATACCATCTATTTTAATAAACACAGAGCAAAACGAATATCGTTCTGCCCTAAAAAAAGCCTTATCAACACTCAACTCAGTAATTGAGCTCAATATTGCATTAGAAGGTTATGGTCCAATTGAAACAGTTGATATGAAAACCCCTGATGATGAAGATAGTTTATATAATTTCTTTAGAAAAAGAATGAATATTTTATCTACTTCAAAAAGCTTCGATATGGGTGGTACAGCAAATTATACTTTCTTTACCGTTGACGGCATGAGATATGAATTTCCAACTACAATAACTATTGCGGGCGGAACTTTTGCCACAGATAATGGTCATTGCGGCACTCCTGATCAGCCAAGCGAAGACACAACTGGTACTGAGCGCAAAGATCCTTGCGTAATCATTGTAGATGTTAACGGTCAAAGAAAACCAAATCCGCAAAAAGATAAAACAAAAGGCTACAAAGTTCCTGCAGCAACTTCTAAATCAAAAATTCTTGATGTATATCCGATATTAATTACAGATAAATCAGCATATCCTTTTGGCGTGGTTGGTCAACGTGCAGCATTTAAAGAACACGATTAAGAATGAAGAATAATCTTGTTTTCTTTTAAAGATTCTTGCACATCAATTATTCTTTGATTTGAACTTCCAACCCAGTGAAGATTGTTATCGTTTAATTCTTTTTTAAATTCACCATCGACTAATACATCGATATTTGATAAATCAATCTTATCTTTAACTTCTTCCCATAAAAAACCGGTATACAACCAAACAGTCTTTTTTGGAAGAGTATCTTTAACTTTTTTAGCTAGTCTTAACACTTCTTCAGTATTAAATGGATGCAAAGGATCACCACCGGAAAAAGTTATACCTGAAATGTGCTCTTTGGATAAAGCTTCAAAAAGTTCATCTTCTGCCTCTTTATCAAATTCAATTCCGCCTGCTACATCCCAAGTTTGAGGATTTTGACAACCATCACAACAATGTGTACAACCGGCTGTCCACAATACAACTCTTAAACCATCCCCATTTAACATGTCGTCTTTAGTAATATTATGATAATTCATTTTTCCTCTCCCAATAAATAAAAATAAAACAAATAAAATGCTTCTTTGTAGAACAAAGCCCATACAAAGAAGCATTTATAACAAATTACATACTTACTCTGTCTTTAATTTCTTCCATTTTATGGTCAGCAAGACGAGAATCGCCTTTTACTCTTGAATAAGCAAGATAACCATTCATTCTGTCAATTTTTGTCAGATTTTTTGAACCGCATTTTGGACAAACATCCATATTTAATTCTTGATGTCCGCAATCATCACAATATGACAATGAAAGATTAACACCTTCATAAAATCCTTTTTTCATAGCACGTCTGATAAGCGTTTCGACTGCTTTAGTGTTGTATGAAATAGGATATTTTACATATTGGATTTTTCCGCCATTCATCAAATCCCAAAATCTACCTTCTAAGTCTTGTTTTTCAATCGGACTAATTTGTTCAGAAACATGACAATGGAATGAATTAGATACATAGGGCTTATCTGAAACGTTTCCGACTATGCCATATTTTTTTCTAAATTGTTTAACTTGTAAACCGCAAAGATTTTCAGCAGGAGTACCATACAAAGCATACAACCAGCCGTCTTCTTTTTTAAATTCGGCAACTTTTTTATTAATATATTCCATTACTTCAATAGCAAATGCGCCATCTTCAACCAAAGACTTTCCATTATGAAGTTCTTGAAGTTCATTTAGAGCAGTTATACCAAATGATGCTGTTGCGGATTTTAAGAGCGGTTTGATTTTATCATGGAAACCTAAATGACCACCATAAAAACCACCTTCACAATATGCAAGCGGATTAACTGAAGCTCTCATTTCTCCTAAATATTCATAAGTTCTTATATGAATTTTTCTGATTAAATTCATATAGTAATCTAATACATCATAAAAATCTTTGCTTTCTTGTTTAGCTTTAGCATAAATCATAGGAAGATTTAAGCTTATTGCTCCGATATTAAAACGTCCCACAAAAACAGGCTTGTCATTTTCATCAGCAGGCTCCATGCCGCCTCTTTCAAACCAAGGAGATAAGAATGCACGACAACCCATGGGGGACACAATTCTTTTATATTTTTTATACATCTCAGCAACATAACCTTCACCTGACAAGCTTAACCAATCAGGATACATGGTTTTTTTAGAACATTCAACACCTGCCTTAAAAAGCTTTTCAAGAGGTTTACCTTCGCCGTGTAATTCTTCATCATATAAAAATACAATTTTAGGAAATAACACAGGCTTTTTGCATTCTTTTTTACCTTGTCCGTTTTGACGAGTTTTAAGACAAGCAAGCGTTGCCATAACTTCAAATTCGTTTTCACCAAGACCGGTTGTAACCGTAATAAAAGGATAATCACCACGAGATGAAGCAACAGTGTTGAATTTATATTCCCAACCTTGAAAACCTTGTTCAAAATCATTTTGAACATCTTTCATTGCTTCTTCTCTTGCTTTTTCAAATGATAGACCCATACAAATATATCTGTCATATTGTCTGTCAAATGTCTTTTGAGCATACGGAGCTAAAATTTTATCCACTTCAGGAACGGTAAAACCACCATATTGTTGACTTGCTGCAGCCATGACAATATCGCCTATAACATCAAAAGCGACATCAAGGCTTCTTGGTTCGTTATACCAAATGTTACCCATTTCAAAGCCGCCTTTTAACACAGCAGCAACATCAAACAAGCAACAATTCATTGTATCTCTTCTTGCAGACATATCATGAATATAGATATATCCTTCTTTTATTGCTTGTTTATCTTCAACTGTTAAGAAGAATTTTTTATATAATTCTTTATTTAATTCATTGAATATCAAAGAACGTTTTGTTGAAACTAAAGCAGAATCTGCATTGGCATTTTCTTTATCGCCGATATACATTATTCTTTGTGATTCTTGATATACTTTATCAAGCATTGAAACAAAATCAGTTTTATAGTTTCTGTAGTTTCTATAGCTTTCTGCTACTTTTGGACTAAGTGCTTGAAGTGCACTTTCAACAATATTATGCATCTGAATAATTTCAACTTCATCAGTATTCATTTCAAGAACAGATTTATTTACAAAAGTGCAAATATCTTTAATTTCTTTATCTGAAAAAGTAACAAGCATTCTTGTCGCAGATTTTTTAATTGCGTCTATAACTTTTTCAATATTATATTTTTCTTTTGTTCCGTCTTTTTTAACAATGATGATATTATTCAAGGATCTTCTTGAAAAATTCAAAACATTTATAAGATTTTCACCGTTGTTTTTAATTGCATCTGTAGCAGGTGAATGCGAATTTTGTGTTATTGGTATAGCACCTATATCGTTTGAAATCTTTTGCATTAATTCCTCCTAATAACTTTCCGTATTTGTCCAGATTTAGAAAAACCTCTATATGTTTTTGCCGATTAAAATGCTTCGGTGATAAAATACTTACTTTGTTTTTCTATTTTTTATATTTTACTATATTTTTAAAGCATGAGTATCATTTTAAAGTATCAATTTTTAAATTATTTTTTAAAAGATAAAAATCACTCCGATATAGAGTGATTTTTACACTTATTATTTTTTTTATCAAAAATTAACTTTACAAATTTATTTTACTGAGGGCAAAATTTGATTTGTAATATCTGTGCCGCCATATAATAGTGCATCTTTTCTGAATACCAAATCATATCCTAAACCTTTAGCCTTGTCTGTTATAAGCTTATCAAGCTGAGTATCGACTTCATTTATCTTTTTAGCATAATTATCTTTTATTGATTTTTTCTTTTGAGTCAATTGAGCTTCATATTTCTTTATAAGAGCTTCTTTTCCGGCTTTAGTGCTTTGTTTTTTAATATCAGCGCTTGCTGTATTGTACCATGCCAGCATGTCTTTTGTTTGTTTTGCTCTTGCACTTTCTGCTGATTTAATTGTTTTTGAAGCAGCTAAAAGTTTTGAAACATCAACATAAGCAACTTTTGCAGTTTTCATATCGGAAAAGGCGGCATTATTTAAACCAAAACCCACGCCAAAAGCTGCTATACACAATAAACATGCTGCTAAATTTTTTTTCATGACTTTCTCCTTTTAATTTGAGTAATCTATATTTGATATAATTGGTTGCTTATATTCAATTTTATTTATTGACCTTGCATCTATGACAGGTCCTGGGGGTATTATATACCATTTATAAAGTGCTGTATTCAATCTTTTGAAGAATTTATTTAACCACTTGAGCTTGGTATCTTTATCGACTTGATTTTTTTTCTCATATAAAAATTCCTGCTTTAGCATATTATCCTTTGATTGATTAAGATTTTCAATCCTCCAAATGACCTCATCTAAAAATTCATAGGGCATAAGAGCATCTTCAGCTAAAAGTGTTTTTCCTGTTTTAGGGTCAATAGCAAGTTCAGCTCCCGGAGGTTTATTTATAATTGAAATCGGGATTGCATTTTTTGTTTTTCTATTTTCATTCATCCATCTTGCAAGAGCAAATAATTTTGTTTTAACAACATCAGATATAGGTGCATATCCTCCAGACATATCACCGTTTATTGTTGCATAACCCATATATAATTCCGACTTATCTGATGTTGCAATAGGCAATGCTCCATATTCATTTGCTATACCCCATAATATCATAGCTCTTGAACGAGCTTGAATATTATCATTAGTGTATGAATTAGTGTATCTGTTACACCAATTTTTTGAAATCTCATCAAACATAGAGCTAAATTTATCTTTGATTAAATCACACATGTCTTTTATTGGAATTTCAAGAAAATTAATTTTTAAATTATTTGCTAATTCCTTTGCATCATTCTTACTTTCAAGAGAGGTTAATTTTGATGGCATTGAAATCCCGAAAACATTTTCAGCCCCCAATGCATCAGCCAATAAAACAGCACACACAGTAGAATCAAGACCTCCTGAAAGCCCTAATACTGCTTGTTTAAAACCATTTTTATTAAAATAATCACTTATTGCAACAATAATTGTTCTGTATGTTCTCTCTAAATCAGGTTTATGATCAAGAGAAAATTCTTTTTGAGAATTCAAGGTTAATTCCAACCCTTTAGGTAAAGGGTTAATTTCACCCCCTAAGGAAAGATTTACCATTGCTAAATCTTCTTCAAAGGATTTAGCCATAGCAACAAGTTTTCCATCTTCATCATACATTCTGGATAAACCGTCATAAACAAGTTCATCGTTTGCACCAACCTGATTAACATAGATATATTTTTTTGAATATTTTTTAGCACAATGACTCATCATATTGTGCTTTAATTGTTCTTTTTTGGCTCTTGTACAGGAAGCCGAAGGGCAAAGAAAAACGTCAACATCATTTGCAATTTTTTCTACAGGATCAATTTTATAAAGATTTTTTTCAAAAAATTCAAAATCATTCCATGCATCTTCGCAAATTATAACTCCATATTTAACATTGTTTAGAGTAAAAATCCTGTTTTCAAATTCTTCATTCCAAGATTCAAAATATCGGTAATCATTGTGTTCGCAATATGTAGGAAGTAATGTTTTTCTAATTGATTTAACTATTTTCCCGTTTTCTATTAATGCCATAGAATTGTAGTAAGGTTTTCCGAATTTATCATTATTTATCTCCGGATATCCAATTAATACAGCAATATTTTCACAATATATTTTAATCTCATCAAGAGCTTTTTGAGCTTGGTGTGAAATGTAAGGATACCTTGTTAAAATATCTCCAATAGGATAACCTATTAAAAACAACTCAGGAAAAACCACTAAATCTGCCTTTTTTTCTTTTGCAGTTTTAATTGCTTCAATGGCTTTGTTTTTATTATATTCAACATCTCCTGAAATAGGATTTAACTGCGCCATTAAAATATTAGATGATTTTAAATATTTACTTTCCATAACGTGATTTTAGCACAAAATAAATATTTAAAGCCAAAATAGTGCATTTATATGATTATTTAACCTCAATTCTTATCTCAAAAGATCTATTCCAAGGAAGTGAATAATTAATTTCATCAGGATAATAATTTAAAAATTCTGAAATTTTTTTAGAATAATCATTTAATTCGCCTCTTTTTTCAATCAATTTTTCAGCAAATAAAGGCGCATTTTCTCTTATTGATTTTCTTATTTGCGCTTGATAAACCCAATCATCCATAAATCTTATAAACATTATTTTTTTAAAAGCTAAATTATTATATGACCCCTTTTTTAAAGCCAAAAATTTTACTATTGCAATCAACAATACGCAGCCTATCGTGTTTGCTGTTGTATTATAAGCGCAATAACCGTAAAAATTATCAGTTTTTAAATTAAAGAGCTTATCAATCAAGCCTTTATCTGAACCATTCGCATTATTTATATCAGCTATGGCAGTTGGAGTATTTAAATTAATATCAATATTTTTTTTAAGTGTATTTATTACACTTCCAAGCACCAAATCACCTTGTTCAATTTTAAAATTATTAATTATCAACTTAATATCGTAATTATTTATATCTACAGCGCTTTTAGCAAGTTCAATTTGACCCAAAACGCAATTTTTAACAGATATATCTTCATACTTCGAAATTAAATTGATTGATTTTTCTTCAATAAATACAGGGTTAAATCTGACATTTTTATTTATTGCTCTTGAAATTAAACCAAGAGGAATTTCATCTGCTCCTGTTTTAATTTTTACATTTTTTAAATTAAACTTTTGAATTTCATTTTCCAAAAAATTTGCTTCTTTAATATTAAAACCAAATTCCGCACAATCATCTTTAGAAAAAATTAAAGTATCAAAAAAACCCTCTTTTGCCCATTCGAGATAAACTTGATTAATTTTAAAATTTCTTTTTCTCGTATTTAAATAATCATCCAAAATTTCTTTTGGAACATCTGTTTCTGTTTTATTTTTTAATCCTAAAACTTCATTTTTGTGAGTTTCATATGACCAAGAAAAAATCTTCTTACCATATTCAGACCAATATTCTTTTTCTTCTTCATTAATGTTATTATTAGAAATTCTCATTACAGATGAAAAAGCAAGGATTTTATCAGCCTTTTTAAGAGCAATTTGTTTAAACTCTTCAATTCTTTTTTTAATTACATCAAAATCATCATTTGTTCGTCTTGAGCTTATTAATCCGCCATATGCAATTGTATCAAGACATACGATTAAATTGTCAACTTTAGGTAAATTATCTATAAAAGATAAGATATTTTTTGTATCGGAATAAGTTGTTAAACCGCCGAGATATTTAATATTAGGCATAAAAAGCTCAATATCATTATCAATCGATAAAATATCATAAACTAAATCATAACAAATTGGTCTGTTATCTATCGGAATAAGAGCAATTTTCATAACTTTTATTTTAATCTTGTTTTTAATTTTGTTCAATAAATTTATATTTATAAAATTTAACTTGTTGACTCCAATTTTTGATATAAAATTATTCTATAATAAATTATTTTTCTAGGAGATTATTTTGCACTTTAATTTAAAAGAAATAATAAATTGTTTGGAATGCGAAATCTTATATAAAAAAGATTTAATTGATGAAAATATATTATTCGATATTTCGACAGATACAAGAAAATTAAAAAAAGGCGATGTCTATCTTCCTTTAAGAGGAGAAAATTTTGACGGTCACAATTTTATCGACAAAGCAATTTCAATAGGTGCAAGAGGATATTTCACCCAAAATAAATTTAAAATAAACAAAGATGCTGATTTTGTAATTTATGTTAAAAATGCGCTAAACGCATATTTAAAACTTGCAAACCATATAAGAAACAAAATTAACCCAAAAGTTATAGCCATAACGGGCTCTTGCGGAAAAACAACAACAAAAGAAATGCTCTACAGCGTTTTTAATACACAATATAAAACCCACAAAACCGCCCTTAATCATAATAACGAAATAGGTCTTTGTGAAACAATGTTCAATATGCCCCCTGATACAGAAATTTGTATTGTAGAAATGGGCATGAGAAATTTAGGCGAAATTGAACTGTTATCAAAATATTCAAATCCCGATATAGGAATTATCACAAATATCGGTTCGGCCCATGTAGAAAAACTTGGAACACTTAAAAATATTGCTATAGCAAAATGCGAAATAGCTTCAAATCTTAAAAAAGAAGGCTTGTTCATCGGCGTTGACTGCCCTCAAATTAAAGAAAATCTTAAATATGACGGCAAAAAAATATATACATCTTTAAATGATGCCAAAAATATAGAAGTTAAAATTGATTCCACAAAATTTACCTACAAAAATTTTGAATACGAAATCAATCAATCAGGCGAATACAATGTTTCAAATGCAATATTAGTAATTGAAGCAGCACTATCTTGCAACATTTCACAAGAAAACATCAAAAAAGGTCTTCTTGATTATAAGCCTATTGAAAAAAGATGGGAAAAAACAATAATAAACGGCTTAACATTTATAAACGACAGTTATAATGCAAATCCGGAATCTATGAATGCCGTTTTGAAAACATTCTTATCGATATATCCAAAACCCATAATTCTGGTTTTGGGCGATATGGGCGAACTTGGCAAAGACGAAATAATGTATCATAAACAAGTTGGCGAATTTCTATCTAAATATAATGATGTTGAACTTTTAACAGTGGGAACTTTAGCTAAACATATTGCAAGAAATACAACTCTAAAGAGTGTCGAATTTGAAAATAATGAACAATGCGCAGATTATATTATTAAAAATGCTCCAAAGGGCGCAACAATTTTACTAAAAGCTTCAAGATTTATGAAATTTGAACAAATAATTGAAATGGTGGAAAAATATGATAATGATTAGTGTTGCAGGGCTTATTGCCTTGATTTTATGCTTACTTTTCGGCATACCTTATATTGAATTTATGAAAAAAAAGGCATACTCTCAATATTTAAGAGAAGAAGTTGCAAAAATGCACTCATATAAAGAAAAAACTCCGACTACCGGCGGTGTTTTTATTATTGTTTCAATTATTATCGCCTCATTAATTGCTCTTTTTATGGCTCAAAAAGTTACAACAGGAGCAATGATAGTTTTAATGACATTAATTTTTTATACTTTTACGGGTTTTGAAGATGACATTAAAAAAATCAAGGCTCATCACAATCTCGGATTATCGGCAAGAGCAAAACTTTTACTGCAAATTGCAGTTGCAATGCTGCCTGCTTTTTATATAATTTTTTCACACCAAACCCAAGTAACATTTTTAAACTTTAGCTTCGATTTAGGATGGTTTTATCCTGCTTTTGTTGTGTTTATGATGGTTGGAGCTTCAAATGCACTTAATTTGACAGACGGATTAGACGGATTAGCCGCCAGTTCATCTGTTATAGCTTTTTTGGCATGCAGTATAATTTGTTTTCTGAACAATAATATTGATTTAGCTATTATTTCAATAGCAGCAAGCGCTTCTTGCTTTGGTTTTTTATATTTTAATAAAAAACCTGCAAAAATATTTATGGGCGACACAGGTTCTTTAGCCCTTGGCGGACTGTTGGCTACTATTGCAATTATGGGAAAATTTGAATTATGGTTAATACCAATAGCAATTGTATTTATTTGCGAAACTTTATCAGTCATGATTCAAGTTACAAGCTTCAAATTAACCGGAAAAAGAGTTTTTAAAATGAGCCCCATACATCATCATTTTGAACTGTCAGGTTGGTCTGAAAATAAAATTGTAATTATATTCACGCTAATTACACTTATCAGCTCAATTATAAGCGTTTTAATTTATTTTTTATATAAGGCATAAATATGGATAACAATTTAACAAACAAAAAGGTATTAATCGTTGGTTTTTCTACAACAGGAGTTGCAGCTGCCAGATATTTTCAAGCCCATGGAGCTAATGTATATATAAGCGAAGCTAATGAGAAATCAAACAAAAAACAAAAAGAAATAGATGAATTGTTATCGCTAAATATCAATATAGAATTCAACAAACACAGCGATGAATTTATTGAAAATGCTGATTTTTGTATACTAAGCCCATCAATTCCTCCTGATAGCCCAATAATTAAAAAACTGGAAGAAAAAAATATAAAATATTTTTCTGATATTGAGTATATTTCATTTGAAAATAATGAAAAAATAGTTTTAATAACAGGAACAAACGGGAAAACCACAACAACAGCCTTAACATCATATATTCTATCTAAAAAATTCAAAGCGCCTTATTGCGGCAATATTGGCATAAGCCCTTTTGAATATAAAGACAAAAATCCTGATTATTATGTAATTGAAGCAAGTTCATATCAATTAAATTATTCAAATACTCTTAAACCAAAAATAGGAATTTTTTGCAATTTAACTCCTGACCATATTTTATGGCATAAAACAATAGAAAATTATTTTGAAGCCAAAGCAAAACCGTTTAGAAATATGGATAAAAACGATTATGCAATTTTAAATTATGACGATAAATATCTAAAACGCCTTGGCTCAGAAATAAAAGCGAAAGTTTACTATTTTTCTCTTGAAAAACAAAATTTTGAAAATTGCATTTATTTGGAAAACAACAAAATCATTTTCAAAAACGAAGAAATTATCGACATAAATGAAATGCAAATAGTTGGTCCTCATAATATACAAAACGCAATGTGTTCAATTGTTGCAGCAAAAATTTTAGGACTTGATAATAAAACTATAACTGAAGCTCTAAAAACATTTAAAGCTATAGAACACAGATTAGAATTCATCAGAACTATCGATGGAACTGATTATTATAATGATTCAAAAGCAACAAATCCCGAAGCAAGTATTGTTGCGATAAATTCTTTTGAAAATAAAAAAGTTGTCCTAATTGCAGGCGGCAGAGATAAAAAAACATCTCTAAAAGAATTTATTGAAGCCATTAAAAACAAAATATCAAAAGTAATTTTAATCGGCGAAGCAACCGAAAGATTTAAAGAAGAATTATCCAAAAGCGGATACTATGATATAGTTAATTCCAAAACACTAGAAGAAGCAATTGATATTGCTTCATTGGATAAACCTGACATTGTATTGTTATCTCCTGCATGTGCAAGTTTTGATATGTTTGAAAACTACGAAAAAAGAGGAGAGGCTTTTAAAAACTATGTACTATCAAAAAAATAGAAATCACATAACTCATACAAATACAACCTATACTCATACTCCTGCCGATAACTTATTAGTTGTGGTAGTTGTGTTTATAGTTGTTTTTGGAATTATGGCAGTATTTTCAGCATCCGCTCCTAAAGCAATAGGACTTGGCGAAAATCCTTTTTCTTTTACTCTAAAACAACTTATTTGGCTTATTTTAGGAGTAGGGGGTGCTTGTTTTTTTTCAAAATTTGACTATAGAAAACTAAAACCTTGGGCGGGTGCTTTATCTTTGTTTGTATTAGTTACTCTGGCGCTTGTTAAATTCTCTCCTTTAGGGGTAACTGTGAATGAAGCAAAAAGATGGCTTGTGATAGGTCCAATTCAATTTCAACCCTCAGAGCTTGCAAAACCGGCTTTAGTTTTATATTTTGCAACATTATTTTCTAAAAATTGCTCCATTTTAGATTCAAGAAAATATCCGTTTTATATGATATTTGCCGCAATGCTTTTATTAATATATATGCAGCCTAATTTATCAATGATAATTCTTTTATTAATGACATCTCTTGCAATGTATTATATAGCCGGAGGTTCTGCCAAAATTATCGCAGGCACATTTGGTCTTGGCGTCTTAGCTGTAGCAACAACAATAAGAAGTTACCAGTTGCAGCGTATTAAAGTTTGGTGGGATCCTTTTTCTGACGCCTTAGGAGCAGGATACAATATCATTCAATCAATGGTGGCATTTTCATCAGGAGGACTTTTTGGAGTTGGTTTTGGCAATTCAAAGCAAAAACTCTCATGGCTTCCTGAAGGACACACTGACTTTATTTTTGCAATTATAGGTGAAGAATTTGGCTTTTTAGGATGTTTCTTTTTAGTTTGCTTATTTTGCGTATTCTTACACAGAGGCTTTTTAATAGCCAAGAAATGCCCTGATATGTTCGGAAAAATTTTAGCGGTCGGAATAACTTTTTCAATTTGTTTCCAAGCTTTCACAAATATGTCTGTAGCGTCATCCTTTGTTCCTGCAACGGGAATTCCTTTGCCATTCATTAGCTATGGCGGTTCGAGCTTATTTGTGTCATTATGTATGATTGGAGTATTAATTAATATTTCCAAAAAAAGAGTACAAAGGATAGTTCATTATGTCTAGCGAAAATAAAGAAAAAACATATTTTATAACAGGAGGAGGCACAGGAGGTCACATATATCCTGCAATTTCAGTTATAAATGCCTTATTGGAATCAGGCGTTAAAAAGGAAAATATTTTTTATCTTGGAAATAAAAAAAATCTGGAATACGAAATAACTTCAAAAAACGGATATCAATTTTTATCTTATGGCGTTAAAGGTATGCCGAGAAAGTTTGGCCTTAAGCTAATTTTTTGGTTCATTGGTTTATTTTTTGCAATAATCAAAGCTTCGATTTATGTTATTAAATATAAACCAAACGTAATATTTGCAACAGGCGGATATGTTTGTGCTCCAATATTATTCTGCGCTTTAATGTTTGATATCCCATATGTACTTCATGATTGCGACATACAACCGGGAATTGTTACAAGATTTTTTGCAAAAAAAGCAAATAGCGTATCAATTGCATTTGAACAAGCAAAAAAATATATTAATTCAAAAAATGTTTTTGTTAACGGAAACCCAATAAGGCAAGAATTCAAAACAATATCAAAAAAACAAGCAAGAAAAGAACTATCCCTAAAAGATGCTTTTACAATTTTAATTATGGGTGGTTCATTAGGTGCAAGAACAATTAACAATTCTTCTTTTAAAATTTTAAAAGAATATGCCAATAAAGAAAATATTGAAATAATTTGGCAAACAGGAAAGAAAAATTTTGATGAAGTAACAAAAAAAATCTTGGATGAAATGGGTGAGCTTCCAGATAATTTAGTATTACAACCCTATTTTGACAAAATGTATCTTGCTTTATTATCCTCAGATATCGTAATCTCAAGAGCAGGTTCACTTAGTCTGTCTGAAATTTGTGCTTGTTCCCTGCCATCTATTTTAATTCCTTATCCTTATGCAGCATGCGACCATCAAAAGAAAAACGCTTTAAGCCTTGTAGATAACAAAATGGCTTTAATGCTGGAAGATAAAGATTGTAACAATGAAACACTCTTTAATATGGTTGATAATTTAATGAACAACAAAAAACTGTTGTCGGATTTATCATATAATGCATATAAAGCAGCTAAACTCAATTCAGCACAAAAAATTGTAGAAGAAATTAAACAAGCAATGAATAAATAACCATGAAAACAGCGCAAGAAATATTAACATCAACCAACAAGTTTCATATCAACTTGGGATTAAAAAGAATTAAATTAATTTTAGCACTTTTGGATAATCCGCAAAGAAAATATAAAATAATTCATATTGCAGGCACAAACGGCAAAGGATCCACCTCTAAAATAATTAACGACATTTTAGTTGAACAATTTAAAAATGAAAATAAAAAAATAGGTTTATATACAAGCCCTCATCTTTTTTCATACAACGAAAGAATAAAAATAAACAATGAAAATATTTCAAGATATGTTTTTGACAGATTAATTAATGACATCAATAATCTTGCTCTTAAAAATAACATAGATTTAACAGAATTTGAACTTTTAACAACGGTCGCATTTTATTACTTTTTTATTAAAAAAGTTGATTACGTCATACTTGAAACAGGCCTCGGAGGCAAATATGATGCAACAAATGTTATCGATAAATCAATTATTGATATAATAACAACAATTGATTTTGACCATACAGAACAACTTGGAAACACGATTAACAAAATCGCCCTTGAAAAAGCAGGAATAATTAAAGAAAATTCTAAAGTTATTGTTTCAAAAGATAACCTTGGTTATGAAGTTATAAAAAAAGTTGCGAAAATCAAAAATGCTCAATTAATAGAACCAACAAAAATTGAAGTAAAATACGAAAACAATGAAAACTTCGCATATATTGAAAATAAAAAAATAAAATTTAACCTCTTGGGTTCTCATCAAGCCAAAAACCTTGCTTTAGCATTAACTGCAATTAACAATTTAGATATAAAAATCAATACAAAAGCAATAGAAAACGCTTTAGAAAATACAACTTGGAAATTCAGACTCGACTACAACAAACAAAAAAATCTTCTGATTGACAGCGCACATAATCCATCAGGAACAGCTACGCTTGTTGATTTTTTAAAAAAACATTTTTCAACTTATAATAAAACATTCATTTTTGGATGTCTAAAAACCAAAGACTATAAAACAATGTTAAATATGCTTTTTGATATCAAAAAACAAACAGATAAAATTTATTTCTATGAATTTGAATACAAAAATGCACTAAAATTTGACGAGTTAGAAGATATTTTTAAAAAAGAATTAATAAAAATAAATTCTTTAGATGAAATTAAAAACATTATCAATAATGATAAAAATTTGAAAATAGTCTGCGGTTCAATATACATGCTTGGAAACATTTTTAAATAAAGTAAAAAAATTTTTTTTAGAGGAGTTATATAAAAGAAAGGAATAATATTAATGAAAATTTCTCCTCTAACATCCATTAAAATATCAAAAACAAATACCAATATACAAAATAATAAAAATTCTTTTAAATTTAAAGCAAACAAAGACAGCTTTGAAAAAAGCAATACCGAAGCCCCAATTCAAACTCTGAATTTTATCAAAAACAGCAATCTAAGAAAAGAAATTATAGATAACCTTTTAACCTCTGAAAGAGGAGGACATTTAGATGATGTTGAAAACACGTTTATTACAGTTGTTGAAACATGTCAAATGGCATATGCAAATAAAAATATTAAGTTAGACAATAAACAATTTGAAAATTTAATTAAGGCTATATACTTAGTTTTGTATGCACAAAAACAAAATGACGAGGTCGAAGTTGACTATAGGCAGCTAAATTCTGTTTTTAACCTTATTAAAGACGACTTGCTTGAAAAAGATGATTTTGTTTTTGACGCTATTAAATATTCAAATTCTCAAAACGGAACAGACCCCAATATGCTAAGCGCTCTTTTGTTATGTCATAAAATGTTTGGCAATCAAAAAAATGCTTGCGAATTAAAATCGCTAATAAATTATTATTGTCTGGATGAAAACGGAAAAATATCAAAAGAAAAATTTCCTGCGCTTATATTTTTGATGTTTGCAACTTGGGCATCAGACTTCGAACAATTTGAAGAATACAGAAAACACGTAATAGATGAAGATGGCAGCATAAACCCTGAAAAATATAACTTTGTATTTGAATATGCAAAAACAATAGGCTCTGATATAATGAGAGAATTTTCCACAGATGAAATTTCTCAAAATTTGGGCTTCATAATGGAAATAAAAAAACAAATTTTAAACAAATTAGTTGAAAATTCAAAAGAGGGCAACGATTACGACCCACAAAAAGCACTGGAATCTTTCAAAAACTGGTATAATTATATTTCTGAAAACAAAGATTTTATAAACAGCAGTATTCCGCTAAACTACTACGACCATGGCAAAAGAAAAAAGATACCGCTTGCCCGAGCCATAAATAACCCGAAAATGAGATTTATATCAAATACGCCAAAATATGACACAAAGCTATATAGGCTCTATCAAGTGCTTTTAGGCGAATCACTGTTTAAAGGATAAAAAAACTGACATCCGTTCCAAATTAAAATTTCATTTTGAGAAATTTGACATTTTCCGTTTAAACAATCCAAAGTGCCGTCAGGACACAATGTAAAATGACTGCAATTTTGACAAGTCTTAAGAGTTAAGCCTTTTGATTTTAGTTTATAAGTTATATCTTTTAGAGCATCATGCATTCTCAAAAAAGAATCAGTAGCAATAAAACGATTGCCTTCTCTAAAAATCACTTTTCTCATACCATCTTCAGAAACTAAATCCAGTTTACATATAAAATCTTTCTTGCCATTATTAACAACAGCATTAATTGTAGCAGAGTTAATATTTTCCTCTTCATATTTACTGTTTATAATAGAACGCATTGTAAGACTGTTTATTAATATCTTTAACTTTTGCCAACTCAAACATATAGGATACAATGTTAACCAAAGAATTTCTTTTAGAGTCATTCTTGATGTATTTATAGAAATAATAAAAT
Organism: Candidatus Gastranaerophilales bacterium; assembly: GCA_944327245.1. GTDB lineage: Bacteria > Cyanobacteriota > Vampirovibrionia > Gastranaerophilales > Gastranaerophilaceae > RUG14156. The sequence goes on from CALVHD010000002.1 coordinate 62,467, forward strand.
TAACAAATAAAAACAACCCTAAAAGCAATAGCGGTTTCTTTGCAATATGGCTTGGCAAATATAAAGACAGTAAGCATAAAGCAATATAAGAAAATAAAACAAATAGTGAATTAGGTTTTAATAAAAATAAAATAAATTCTCTAAAGGCCGAATTTTTAAACATTAACAGCGGGAAATAATGACTGAATAATGTAATTTTATTTTGAATTGTCGGTGATGAAAAATCATAATTTTTCACATCAATTGCAGATATAATATAAGGTGAATAAGTTGTTTTAATGTCATTAGAAGCTAAATCAAGAGAAAACTCCAGCTCGGAATCTTTATCTTCTATTCCGACATAGCCGATTTTTTCCAATGCATCTTTTGTTATTACAAAATTTTCACCATCTACAAAAAACGGTAATTCAAACATTGAACGAACAATATTATTTGTTCGATTTATATATTTTAAATATGCGCTTATGATTGAATTTTTAATTTTTTTAGCAAGTTGATTTTTTTCATTCATTGAAACTTTAGAACCAACAACAACACCTGATTCTTTAATTGATTTATTAATATTTTCAAGATATTTTTCGCCAACCATTCTATTTGCGCCTAAAAATACATATGCATCATATTTTTCATCCGCAATCATTTTTTGAATTAATAAATTAGTGGCTTTGTCTTTTGAAAAATAATCAGGATTTTGAATATTATGTATTCTTGCACCCAGCGCAAAATCTCTCAATGATGAAGGGTCGTTTTCCTCTTTTTGAAAAACCACATGCACTTCGTAATTTTCCTTAGAGTATGATTGATTATTTAAAACAGAAAGAAGCCTATCAAGATTTTTGTCTTTATTTGTTGCATAAATTATTACACACAACTTCTTGTTATCGACAGTTATGCTTCTTGTTTTTTCCTGCATTTCAAAAAATTTTTCAATATCGTTTGCCTTTATGAAGAAAAAAAGCTGATAAACACAGTATATAAACAAATAAAGTATTATTATTGCAAAAAATGTATCAAATACTATCATATATGTATTTTATAAAAAATACAGATAAAAATCTAGCTTTTTTTGTCTGATAAAGATATAATCAGTTTGTGATTAGTTTTTTAGGTCAATGTGTTCAAAATTTCTTTAGAGCCCTAAAGTATACCCTGCAGGGAAATGTCAGGGTTGGCGCAGTGTTCAATCAAATGGGCGCTATTGGTTTTGATTCGTTGGGAATTTGCCTATCGATAGTCTTTATATCTGCCTGCGTTATCGCGCTGCAAGTTGCAGAGCAATTTTTGATGTCAGGAGGAGATAGTTATATAGGGGGCTTTTTAGCAGTTGCTTTAATAAGAGAAATTGCACCGGGGTTTGCTGCGCTGGCTCTGGCGGCTAGAGCAGGAACGGCAATAACGGCGCAAGTTGCTAACATGCAAGTAACAAATCAAATAGATGCCATTGAAGTTCTAAAAGTAGACCCGATTGGATACTATTTTGCACCAAGAATAATAGCGGGTGCCATAGGAATGTTTTGCATAGTTTTATTGGCAGAGTTAACAGGAATTTTAGGCGGAGCAATAGTTTCATATTACTCTATAGGGCTTCACCCAATAAGATACTTTAACTCCGTCTGGTTAATGCTTTTATTAAAAGACATATACATAAGTCTATTTAAAGGGGTTATTTTTGGTGCTTTAATAGCTTTAGTTTGCGCAACTGTCGGTTATAATACAAGAGGCGGTGCTAAAAATGTCGGCGAATCAACGACAAAATCAGCAATAATTTGTACAGTATACATACTTTTTGCAGACCTAATTATAGACATTTTATTTTATATGGGCGGAAGATAAAATTTAATCCATATAGTTTATTTTTTTAAAATTATGCTAAAGTTTTTCAACAAAATAGATGATGAATAAAAACCTCATCTTTTGTATCTTATCATGTGTAGACTAGATATATGGGGATAGAATTAGCTTGAAGAAGTTCAAGTTCACTCTTGAGAGTGTTTTAATTATCAGAAAACACGCTCTTGAAGATGAGAGAATAAAACTTGCTTCTATAACTGATATATACAATAAGCAATTAGATGTTTTAAATCAAATGAATAATGCTCTTTTGCAGATTAAAAACGAATCTGAAAGATATCTGAAAGAAACATTTGATGCAAATATTGTGGCAAATTATGCTGCATATTCAAATAAAATAGCTCAAGACATAAAAACGCAAGAAAAAATCATTGAAAAAACTAAACATGAGCTAAACATACAACAGCAAATTGTAAAAGATGCATATATAAAAGTAAAATCATTAGAAAATCTAAAAGAAAAACAAAAAGAAAACTACAACAAAGAGCTCTTACAAGAAGAAATTAAACAAATTGATGACATTGTTAATTCAAAAAGAATAACAGCTTAAAAACAGGACAATAGAGGAAATATGACAGAAGCCCTAGCGCAAAATAATGAAAATATAACAAGCACAGCTGATATATTGTTAAATTTAAAAAACGGAAATTTAGCATCGAGAAAAAACGAAAGCAACGATACTTTTTCCAATCTGATAAATACGCTTGACGCCAATACTCAAAAAGTTCAGACAGACTTTGTTAAAAAAGCTGCAAAAACAAACACAAGCTCAATCAACAAGCTTGCAATAAAAGACAATGCCCAAAAAACAAACAATAAAGAAAACACAACAAAATCGACCGAAAACAATTTTCAAAAAGATTTTGAAATAGACAATACTCAAAAAAAATCAAATACCACAGAAAAAACAGAAGAACTAACTAAAGCTAACACCAATAAAAACACTGATAAAAAAATTGAAAATGATGAAAATACAACAGTTAATTATGTTGATAGCAAAGTAACAATCAACAATGAAGACACTTCAAAAAAGCAAGATTTGTCAGACATAAATAATAGCTCACCTGTAGAGCCTTCACCGGTTTTTTCTTTAAACGAAACAACAAACGATGAAGATATTCAGTTAGATGAACAGGATAAGAAAGACATCAAAGATATTGTAAGCAATATATTAATATCTCTTAATCTTGATATAAGCAAAAACGAAGATTTAAATTCCGAAATCGATGAAACAATTTCAAAAATTGAAACACTTGATGAAATTCCAAATGCAATAGATGAAATATTTGCCACTTTGGATAATCTTGATTTTTCCGAAGAAAACAAAGAAAATCTCTCATCAGCCTTTGAACAAATTAAAAACTGTGTAAATAATACCTTAAAAAATGTCGAAACTGATAACGATTTTATTGCTCAAGCAAAAGAATTTCTGGATAAAATAACCCTAAAATCTTCTGATAACGATGAAAACAATCTTAATGAAATCGAATTATCTAAGCCTGACAACACGACAAAAGAAATTCATAACGACATTTCAATAAAAGAATTAGACAATAAAAACGAAGTTACGCAAGAAATTAAAGACATATTAAACGAAATTAAAGATTCTTTTGAAAAATCAGATTTTCAAAAAGTTGAAGAACTGTCAAAAAATTTAGATGATTTGCTGGATAAAACAAATAATTCAGATTTAAATACAAATATTAATAAAGATTTAATTAAAGATGTTGAAAATCTACAGCTTGAAATTAAACAAGTACTACAAACCGAAAATAAAGATGACTCGCTAAAAACCAAAAACAACATTGATAATATTCTAAAAACACTTGAACAAAACAACAATAAAGAAATTCAAAATTCCAAAGATGAAACAATAATTGAATTAGACAACATTAAAATTGACAATGACGAAGAAAACAAAAATAGTCTTAATGAAATATTGGAAATTTTTGATAAGTTCCAAAATTCATCTGATTACGAAAAATTATCTGATGAAGATAAACAAAAATTCAATGATTTTGTAGAAAAAATCACAGAAATTAATAATCAACCAAAAGACAATAATATTGAAATAAACAAAAAAATAGTTCAAGAAACTTTATCTGAAATTAAAAATACTATAAATAATATTCAAGAAAATTCTCAAAATGATGGTATTGAAATAAATCCAAAAGAGAATATATCAGATATCCCAAAAAATACTAAAAATACAATTGATTTAACTGAAATTTTCGAACAATCAAAAAATTCATCAGATAATGAAAACTATCTAAATCAAAACAACAGCAATACATACAAAGATGAATTTAGTCAAAAAACACAAACAATTGAAGTTGACTTTAATAATAATGAAATCGAAATTACACAAGAAAATATACAGGAAAATGAAGTCAACATTCAAAAAGAAGCTTTTGTTGATGCACTTCAAGACGATATGCTTTTAGACATCAATTTTCAAAATGAAGCTGAATCAGGAGCGCTTTCTGTAGCTGATGAGGTTGCCAAAATGGCTCTTAACCAGCAAAACTCATCACTAAACACCACTACAACAGTTCATGGAGCCATTTCATATGACAATTTAGCTCCTGAAGTATCCATGATTAAAAATGCGGCACAAATGATGAAAACACAAAACGTCACCTCTCCGACACAAAATGACATAGGGGGTGATATTTTCAACCAAATAACAAACAAAATAACACAATTAAAAGATGCGCAAGGTCAAAAGTTAACAATGGTTTTAAGACCGCATAATCTTGGCAGATTATCGATTGAACTAACCACAAACCATCTTGGATTAACAACTAATATCTTAGCCCAAAATGATGATGTTAGAGCATATATTGAAAAAAATATTGATTCACTAAGACAGCAGCTATCTGATGCAGGAGTAAATGTAAACAATATTCAAATCAAAACCATGGGGCAAGAAGGTTCAACAAATTACCAAGGAAACAACAACAATTTTGACCAAAATCAACAAAATCAGCAAAATCAAAACACCAATAGTCAAAATCAGCAAAAAAATAATCATCAAGAACAAAAAGACAATAGAGAATTTCTGGCTGATATGACAAACTACGATATGCATTTTGCCAAAGATTTTTCAAGCGTACTTAACAAAACAATAAGTTACAACTTAAATCAATAAGGATTATCAATGACAGTTACAAGCAGCCAATTAGTTCAAGAACAAAATCAAGCCACAGCAGCAAGAGTAGCTTCGCAACAAACAAACACAACAAGTACAAGCAGCTCTTCAATAAGCTCAAGCGACTTTTTGTTTCTTTTAACTCAACAATTACAATATCAAGATCCTATGAATCCGATGGATAACTCTGAAATGCTTGCTCAAGAAGCCCAATTTGCAACATTGGAACAAATGGAAGCTTTGACAAGCAGCTTTACGCAATTTTCATCAATGTATCAAGCAAACTCACTTTTAGGACAAAAAGTTGAAGTTATGGTTTCAGGAAAAGCCACAACAGGAGTTGTCGAATATGTTGATTATTCAGATTCATCAGGTGCTGCTGTCAGCATAGATGGAAAAATGTATCCGCTTAACTCGGTTACTAAAGTTTATCCGGAAGGCACATCCGCTGATAGCGAAGTTTCTCAAGAAGAACATAACAGCTTTGTTCGTGATGCTCTTTCATATTTGGCGGTTAATTTCAAAGAATTTGCACAAAAAATCAGTGAACATTTAGGTATTGAATTTGGAGATTCCGAAAGCACAACACCTCCGACCGAAGGCACTGAAGAAAGCACTTCTAATAGCGAACAAACAAAAGCATAATTTAATAATATTTGATTTACATTTAGACAATAAAGAAAGGACAATCATTCAAAATGACACAAGCATTATTTACTGCCATGACAGGTTTAAATGCAGGAACCCAGCAGCTTTCTGTAGTTTCAGATAACGTTGCAAACATGAATACAACTGCATATAAAACATCACGTCTTGATTTTCAGGATATATGGTATCAAACAAACACTACAGGAACTAACTCAAGCAGAGTTTCAGGCGGTACAAATCCGTTTCAAATCGGCGTAGGTGTTCAAAGTGCATCTATTACCAAAGACTTCGGAGCTTCAAGCACAAATACCACAGGTCGTGATGGAGATATGGCAATCACAGGTGACGGCTGGTTTACCATTTTAAATTCCGATGGAAAAGTTTTATTAACAAGAGATGGTACATTTTCTCTTGATGAAAACGGATTTTTATGTACAGCAGACGGTTCAAAAGTTCTTGGTATGAATTCAACCGAATCTTTAACAAGCTCAACTACTCCTATGAAAATCCCGACCCAAATTAAAGTTATTGAAGGCGGCACTCCTGCTGATAAATTTGCCAACATTAAAGTTAATGACCTAAACGGACTTGGCGGAGATTTAAGCCAAATTAGAGGCGGAACTTTTAAAGTTATAGCTTATGATGATGCCGGAACTCCGACAGAATTAACCGTTGATCTTGGCACAATTGATGATGGAACAGATGTTCAAACATTGGTAGATAGAATTAACGATGACAGCAACGGTAAATTTAACGCCACTATAGAAGACGGTAAAATATCATTTACTCCTGCCGGAGATGCCAAAAAGCTTGGTTTTGAAACAATAGACGAAAAAGACGGAGGCTCAAACTTTGTTGCTGCAACAAATTTAGCAAGTATGCCCATGGTAGATGGAAAATATTCAACATCCGAAATGAATGTATCAGCTACAATCGGCTTTGTGGATGATGTTGCTTCTCCTTATACAAAAAATTATGAAAGCTATTCAGTGGGAAAAGACGGTCTTGTAACCGTTACATATGGAGATGGTTCAATTTTAACCGTTAAAGCAAATGAAGACGGTTCAACGTATTTTTCATATCAAGATGCCAATGGACATATAATTAATGATGATATACAAAATTCAGGCAATGCATCATTATATGTTGATCCAAATCTATTGGTAACAGCTAACATGCAGCTTCAATTGGCCAAAGTTGTAAACAATGGAGGTCTTGTTGCTGAAGGAAACAATCAATATTCAGTTGGTGTTAACGCAGGGCAAGTTTTATACACAGCAGCCAATGTTAACGGTGTTGGCGGAGTTGTATCAGGTGCCTTAGAATCATCAAATGTAGATTTAGCCCAACAATTCTCAAATATGATTTTAGCTCAAAGATTGGTTCAAGCAAATTCACAAGTATTCTCAGGTGCAAATAGCATGCTTGAAACACTTGTATACTTGGGTCAATAATCATTTTATTAATATTCTCTTTATTGTCTTATTAAAAAAGCGCTTAAATTAGCGCTTTTTATTTTATTCTTTAATTACTTCGATTTTTTCATAAGAAAACAAATACGGAAGATGTTCTTTTTTTATTATTTCCCCCGGAAGCAATATTGAAATCCCCGGAGGGCAAAGTGCAACAACTTCAGAAGATATTCTTCCTATTGCATTTTCCTTTTTGACATACTCTTTTGGAGCAAAATATGCCTCTCTTAAATTCATAACTATTTCAGGGTCAATCAAAGGCATAATTTTTATATTTTTTGCTTGCAAATCATATTTTTTGTTTGAAATTTCTTTTAGGCATTTTATTAAATATTCAAATTCTTCTTTTGTATTTCCGATATTTGACAATATCAAAATACCTTCATCTGAAGCTGATTCAACTTCTATTTTATATTCATGTTCTAAAATATATTCCAATTGAAGCCCTGTTAAATTTTTCATTTTAATGAATAATTTTGTAACATCAATATTAATATCATTTTCCAATACAGAAAGATTTTCAATTGACTTAGCTTCATTTCTAAAATAAAGCGCATTTTCTACTGCCCTATCTAACAATTGCTGTCCATAGGCGCTTGAAAGATTTGCTCTTGCAGCATCAAGACTGGACAATAAAAGCAAGCTTGGGCTTGTTGTATGTAAAAGTTTCAGAGCATGGCGCACTTTTTCTTCTTCAAAAATTGAATTTTTCCCAAGGTGAAGCATAGATGCTTGTGTCATAGCACCCCCTGTTTTATGAAGCGAATGAACAACAGCATCAGCTCCAAGATGAAGCGCAGAAGTTGGCAAAGTATCATTAAAATTCCATAAACAGCCATGGGCCTCATCTACAATTAACGCTGCTTTATATTTTTTACAAATAGCACTAATTGTTTTAACATCAGAAACAACGCCTTCATAAGTAGGATTTGTAATCCATACAAGTTTTATATTTCTGTTATTTTTTAATTTATTTTCAATTTCATTTGCTTCAATATTTCCAAAAATTGCCCAATCATCGAGTTTTTTTGGTATTACCCAATTAACCTTGGCGCCTGAAATAATTAAACCCGTCAAAACAGACCTATGACAGTTTCTGCCTATTAAAACCTCCTCAAAAGGATTTGTAAGAGCAAAAGCAAGAGCTAAATTTGCAACAGTGGAACCACCGGTAACAAAAAAAGTTTTTTTCGCACCATAAGCAACGCTTGCCAATTCTTGCGCTTTTAAAATCGCTCCTGTTGCAGGATGAAGTGTGCCTAAATTATCAAATTCATCTGTTGTATCAATATTTAAAACATCTTGCCCCACCAGCTCTTGAAATTTAGGATGTACACCAAGACCCCTGTTGTGCCCCGGTATATGAAAACCGGTCATTGGTTCTTTTTTATAATTTAACATTGCATCCAACAGAGGTGTTTCATTGCTTTTATTAAATTTTTCACTGATAGTGTTTTTTATTGATTTAAAAGTTATCTTGTTTTCTAAAGTATTTGTCATAAAAAACATTATTACACGTTAAATATTTTTTTAAATAAAATAAACCAATTTTTTAAGATATATTACGCCAAATTTAAAAATTTATGTGTTTGCGGAATTAAAAAAACATTATGATAATTTAAATAAAACTTTTCATATATTTCTTCAAGATTTATATTTTTACTGATTGGCATTTTAGGCTGTAAAACAAGTTTTATGTTATATTTTTTTGCCAAAGATGAAGTTTTTATTATTTCCCAATCAGAAATATTTTCATCAAATACAACCTTTAAAAATAGTTCTTTTTTTAGAGCAATTTTAATAAATTCCTCATTTATTTTAAAATCATTGTCTTGTCCTGCGGCACTTTTTAATTTAATATCCATAGCAATGATATCAATATAATCTATAATTTTTTTCAATTCTTCAAAGCAGGTTCCGTTTGTTTCAAGGTATATTTTTTTATTTAATTTTCCTTTATATTTTTTTAAAAATTCTTTCAAAAAAATATAATCTAATAATGGCTCCCCACCAGTGAAGCTTATCACATCTGCATTTAAAGATTTCAAAGTTGCATATAATTCATCAATCGAATATTTTTTTGCATTTTCTGGGCTAAAATCAGTATCACAAAACTTACAAGCTAAATTGCATTTGCAAAAACGTACAAAAATATGTTTTTGTCCAACATAAGGGCCTTCTCCTTGAGTTGATACAAAAATTTCTTTAATATATGTACTAGATAAATTTTGCATTTTTCTTTTTTTGATTGATTTCTTTTAATTGTTCATACAAATTGTATTCTTCAGAAGTTATTTTCGAAGGTATTTGAATTAATATTCTAACTACTTCATCACCTTTTTTCTTGGTTTTTTCATTCAGAACACCGACATCAATCAGTTTAAAACTTTGGTTTGTTTTTGTCAAAGGAGGAATTTTAATTATTGCCTCGCCCCATAAAGTCGGAACAGATATATTGCCTCCTAAAATTGCCATATATGGACTTATAAAAGCATCATAATAAACAGTACCGTTCTCAATTTTTAAATCTTTCTCGTTGATTATATTAACAATAACGTACAAATTACCGTTTTTACCGCCATTAATACCTTTTTGCCCTTCTTCTTTTAATCGTAATTTTGATTTGTTTTTGATTGAGGGAGGAATTTTAACGGTGATTTTTTTATTTTGAACTTTTTCTCCTAAGCCGTTACAATAAGGGCATTTTTGTCCGTTTGCAAATTTATGACCTTCGCATTTTGGACATACAGAAGAATGAGTTATGTTTATTGTTCTTGTAGTGCCTAAAATTGCTTCTTGATAATCTATTTCAATATTAACGGTTATATCTTTGCCGTTTATTATTTTTTTTTGTTTTTCTTTTTGTTTTTCTTTTTTAGAAAATAAATCCGAAAAAGTATAATTTGATGAATTATGATTTTTATAAACTTTTTGTGACTTATAAATTTCTTTATTGACATTTCTTAAAGCATCATAATTTTTCCTTTTTTCATCATCTAAAAGAATTTGCGCCGCTTTGTTTATTTGTTTAAATATTTCTTCTGCTTCCAAGGATGAATTAATATCAGGATGATATATTTTAACAAGCTTTTTAAATTGCTTTTTTATCTCATCCTTTGTAGCATTGGGGGTTAAATCTAAAATTTCATAGTAACTTTTTAACATATATCACCAAATTTATATATCAATTTAATGATTATTTTTAAAAAATCCAATATCGACTTTAACAGGAAAATTGTGCAAAAAAATTTTTTCAGAAGCATTATTAAATTGAGATGAAGAATTTTAATAATATTGTAGATAAAATTATTACACGTCTGGGAACTTCAAACGATTCTGAAATTTGCACAGCAGCATTAGCTGCTTTTAAGCTTATTTTTATACCTTTTGCTACAATGTCGGATAAAAAATCCACAAAAGAACAAAAAAATTATGCCCTAACAAGAGATTTTCTAACCGAAGGCGTTGCTCTTGCAGGCTACATCGGCATAACAAGAGTTGTAAAAAACAACTTAACTGCGCCAATTTGCGCTAAATACTATAAAGAAAAAGCGCATGACCTCGTAAAACAAAAGAAACTTGATATAAACAGTGTTGATTATAAAACTCTGACAAATATTGACAAAGCAGCGCTCAAAAACCACGCTATGAATGAATTTTTAGATGAAAATGCTAAAAAATTCACAAAAAATCAAACAGAGCACATTGAAGCTCTTGAGAATATTATTTCAAAATTTTCAAATATACAAAATCCAAAAGATTTATATATAAATACCAAAAAAGTAATTTCCCACGTTAGCGTTTGTATTTTAGCTCTAACTTTAATTCCGTATATTACAAATAAATTAATTTATGTTCTATCAAAAGTAAAATCACAAGATAGCAAGCCGCAGAAAACAAATACAACAATAAATACAACACTAAAACCGTTTTCTATGGCAGAATATATGAATAATACAAGATTAGGAGGGTTAAATGTCTTTAATCGTTAATTTTTTAACCAACCCTCAAGCTGCTGATTTTGTTCAAAACTCAACCTGCCAAGTGTTATCCGAAGGATGTTTAAAGGCAGTGGGCAGACCAACCTTTACGCTTTTGGACAAAACCGCAACAAAAGAAGAGAGAAAATATTCAGCCACAAAAGAACTATTGTATCAATCATTTTCAATGGCAGCTTTTTTTGCTTTAATTTTTCCAATTAAAAGAAATACATTTAAATTATTAAAATTCTTTCCTCAACTAAAAAACTGCGATGTTATTAATGCAAAAACCGCAAAAGAATATCAAGAAAAATTAAAACAAGTAACAGACAAAACTATGCTAACAAAAATCAAAGGCGCTAATGAATTAATGTCAATCATAGCCTCAGGCATAATTTTGGCAGTAGTTACGCCTCAAATTGTTACAAGGCTTGTTCATCCGATAATGAACAAACTAAGTCCCGATGAAACAAAAAATAAATTAGATAAAAAAGCATAAATTTGATAGAATTAATGTATTATGCGCCCATAGCTTAATTGAATAAAGCATTGGTCTCCGAAGCCAAAGACTGTGGGTTTGAGTCCCATTGGGCGTATTTTAAATAATAAAAAACCTCTTAATAATTAAGAGGTTTGAAAATCTTTGTTTTCTTGATTCTCGTGATGAAAGGTTAGTGTGTGATTAGTGTGTTTAAACTTTATTTAAGGGGTTATTTATGTCTTACATATATATAAAGTATATAAGAATTCAAAAATTGCTTAACTTTTTATATTCGTTACATTTCTTAATAAAATCAAAAACTTAACAGAAAATTTTATTGTATAATTGTATAAAAGTCTTTATAAAATGGGGTATTGAAATGGAAAGAAGAACCACTGAGATTAAGTTGAAAGATAAAACAGAATTAGAAGTTATGAGACATTATAAAGAACTTTCGGATAAAAATTTTTGCATAGAAAAAGGTTTTTATCCTCTTGGTTCTTGCACTATGAAATATAACCCCCGCATTAACGAATGGGCAAGTGTTCAAGAAGGCTTTAGCGCAATTCATCCAAGCCAAGATGATGATGATTGTCAAGGTGCACTAAAATTAATGTATGAATTGCAAAATTTCTTAAAAATAATAACAGGCATGGATGAATTCACTCTGCAACCTTGTGCCGGAGCCCATGGCGAATTTTGCGGAATGATGATTATTAAAAAATATTTTGAAGATATTAAAGACATAAGAAAAAAAGTTATAATTCCGGATAATGCCCACGGAACTAATCCTGCAAGCGCTTCAATGTGCGGCTTTGAAGTTATTGAAGTTAAGTCTGATAAAAAAGGGCACGTTGATATTGAGGAATTAAAAAAGATTGTTGAACAATATAATTCGGATATTGCCGCAATTATGATGACCAACCCCAATACCTTAGGGCTTTTTGATAACGGAGTGCTGGAAATATCTGAAATTATGCACAAAAACGGCTCTTTATTATATTATGACGGAGCTAATTTTAATGCCATTATGGGATATACCAATCCCAAATTAATGGGGTTTGATGTTGTTCATTTAAACCTGCATAAAACTTTTTCAACTCCACACGCAGGTGGAGGCCCCGGAGCAGGGCCCGTTGGAGTTGTTTCAAAATTAAAAGAATATTTACCGACTCCAAAAATTGAATTTGACGGCAATAAATATATAAGAAACTATAATAACCCAAAATCAATAGGTAAAGTCAGCACGTTTTTCGGAAACTTTTCTGTTTTAGTAAAAGCATATACATACATTTATATGATGGGAAAATCCCTAAAAGATGTTTCATCTGATGCAGTTTTAGCAGCCAATTATTTAAAATCACAACTAAAAGACTACTATCATATTGCTTTTGATGAACACTGCGCCCATGAATTTGTTATTGATAATTCCGACAAAAAAGAAAAAGGTGTTTCAACTCTGGATATTGCAAAAAGACTGATGGATAGCGATATACATCCTGCAACAATATATTTTCCTTTAATTGTTCATGAAGCTTTCATGGTTGAACCGACAGAGTCTGAAACAAAAGAAGTTTTAGATAATTTTGTCAATGTAATGATTAAAATATCAAAAGAAATTAATGATGGCGTTGATTTTCATGAATTTCCAAAAACAACTCCCGTTTCAAGAGTAGACGAAGTTCACGCTGCAAGACATTTGGATTTAAAAGAACAATGAAATTAAAAACTTCCGATTTTGATTACAATCTGCCTCAAGAATTAATTGCCCAAAACCCTCTTTCTGATAGAGAATCATGCAAAATGCTTCATCTAAATAGAACAACAGGCAAAATTGAAGATAAACATTTTTTTGATGTCATTGATTATCTGAATAAAGACGATGTGCTTGTTTTAAACGATACAAAAGTATATCCGGCTAGAATTATTGCAAAAAGAAAAACAGGCGCTGAAGTTGAGATTTTTTTGTTAAATCCGTATGATAATTCAAATAAATGGGAAGCATTAACCAAAAACGCAAAAAGAGTGAAACAAGATGAAATTTTAGAAGTTTCATCCGATTTTAAGGTTAAACTCATTGAAAAAAAAGAAGCAAACAAAGAAAATGAAATCCCAAAATGTATTGTTGAATTAATTTATGATAATAAAAACATCTATAATGTATTGGATAAATATGGTTCTGTCCCTCTACCGCCTTATATTTCAAGAAAGGCAAATGAAAATGATAAACAAACATATCAAACGGTATTTGCAAAAAACATAGGTTCAGTTGCATGCCCTACAGCAGGCTTACATTTTACGGAAGAATTACTAAAAAAAATTGAACAAAAAGGAGTAAAAATAGCCTATATCACTCTCAATGTAGGTTTAGGAACTTTTATGCCTGTTAAAGTCGATAATATCGAAGATCACACAATGCATTATGAAAGTTTCATTATTCCAAAAGAAACAGAAAACTTAATCAATAACAAAAAAGGCTCTATTATTGCTACAGGGACAACTGTTTTAAGATGTCTTGAAGCAACATATCAAAAATACGGCAAAATAAAAGCTTGCAGCGACAAAACCAATATTTTTATATATCCTCCATATGAGATAAAATCAGTTGATAAATTAATAACCAACTTTCATCTTCCAAAATCTACTCTTATCATGCTTGTAAGCGCTTTTGCCGGCAAAGAATTGATTTTTAGGGCATACAACCACGCAATTGAAAATAAATACAGATTTTTCAGCTATGGTGATTGTATGTTTATAGATAAATAAAAAATGTTATAATTAACAAAATAAAGGAGGGTACAAACATGGAAAAACTGGAAAAATTTCAACTGGCACTTTCAGCAGCAATTATCAGTGTTGGGGTTTTGTTTTCATCTTTGGTTTTTGCTGCAAAAATACAAAAAAACGAAACAATAACCGTTACCGGCTCAGCTTCTAAAATTGTTAAGTCCGATAGTGCTAAAGTTAGTTTTATGGTACAAACAAGAGCTAAAAGTCAAAAAGATGCATTCAACTTATTAAAAACACAAAATCCTTTAATTGTGAGTTTTCTTGAATCAAAAGGCATTGATAAAAGCTCAATCGAAACAAAACCCGTAGGAGGTTATTACATTTATAAGATTACCCCAAACGGTTACAATACAAACGAATTATTAGCTTATAACGCAACACAAAATTATGAAATTTCATCAAAAAATGTAGATAAAATAAAAGAGATTTCAGCAGAAATACAAACACTTGCAAACAAAGGGATAAACCTTGAAATCTATCAACCCGAATTTTTCTATTCTGATTTGGCATCTATTAAAGTTGACTTATTAAAAGAAGCAACGCAAGATGCAAAACAAAGAGCCACTTCAATGCTGAGCGCTGCAAACAGCAAAGTAGGAAAAGTAAGACAAATGAGAATGGGGGTTTTCCAAATTACCCCTCCTGATTCAACAATGGTTTCAGATATGGGAGAAAATGACACATCTACCGTTGATAAAAAAGTTACGGCTGTTGCAAATATTGTATTTAGTGTTAAATAATAAACAAAGCCCTCCATAAAGAGGGCTTTTTAAATCATACTTTATGCACCCGGAAGAGGAGCCGACTTTTGAATTGGTTTTTCATCGTCATATTCAATTAATCCGGAGTTTGAATTTTCGAAAATTTGTTTTTGTTTGGGTTTAGATGGTTTTTGTTGAGAAATATCATTTTGTTCTTGTTTTGTTATTTCAGAGGTTTCTTTTTGCACAGCATTTTTATCAGCAGTTTGTTCTTCTGTTTCATCAACCGTTTCATCAACATCATCCATCTTAATTGGGCTCATAGAATTAGAGCCGTTCATCTTTGGATAATCAAATACGCTTAGAGGGAAGTTTTTAATTGCAGTTTTCATATAATTTGCAAACACTCTCGCCGGCATTGCGCCGCCTGTAATCCCTGGAAGTTTAGAATTATTGTCGTTTCCAACCCACACACCTGTTACAATGTCAGGAGTAAAACCAACAAACCAAGCATCACGATAATCGTTTGTAGTACCTGTTTTACCTGCAACATTCTGAGCAATATTAGCTGCTTTTCCGGTGCCGACTTCTACCACTTTTCTTAGCATATAGGTCATTCCTGCAGCTGTTTCAAAATTTATTACTTTAACAATTTTAGGTCCGGAATTTTCATATATCGTAACGCCTCTTGAGTTTTCCACTCTTTCAACAGAATACGGGCGCACTCTATAACCGCCGTTTGCAAAAGCTCCGTATGCCACAACCATATCATACAATTTTACGCCATTTGAACCCAATGCAATAGTCATATCGCTTGCCAATGGAGTTGTTATACCCATTTCTCTTGCAGTTTGAATAACTGCATCCACTCCTGTTTTTTTAATTAATCTTACGGCAGCAACATTTGATGAAATAGCTAAAGCTTGCCATATTGCTATTTTTCCTCTGTATTTTTTTCCGTAATTTTTAGGAGACCAATCTTTGATTGTTAAAGGTGTATCTTCAATTGAATCATAAACGCTGACACCTTGTTGCAGTGCTGTAGCATATACAAAAGGTTTAAATGAAGAACCTGAAGGTCTTACTGCTTTTGAAACTCTGTCATATTGGCTTTGTTCATAATTCTTTCCGCCAATATAAGCATAAATCCTGCCTGTCGTTGGAGAGAAAGAGAACAGAGCAATTTGATTTGCCGGTTTTGTTAATTTTGCAGCATTAAGCGCAGACACAGCTGCATTTTGGGCTGCATTTTGCGATTTATAATCAAGGGTTGTATATATTTTTAAACCGCCTTGAGAAATTTCTTGTTCTTCAAAACCGATATTTTTTAATTCATTTAAAACAAAATCTATAAAATAAGGAGCTTTATTGTATGAATAAATTCTGGGCTTATTTGACAGATGGAGTCCCTCCTTTTGAGCAGCTTCCATCTGCTCAAGAGTAATATATTTATTCCTATACATTCTTTTTAAAACTTGATTTCTTCTTTTTAAACCTGCTTTTTTATTTGCAAAAGGTGAATAAATAGATGGCGCTTGCGGTAAACCTGCAATTAATGCTTGTTCAGCTAAAGTCAATTGTGACAAATCTTTATCAAAGAATGTTCTTGCAGCACTTGATACACCATAAACACCAGAACCTAAATAAACAGAATTCAAATACATTTCAAGAATTTCATCCTTTGAAATAGTCTTTTCAATTCTATGAGCTATAATTAATTCCTTTATTTTTCTGTCAAAAGTTCTTTCATTGGACAAGAATAAAATTCTTGCCAATTGCTGTGTAATAGTTGAAGCACCTTGCTTAACTTCGCCTGAGGCAATATTAGTAATGGTTGAGCGAACCATACCCATAGTATCAAAACCTCTATGACGATAAAAATTTTTATCTTCAGTTGCTATAACCGCTTCTTTTAGATATTTCGGTATTTTATCTATAGAAACTTTTTCAAATTTAAAAGCGGTAAACGTTTTAATAACTTCACCATCGGATGAATATATTGTTGTTACCGGATTTGGCTTTATATCTTCAAAATTTGAAATTGGCGGCAAACTTGCAAGATAAATATTAAAAGCAGCAATCGCCGCTAAACCCGCAGAAACACCCATAGAAAACAAACATAAGAAAATATTTCTTTTCTTTGGTCCTCTTTTTACTATCCGTTTTCTTCTAACATTATTCATAGCTACATATTATAGCATAAAATTAAACTTTCAAGAAGATGGCTCGTTTGGATAATTAAAATTTACATAGCTTTATAATAAAATAAGACCTGCCCAGTATCAGACAGGTCTTAAATTTTATATTTTCAATTAACTAGAAAATAATTGTTAATTCTTCGTTAGGATTTAAAGCTGCAGAATTTGAAACTGACGGAACAATTGTATAAACAAGTTCATCACCAATTTCATAAATGATACCAAATGTACCTGAAATAGCAGTTTTAATAATTCCATAAACACCTTTTCCAAGCGTTACGAATGAATTACCAAAGCTTGCAACTCCGCGTCCAAGATGTCCTGTGAATGTTTCAACAAATGTATCAGATAATCTGTCGCCATATTCTTCAAGGCCGTTAGCTGAAATATTAACAACTTGACCTACTGAACGACCTGCAACACCAACTGTTCTTGCAGCAGCTGTAAATGGAAGTCCTAAAATTCTTGCAAAAATGTTAGGATTTTTCAAACAATCAGCTGTAGCTGAAGTCATTTCTTTAGGAAATTCAACTGTGCAATCACCATTTTTAATTTTTGTGAATTTAACAGTGATTGATCCTGGGTGGTGTCCTAAACCAGGTCTTTGAACTGTAACAACTTTTCCATAAACGATTGAGCCGGCTGGGAATGTTTGACCGCCAACATTAACTTCTTGAGTTGTCTTAGCTTTGAAAACATCACCAATATTAGAATGTTTAGCATTAATTCTATCTAACATTTTAACTTTAACAGCAACAGGAGTGCCTGCGCCTTTAAATGCGTCACCTACAAGTTGTCCGTTATATTTTAATCTTAATTCACTAATTAAAGTAGCAACTTGGTGTCTTGATAAATATGGAGCTTCCAATAATGTTTTTTCATCCGGCAAATTATCAATTAGGCCTGAAGCTACAACTTCTTTTGTACATCCATATGCCCAAGTTGGGATATTTTCAATAGTTTTTCCGTTAAGAACAGGAGCAGAGCCGTCATTTACATATTTAACATCAATTAATTTTGCTACTGTTGCAAAAACTTCTGCTTTTGTGATGGCTTGGTCAGGTTTAAATGTTTTATCAGGATAACCTATCATTACGTCAGCTGCTGTTGCAGTTTTGATTTCTTCATTTGCCCAATATGCACTGGTAATATCGGTATAATTTTTATTAACTCCAACATTTTTCATGCTTAAACCTTGGGATAACATAAATGCTAATTCAGCTCTTGAAATAGGCATTTTGATGTTAAAATCTCTGTCGCCTTTTCTAACACTCATAGCATTTAAAAGGTCTTTAGAGAACGCATTCACATAGGTATTGTCTTTGTTAGTAAAGCCAATTCTGTTTTTTTGTTTCAATACTTTACCGCCAATTCGATAAACGTAGTTTGCATCTTTCACTTCTGTAGCGTCAGCATTCATTAAAGAGGGGTGAGCATAAATTTCAACTTTTTCTTGTTTGCAGCAATCTTTAGCTAAAACATTAGAGCAAGTCAAAAACAAAGCTAATGTAACAGACAATGCTTGTGTTGTTTTTCTCATAATTTACTCCTATTCTTTTTACCTAAACCAGTCACACAATAAACCAAAATAATTATCCTACAAGCAAAAAGACTAGTCAAGCAAAAACTACAAAGATTTTACATCATTGTAAATTAATAATGAAGCATCTTGAATTAAATTTCTTGCACTGTAATTATTAAAAGGACGTTTAACAAGAATAGTAACAATATATTTTTTACCGTTGTCCGTATAAACTATTCCGCTATCTCCAAGCATTGTACCTATGTCCCCTGTTTTATGAAGCACCATTGCGCTTTGAGGAAGCTTTTCTTTTAATAAATGTGTATTTCTTGTGTTTCCTAAATATTCTTTTAAAACGCTCTTATATTTTAAATTAATATAATTTGGGTTATCAATATTATAAAGTATTGTAGACATTTCTTTTGCTGTTGTTTTATTATAACCTTCCATATCAGGAAGCCAGCCGCCCATAGAAGTAACTTTTAATCCAAGGTTTCTCATGGCACGATTAAAACCGTCCATACCGCCAATCTCATATAAAAGCATATTTGTAGCGGAATTATCGGAATTAGCTATCATGATATTTGCAAGATAATCAATGCTATAATCTACATTTGCACTTGTATACTGTAAATCACCCGAACCTAAAGTTCTGAATTGCTCGCTGAATGTTCTTTTATCTGATAAATCAATAGGATTATCCGTATCATTCGACTTATCAACTAATCGCATTAATTCAAAAGCAATCGGAATTTTAATAATACTTGCACTGGGATAAACATCATCGGCGTTTATTTCAAGACCGTTTCCGGTTGAATATTCCCACACAAAGACAGACGGATTCAATTGAGGATATTTTTTAAACAATTCAAGAAGTTTAGCTTTTGTATCAGTTAACTCATGATTAATTTTAATTTCAGTCATCTCTTTTGATTTTTGCGCTTTTTCAACAAACAAGCGCTCGTCAAGCAGATACGAGTTATACAAATAGCCCCAGCTGGGTAAAATATAAGATTTAACATCAACATCTATATTTCTGTTTAAAATATGATTTAAAACAAGAGGTCTAAAGTAGTGTTTATAGTTATACGGACAAACATAGCAACCATATAAAGCCAATATTAAAAGTGCAAAAAAGACTGCAAAAAGATTTTTCTTTGTTCTTTTTTTCTTTTTAAGTTTTACAACACGTTTTTTTGATTTAAGCTCACTGAAATTATGATAATTATCA
Source organism: Candidatus Gastranaerophilales bacterium (assembly GCA_944327245.1). Classification (GTDB taxonomy): domain Bacteria; phylum Cyanobacteriota; class Vampirovibrionia; order Gastranaerophilales; family Gastranaerophilaceae; genus RUG14156. The sequence goes on from CALVHD010000002.1 coordinate 82,492, forward strand.
TAATTCCCGTAATTATATAAATTATGTTTTTTAATCGGACTTGACAATACTTTACGCCTACAAAATCATTACTTTTTTTTAGTTTAGTACCTATTAAATTAAAATACATAATATATATGTATGAATTAAGATTTTTATATTTTAAAACATGATATACTGAAAGGTAGTACAAGGAGTAAAATTATGAATATAGTCATATACAGCGAAAACGCTACATCTGAAATAGCCGGATTAATTGATACTGATGATGAAATTCAAATTAGAGAATTTAATCTAAGCGAACTTGAAAACTATAAACAATACAATCCAAGCGTTCTGATTTTGGATTTTGATGTTGATAAAATCAGAGAATTTTGCGCTGTAAGAAAATTAGAATGCTCCGTTTTAATTCCCGTTGATAAAATTCCGGATAATTTAACAGTTAGAGCGCTTACTTATGACTATATTTTAAAACCCTTAAACAATACGGAATTAAACGTTAGAATTAAAGCTTTATTAAAAACTTACGAAACCAAAAAAAGTCTGATAAAGTCTGCAATTTGCGACGAATTAACCGGTTTATACAACAGAAAATATCTTCACCACAGACTGGAAGCGGAAATTTCTCGTGCTAAAAGATACGGAACTCCTGTTTCTTGTCTATTAATTGACATTGATTATTTCAAAATTGTAAATGATATGTACGGTTACGATTGGGGCGATATATTATTGAAAAAAATCGCTCAAATGTTAAGCGCTTTAGTTAGAAAAGAAGATGTTCTAACAAGATATGGCGATGAAGAATTTATCGTGATTTTACCTGAAACAACAGAACAGCAAGCAAGAATTTTTGCCGAACGCTTCAGAAACGATATTGAAAAAATGGAGTTTATTCCGGCAAATGAAGATGAACGCCATCAAATAACAATATCTGGCGGTGTTTCTTGTTATCCTTGCATGGAAGACGTGGATGAAGATGCTAATACATTAATCAGATACGCAGAACATGCTCTTTATAACGCCAAACAATCAGGAAAAAATAAAATTGTTGAATTCTCAAAAATGAACCTAGGCTGCTAAGATGAACAATTTAACAAAGAGAATAATACCGTGTCTTGATGTTAAAGAAGGTAAAACCGTAAAGGGAATTAACTTTGAAAATTTAAAAGAAGTAGGTTCTCCAATTGAATTAGCTAAAAAATATTCTCAATCAGGGGCTGATGAGCTTGTATTTCTTGATATTACAGCTACTAACGAAAAAAGAAAAACTATTGTTGAGCTTGTTGAAAAAGTCGCAAAAGAAGTATTTATCCCCTTTACTGTCGGCGGGGGAATTAGTTCTCTTGACGACATAAGAGCAATTTTAGAAGCAGGAGCGGATAAAATTTCTTTTAATTCAGCTATTGTAAAAAACCCCGAACTCATAAGCACATGTGCTGAATACTTCGGCTCTCAATGTATCGTAGCTGCACTTGATGCCAAAAAAGAAGATAATGATTTTTGGATTTATATTAATGCAGGTAAAGTAAACACGGGTCTAAAAGCTCTTGATTGGGCAAAAAAAGTTGAAGAATTAGGAGCAGGTGAAATCCTTTTAACTTCAATGGATTATGACGGAACTCAAAAAGGTTTTGATATTGAATTAAATAACTTAATATCAAATGCGGTTAATATACCTGTCATAGCTTCAGGAGGAGCCGGAGCAAATTCAAAGCACTTTATTGATGTATTTAACAAAACCAATGTAGATGCAGCACTTGCTGCTTCAATATTTCACTATGACACACTTCCAATTGATAAATTAAAACAAGATTTAAAAAAAGCTAACATAAACGTAAGATAAATTATCTATTAAGCTAAGTAATCTGTCCTATTTAAAATTAAATTAAAATGATAAAAAATCCTTGTATGAGGATTTTAATTTTAGTTTTAATATTTCAAATTTTATTTAGTGAAACTACATTAGCTCAATTTCCTAAAACTGATTTTTTTAATCGTTTTAATGATTGTTACCTTGATGAATATATAAAAGAAGCACTTATCTATAATCATGATCTAAAAGCTGCAAATAAAAGACTTGAACAATTCAGATATGAAATAAATTCTCAATTGGCAAAAGAACTTCCCTCCGCCTCAGTTTCAGGAAATTATTTAGGAGCGCATTTTCCAAAAAATGATGTAAATTTTTTAATTGATAAAAATTCTTTTATTTTACCCTTAAGAGCAAGCTATGAGGCAGATTTTCTTTTAAAAAACAGAGATAAAACCCGCTCTAAAGAAAAACTCTATAAAGCACAAATTGCAAACCAAAAGGCAACATATATTTCTTTATTAACTGATGTAGCAAGTACTTATGTGAACATTTTATTACTCGATTATTTAATTGAAAAACAAATTGATGTTATTAAAAATAAAAGATTTAATTCAATTTCTAATGACTATAAATTCAGATACGGCGTATTGGATATTTTTGGCTTAAATTCATCCAAGGAAGATTATGAAAATCAAAAAATAATCTACGACAATTTAGTTAAAAGGCAAAATACGGCATTATATAATTTTTCCGGTTTAATAGGGCAAAGTGCAAATAATTACAAAGAAATTAAAAGAGGTAAATTAGATAAATTTGAATACACTGAAACAATTCCCGAAATAATAAGCTCTGATTTAATCTATTCAAGACCTGATTTAATTGAAATCGAAAATAAATTAAAAAGTGCCAAAATAGATGTTACCGTTGCAAAAAAGGAATTTTTTCCGAGTTTTAATATAACAGGTTTCCTTGCCTTTGATACGGCAGGTTTAGGCAACTTTTTTTCTTGGAATTCATCTTTTGCCTATCTTTTAGCCGGTGCAACACAAGATATTTTCAAAGGCGGCGAAAAAATCGCCAATTTAAAAATTAAAAAAGCAAGATATTATGAACTTGTTGAAAACTACAAACAAGCAGACCTAAACGCAATTAAAGAAATAAACGATGCTTTAAATTTAATCAAACAAGACAAAAAATCGGAAGAAACTTCAAAATACAAAGTAGCGCTTGAAAAAAAGAATTTTAATTCATCAGAAAAAAAATATAAAAGAGGTACAATTTCAAAAATTGATTTTTTAAACGATAAAGCCTCTTTATTACAAAAAGAGCAATTGCAAGCAAGTGCAAAAGCTGCTCGTTTAATAGATTATTTTACCTTGTATAAAGCAGTTGGCGGTGAACTATGAAAAAAAAATTAATTATTATAGCAAGCATTGTGCTGATTATAATTTTAGCAATTTTATTATTTTTATTTTTGTTCAAAAAACCGCCAAAAACAATTAAAACTTACGGCAACATTGAAATAAGACAAGTTGACCTTTCTTTTCAGGTTGCAGGAATAATTAATAATGTCTTTTTTGAAGAGGGAGATTATGTCAAAAAGGGTGATTTGTTGGCAACTCTAGATGACAGAGATTATAAAGCAAACTACAAAAAGGCATATTTTGAAAAAAAATCCTCATATTCTCAAATGCTTGAAGACAAATCGAAATATCAAAGAAATCATCCTTTATGTTTTGATGGAACCTTGTCTAAACAAGATTGCACAACCCTTTTTAACAATAAAGATATTTCAAGCGCAAAATATGGTTTAAGTAATGCCAATTTAGAATATCAAAAAAATCAACTTTATTATACCAAGCTCTATGCTCTGCAAGATGGAATTATAACAACAAGAGCACAAGAAAAAGGTGCAAGAGTTAATGCTAATCAAATAGTTTACGTTATGAGCCTAAATAAACCAATATGGATTAGAACATACATTCAAGAAACAGACTTAGGAAACATTAAATACGGCAATAAAGCATATGTTTATACTGACACAATTGACCCTAAAACAGGAATTAAAAAGAAATATGAAGGATATATAGGCTATATTTCACCTGTTGCGGAATTTACCCCAAAAACCGTTCAAACACAAGATTTAAGAGTAGATTTAATGTATAGAATAAGAGTTTATGTAGACGAAGTCGATGAATTTCTGCGCCAAGGCATGCCTGTAACAGTTGAAATACCGATTAGCGAGGAGTAAGAATTGAATTGCGTAGAAATTAAAAATCTGACAAAAAGTTTTTTAAAAGGCAGTAAAGCTCTTGATAATATCAATCTAAATCTTGAAGAAGGCAGAATTATCGCTGTTTTAGGAGCGGATGGTTCCGGAAAAACTACTCTTTTAAGACTAATTGCAGGATTATTATGCACTGATAGCGGGGAAATTATTACTCTTGGTTTTAACCCGCAAAAAGAAAAAGAAAAACTTGTTTCTCTATACGGCTACATGCCTCAAAAGTTTGGTTTATATGAAGATTTAACCGTCATAGAAAATCTTGAATTGTATGCTCAATTAAAAAAATCTCAAAATAATTTTGACGAATTATTAAAATTCACAACTCTTGAGCCCTTTAAAAAACGCCTTGCCAGAGATTTATCAGGTGGAATGAAACAAAAACTTGCTCTTGCTTGCTGCCTTTTGGGTGAACCAAAGCTTCTGATTTTAGATGAGCCCTCTGTCGGAGTTGACCCTGTATCCAGACTTGAATTATTAGAGCTTGTAAAAAGGATGATTAACAAAACCACAACTGTTATTTGGTCAAGCTCATATTTAGATGAATCTTATAATTTTGATTTATCGATTATTTTAGACAAAGGAAAAGTTATTTTTCAAGGAAACACCAAAACTTTAGGCGAAAATATCGAACAATTTGAAAAAAAAGTAATAGAACTTATGGGCGGCTACATTGAAAAACCTTCTATAATTGCAAAAAATTATCATATTTTAGAACATAACAAAGAATGTATTGTTGTGGCTGATAACTTATCTAAAAGATACGGAGATTTTTGGGCAGTCAAAAATAATACATTTTGCATTAAAAAAGGAGAAATATTCGGACTTTTAGGACCAAACGGCGCAGGAAAATCAACAACATTTAAAATGATGTGCGCCCTAATTAAACCTACAGGCGGAAATGGTTATATTATGGGTATTGATGTTGAAAAAGAACCCACAAAAGCAAGAAGTTACTTAGGATATATGGCGCAAAAATTCTCCTTATATTCAAGACTTTCTGTCATGGATAATCTTGATTTTTTCTCAGGTGCTTACGGATTAAATAAAAAAGAAAGAAAAAAAAGAATATCAATGATTCTTGAAATATTTAATCTTGAACAATATAAAAATACAATCACGGAATTTCTCCCTTTAGGCTTCAAGCAAAGACTTTCATTGGGATGTGCCATAATCCACGAGCCCCCTGTTCTATTTTTAGACGAACCGACATCAGGAGTGGACGCTATTTCAAGACGAGAATTTTGGACACACATAAAAGCCTTATCGAGAATAGGAGTAAGCGTATTAGTTACGACTCATTTTATGGATGAAGCAAGATTTTGCGATAATATCAGCCTTTTTTATAACGGAGAAATTATAGCTCTTGATACTCCAAGCAACATCATCTTAAAAGCAAATGCAAAAGATATGCAAGAAGCATTCATTAAAATCATAAAGGAAGCAAAAGGGTGAATATTTATTTTGCATTAATTAAAAAAGAGTTTTATCAAATCATAAGAGATTTTTCAAGCATATTAATTGCCTTTGTCTTGCCGTTAATGATATTGGTCTTATATCGTTACGGAGTTAATCTTGATACGGTAAAAATCACCTTAGGGATTAAAAATGATGACATTAATCCCAAAATATCAACTCTTGTTAACTCATTTAACCATAGCGATTATATTAAAACGAGATATTTTTACTCTAAAGATGAAATGTATAAAGAAATTCAAAACTCTAGACTCAAAGGAGCAATAATTTTACCCAATGATTTTACAAAAAACTTAATTAATAATAAAAAGGCCGATGTTTTAGTTATTGCAGACGGCTCTGAAGCAAATTTGGCGAATTTTGTTCAAAGCTATTGTATGTCTGTTTTAAATTTATGGTTAAGTGAAAATTCCGATTTTAAATTTCAAACAAGAAAACCCATAATAAATTCAGATATTCGCTTTTGGTATAACCAAGACATTAATTCCCACTTTTTTATTTTGCCGGGGTCATTGGCAATTACCATGAATTTAATAGGAATGCTCTTAACGGCTCTGGTTATTTCAAGAGAATGGGAAAGAGGAACAATAGAAAGCCTTTATGCTACAAGAATTACAAGAATGAATTTTATCATCGGAAAATATATTCCCTACTTCATTTTAGGAATGCTTTCTTTTATTTTTAATATTTTTTTATGCACCGTAATATTTCAAATTCCTTTTAGGGGAAATATTTTTGTTTTAATTTTAGTCGGCGGATTATATCTTTTTTGTTGTCTTGGAGTAGGTTTAACCATAAGTTCATCCTATAAAGAACAATTTTCATCATCGCAAATGGCGCTATCTTTTGGTTTATTGCCTGCTTTGATGTTGTCGGGATTGATTTATCCGATTTCATCCATGCCAAAAATTTTTCAATATTTGACCTCCATCCTGCCTCCAAGATATTTTATTATATTTATCCAGAGTGAATTTATGGCAGGAACAATTTGGAAAATTGTAATCATTAATTCAATTTTTCTTGGAATTTTAGGAGTTTTACTTTTCTTTTTAGTTTATCGAAATATCAATTTGAGGCTTGAAAAATGCAAGGGAGATTAATAAGAATAAAAGCATTAATAAAAAAAGAATTTTTGGCTATTTTTAAAGACCCCAAAAACAGAGCCTTAATTATTTTTCCGCCCATATTGCAGCTTTTTGTTTTTGCTCAAGCCATTACTCTTGAAGTCAGAAATATAGATATATCCGTTATGGATTATTCTAATACATATTATTCAAGAGAATTAATTTCAAGATTTAGCGCTTCAAAATGGTTTAGAAAAATTTATTTTCCAAAAACCCTAAAAGAATTCAAGGAAGATATTGACCTAAAAAAGTCACAATTAGGAATAATTATCCAAAATGATTTTGCAAAAGCAATTAACAAGCAATCATCAACTGATATATTAGTTATAGCTGACGGCAGACAAACAAATTCAGCCAGTTTAGCTTCCGGATATGCCAATTCAATAATTTCACAATATAATTCTGAACTTGAAAAAAAATTTAATATTACATCACCCTCGATTAATGTAGTTATCAGAAATTGGTTTAATCCTAATATTGAATATAAATGGTTTTTAACAGTCAGCATGATTGTTATGCTGTCTTTAGTTTTAAGCTTGTTATTATCAGCTCTTTCAATTGCAAGAGAAAGAGAATTGGGAACTTTTAATCAACTTTTAGTCAGCCCTTTATCATATGATGAAATTTTATTTTCAAAAACAGTACCTCCTTTAATTACTGCATTTATTTCATCAATAATAATAACTTTAATTGTTGCCTTTTTATTTAAAGTTCCTTTTATGGGCTCAATTATTCTTTATTTTTTTGCATCATTTATTTCTCTATTTTCAATAATTGGAGTGGGTTTATTTATTTCATCTTTAGCTTATACCCAGCAACAAGCGATTTTGGGCGTTTTTGCTTTTCAAATGCCTGCTGTATTATTATCGGGCTTTGTTTCGCCTGTGGAAGATATGCCGGTATTTTTCCAATATATAAGCGCGTTTAACCCTATAAGATACTATATGTTAATTATTAAAGGAATTTATTTTAAAAACATGGATTTAGGAACTGTTATCTTAAATTTAATTCCTTTAATTTTAATTGCAATTTTTTCTCTTTTAATTGCAAGACTTAGTTTCAAGCATAAACTAGAATAAGGGCGGTAATTAACCGCCCTTATTCTATTATTTAACGTTATATTAAATTTTAAATATTTTCATCCAGCAATCTATAACTTCCAAATACCTCTAATACTCCAATTACATTTTCATATCCGAATTTTTGAACTAAAGTATTATAACTTGCACCTTCTTTAGTCAAAGCGGAATATATTGTTTTTTGTGTTGAAGATAGCTTAGACAAAGCGCTTTGTGCCAAATTACCGTTTGCTTTAATGTTTGTTTTAAGGGTTTCCAAAAGTCCTTGTCCGCCTTTTGTTTTTATTGTATTTACAATATTTGTTTTAATACCGGCAGGATTTATAGAGTTTTTAATATTATTACCAAATTGTGAAACATTATTTTTAACATTTGTTCCAAAATTAGACATGTTGTCTGCAACCGCTTTTACTTCATCAGGTGAAAATGCTTCAAGAGCATCTAATTGCGACTTTTGCGATATTTCTTTGGCCGTTAGTGCGCCTTCTTGATTTGCAACAGCCTTTCTGGTTTTATATAATCTTGCACCTTCTAATACGGTATTTGTACTTGACTTTATTTTATTAAAATTATTAACTGTTGATGAAGCCATATCTTTACCCAGCGCCTTTGCGTATCCTAAAGGATTTTGTGTAAAAGTAGAATTTTGTTTAAATGAAGCTAAAGCCCCTGCGGTTGAAGAAGTTTGTATAGCGCCCATTGAAGCTTTAACACCAACAGCTGATAAACCTGTTGTCAAAGCACCTTCGCCCACTTGCTCCCAAGCATCTTTTGCTTCAGCATCCGTGTCGGAATTTAGGGCAGTTGCAACACCTGTTGCAAATTTAACTCCGCCTGTTACAACGCCGACTCCTGCAAGCGCTAGACCGACTGCCGGAAATGCCACACAAGCAGCACCTATTCCGATAGTAGCTGCTGTTTTAAGCGGAGAAAAATTACCGTTAGAATCAGTAAATGCACCTTTTATGCCATTTACAATGCTTTTTCCTGCGCCCTCAACAATATTTCCAAGTGCGCTAAAAACTCCGATTTTACCATCATCTGCGCCATCTGTACATGTATTTCCTTTTGAACTTACAAAAGTATCACCCTGAACATCTGTTGTTGATGTTTCGGTACTATAATCTGAATAATTTCTTCTTGCGGCTGAATTTTGATTTAAATACTCTGTTTGTAATTGTTGCCATTTGGCATCAGTCATTCCAATTGATGAAACCATAAGTGTGTGCTCCTCTAATATGCTAATTTCTAACTTATAAATTTTTAAAGTATTTTTTTAAGATTTTATTGCGTTTTATTTTTTTATTGTTAATAATTGTAAAGTTAAATTAAATATTTATTTTAATCGACAAGGTAATATTATAATTTACATATCACATTAAAATACTAAAAACGAAAGGAAAAATTATGGACAAATATTTATGCACAGTTTGCGGTTATATCTATGACCCAGAAGAAAATGACAATGTTAAATTTGAAGATTTAAATGATGATTGGGTATGCCCGTTATGCGGCGTTTCAAAAGACGAATTTAAAAAAGTTCTTTAACTTTTAAAAAATAATACTGGCAAAAAAAGTTATTTTCTGCTTTTATATTCTTTGGCGAAGTAATAAACACTATGTTAGTAGAGAATAAAATATATCCGAATTTTAAATCTTATAACCACTACAAAAACAGGTCAAAAGATTTATCTGATAATTCGCCTGCACAAAGCAGAAACTATAAAGCCATCATCGGCTCTGCAGCAGGCGTAGCTTGTGCACTTGTCTTATGTTCGAGATTTCCCAAAAAAGAAACCACATTTGACGAGGTCATAAGAATGCTTGCTACAGCCGGAGCCGCTAACGTTGGCGGAGTATTAGCAGGCTCAATAGGTGCAAGCAAAGAATCCAAAGAAAAAAAATGGCGCGAAGCGGCTTTTCAAATGATGAACACCACAATCCCAATGTTGATGGTAAGTTCAGCTTTAGAAATTTGCAAAAGAACAAAACAACTAAATAAAACTCCGGCTAAAATTATTGGTTCAATTATGGGTATGACAGGCGGTGCAATGCTTGCTACAAAACTCAGCAACACACTAAAAGATGATGACGAACCAAAAAGAAAATATACAATCAAAGATTCTGTTGCTAATTTTGATGATATTATAATGACCATTTCCCTTGGTTTCAAAAAGATTTTAGATTATGTTCCCGTAGATAAAATTCTACCTTTTATTTATGCTTATTGCGGTGCCAGAGCAGGACAAAAAGAATAGTTATTTTGTATGCGGCTGATTTTATGCTACAATCTTTTCGTTAAACAATTAATTGGAAGATAATATGGATAAATTTTACACAACAACAGCAATTGACTATGTTAACGGTGCTCCTCATATCGGGCATGCTTATGAAAAAATATTAACAGATGTTATCTGTAGGCATTTTTCTCAAAGAACTGATAATGCATACATGCTTACAGGGACTGACGAACATGGCATTAAAATTCAAAAAACTTCAGCTCAAATGAACGTTTCACCAAAAGAATTTTGCGACATGAACGCTCAAAAATTTATTGATACTTGGAAATTATTAGACATTAACTATTCTCAATTTATCAGAACAACCGATGAACAACACACAAAAACAGTTCAAAAAATATTTAAAAAATTATTAGAAAAAGGCGATATCTATAAACACTCATACACAGGCTTATATTGTTCAGGCTGCGAGGCATTTTTATCCGAAAAAGACTTGGATGAAGATGGCTGCTGTCCTAATCACAAGAAAAAGCCGGAAGTTGTATCTGAAGAAAATTACTTCTTCAAACTAACAAAATATAAAGATAAAATTATTAAACATATAAAAGAAAACCCTGACTTTATTGTTCCATCCTTTAGAGCAAACGAAGTTTTAAATCAACTTGAAAACATTGAAGATATTTCCGTTTCAAGAGCTAAAACCAGTGTTAACTGGGGAATTAGCGTTTTAGGTGATGACAGTCAAGTTATTTATGTTTGGATAGATGCTCTATCAAACTATATAACTGCCCTTGGCTATGACACCGAAAATCCTTCCGAAAAATTTAAAAAATATTGGCCTGCAGATGTTCAGGTTATCGGAAAAGATATTTTAAAATTCCACAGCATATATTGGCTAGCCCTATTAATGGCATTGGATTTACCTTTACCAAAACACATTTTAGCCCATGGCTGGATTACAATTGATGAAACTAAAATGTCAAAATCATTGGGTAATGTTGTATCTCCAAAAAGCGTTATGGATTCATTTAATATGACAGAACCGGATGCATTCCGTTATTATATGGCGGCAACTGCCCCTTGCGGAAAAGACGGAAACTATTCAGACGATGATTTTAAAGAAAAAGTTAATGCTCATTTAGCAAATTCTATGGGTAATTTATTAAATCGAACTCTTTCAATGCTTGTAAAATATTTTAACGGAGAAATTAAACCCGAATTTATTCAAGAAAATGAGTTGTTTAATAAAGCAAAAAGAACAATAGAAGAAGTTAAACATCATTTTGATTATTATGAGGTTTCTGAAGCCAGCCAAAAAATTATTGAACTTGTTGATATATTAAACAAATATGTAACAGATAATGCTCCTTGGACTCTGGCTAAAGAAGAAAAAATGACTCAATGCGGTCAGGTTTTATATACAGTATTAGAATGCATGTGTGTAATTGCAAGTTTAATTTATCCATATTGCCCGAATATCGCTAAAAACATGGCAAAACAATTGAAATATGATATAAGCACAAAACTTGACGACATTAAACTAAACAACATAAAAGAAGGAAAATTAATTTCAAAAGAAGAAATATTTCCTGTATTTTTAAGGCTTGATTCAGAACTTGCAACTAATAAAAAATAGTTAAATAAAATTAAATTTTTGACTTTAAAATCAACATACTATTAAATTATAGTATGTTGATTTTTGGTATTGACCCTGGGATTGGAATTACAGGCTATAGTTTAATTGAATATAAAAATAATCAAAAAAATGAAAGCTTTGAATTAATTACAAGCGGCTCAATTCAAACCGACAAAAATGCACCCCATCCCAAAAGACTGCTGGAATTAAAAACTGATATTGATTTTTTAATTAAAAAATATAAACCTGATTGCGCCTCAATTGAACAATTATTCTTTTTCAAAAACCAAAAAACAATAATTCCTGTTGCTCAAGCAAGAGGAGTAATTTTATTATCCTTAGAAGAAAATAATATTCCTATTTTTGAATATACCCCTTTGGTTGTAAAACAAACAATAACAGGTCATGGCAGAGCTGATAAAACAGAGGTAAAGATGATGGTTAAAAATTATATAAATTTAGACAAAAATATAAAATTAGATGATACAATAGATTCTGTAGCACTTGCAATTTGCCATGCGCAAAACTATAGATTTAAGGAGGAGGCAAGATGAATGAAATTATTGCAAAAAGGGCTGTAATTTTTTCTTTAATATTAGGAGCTGTTTTAGGGTTAATTTCTTTAATTCCCGCAATAATCGGTTTTGCTTTATTTACTCTTTCTTTTTTAGCTTCTGTAATAGTTATTCTTTATATGAAACAGAATGAAAAACATTTGGGCATTATAGACAATCAGCAAGGTGCAATCTTGGGCGGATTAATCGGATTTTTTGCTACAATCGGATTTTTTGCTTCTTTTTCGCCTATGGTATGCATTTTAAAAATGATTTTTAAAAGTTATTATTCATATGCAATTCCATACGCCATACAAGACGCTTTATGGTTATTTTTTATAATCATTTTTATGGTAGGAATTATTTTTGCTATGACAAACAGTGCAAGCGGAATGGGAATTGCTTTTGTTTTAAACAAATTCGAACAATTACCCAAAGATTCTGATGCACCATTAGATATTAAAATTGAAGATTGAGGATAATATGACAAAAATCGAAAAGACAATTGAATGGATTAAAAATGGGGAATTAAGCGGTTTTTCTCGAATGATTGATCAGACCATTATTCCATATGAATATAAAAAAATTGATGTTACTACATCAAAAGATATGTATAATGCAATAAAAACCATGATAGTAAGAGGCGCTCCCGCAATCGGTATAGCAGGAGCTCATGGGGTTGTTTTAGCGGCAATTGAAAATAAAGATAATTCAGAATTTTATTCTGAAGTTAAAAAACAAGCAGATTATATAAATTCATCTCGTCCGACAGCAGTCAATCTTCACTGGGCAATTCAAAAACAACTTGAAATTATCGAAAAAAACAAAGATAAATCAAACAACGAAATTATTAAATTGCTCATTGAAAACGCAATAAAATTAGAAGACGAAGATATTGAAATTAATAAAAAAATCGGCGAATTTGGTGCAGCAATTGTTCCAAAAGGGGCAACTATTCAAACCCACTGCAACGCAGGAGCCTTAGCTACAGTCGGATATGGAACTGCGTTGGGAGTTGTAAGAAGTGCGTTTGAAAAAGATAAGACAATCAGAGTTTTCGCTGATGAAACCCGCCCAAGAGGTCAAGGCGCAAGATTAACAACCTATGAACTGACAAGGGACGGTATAGATACAACCCTTATCACAGACGGTATGGGTGCTTATTTTATGAAAAAAGGAATGATAGATGTAGTTATAACAGGAGCGGATAGAATTGCCCTAAATGGCGACAGCGCCAATAAAATCGGTACTTATATGCTTGCAATAGCAGCAAAATACCACAATATTCCTTTTTATATTGCAGCGCCAAAATCAACAATTGACCCTAATATCAAAACAGGATATGAAATTGTAATTGAATTGAGAAACAAAGAAGAAGTCACCATAATAAATGATAAACCGATTTGCACTGATAAAGTTAACGTTATAAACCCCGGATTTGACGTAACACCAAGTGAACTGATTACAGGAATTATAACAGAATACGGCATTTTTAAACCTGATGAAATACACAAATTGTTTGAAAAATAATTATTATGTGAATTATTATACTAGGCAATATGAATTAATTTGCTTTTACAAAAAAAATTTACCATGGTATAAATGTTTATATGTAGCAGATAATAGGAGATAAAATTATTAGTAAAAATGATTACAAAGCTCAACATGAGTTATTAAACGAAAAAATTAGAGCATCAGAAGTTAGATTAATAGATGATGAAGGAAATAACCACGGGACGGTACCAACATCAAAAGCCTTACAAATGGCAAAAGAAAAAGGATTAGATTTAGTTGTAGTATCTGCTAACCAAGCCCCGCCTGTAGCAAAAATATTAGACTGGGGTAAATACAAATATGAAACAGAAAAACGAGCAAAAGAAGCAAAGAAAAAACAACACACAGTAGATATCAAAGAAGTTAAAATGCGCTACAAGATTGATATTCATGACTATGAAGTTCGTCTTAAAGCAGCTAAGAAATTCTTAGCTTCAGGTAACAAAGTAAAAGTTGTTGTTATGCTAAGAGGCAGAGAAATGCAGCATTCGCACCTTGCAATGGATTTAATTAACAAATTCCAAGCCGAATTTGAACAAGAATCAGTAATGGTTGAGAAAAAACCTCAAATCGAAGGAAGAAATGTTGTTATGATTTTAGCCCCAAGCGGAAAATAAGATATATTTAAACGCCTTAAAGCTTATATGTTTTAAGGCGTTATTATTTAAAATTACATTTTTTTAATCAATTGTTTTAATGTATAAATAACATCGCAGTTAGGAAAAATATGCCAATACAAGAAATTAATCCTTTTTTAAAATTTAAAAGCTACTCCGGTATTTTAAACGACGTAAAAACCAATACAACCCCCATTCAAAATAAAACCAGATTAAACCCGAATATAATTAAAGGTTTAGCTGCATTAACTATTTTAGGAGTTGGAATAGCTGCTGTTGTTAAGGTAAAAAACTTAAACCCATTAAACAAAACAATTAAAACATTGACCGAAAATGCACAAGAAGATGCTGAAAATATATTTGAAAACTCCAAAAAGCTATTAAATGAAGTTATTGAAATATACAACAAAGATTCTTCAACGGTTCCAAATTATGCATGGCTGAAAATAACAACCGAGGATAATAAAATAATAAGAAAAATAACCTACAAAAACGATTATGCAAGCATTATGGAAGAATTTTCCAAAGAAGGCAATTTAGTAAGAAAAACATTTTTTGAAAAAGACACAACCATAATTCAACAAAACGGCAAAAAGCTATCTGATAATACATTTGATTTTGATGAAATTATGGCTTTCACCAAAGGAAAATTATTCAGTTATGAAAAAGGGCATTCAACACTGGATGGCAATAAAGAAAAATGGGATAAATATATTCTTTTCAATGATACAAAACCCCATTTCTACGCCAAAGGGCTTGAAATGATAAACAACAAAGTTAAAAAATATTTTGAAGGCATAACATTTTCTGAAGGAAAACCTGTTTTTTATATTCAAGAATACAAAGAACTGGAAGATGGTACTGTTCAATTTGCAAAAAGACTCAGACTTTTTAAAGGTGTCTGGCGCTAGGTTTTAGCCTATATCCCATCTTCCGCATGTACCGCCCCAGCGAGCAATGATATTACCTTTAATATCAGAAATTTTCTTAATTTCGTCTCTATTTTGCTGCTCTTTACCTTCTAAAATCGTGATAACTTCACAATTATTAGAACAACCATTACAAGTACAAGTGATTGAATGGAATTCCAAGTCTTTTATTGTCCAACCTTTAAACTTTGTCTTTTGGTTTGTAAACTGATGGTTTTCCATTGCAAGCATAGCAGCACCAATTGCTCCCATTGTTTGATGATGATCAGGAACAATAATCTCATGACCCAAAGCCTCTTCAAACGCTTTAACCATGCCTTTATTGGTTGCAACTCCGCCTTGGAATGATATACAAGGCAATAAATCTTTTCCTAAAGCCAAATTAGAAATATAATTTCTAACCAAAGCTTGACATAAACCATATAATAAATCTTCAACAGCATATCCGAGCTGTTGTTTATGGATTAAATCAGATTCTGCAAAAACACCGCACCTGCCTGCAATTCGAGCAGGTGATTTAGATTTTAGCGCAATATCACCAAAATCTTTAATATCGACATTTAATCTTTGCGCTTGATGGTCCAAAAAACTTCCGGTACCCGCAGCACAAACCGTATTCATTGCAAAATCTGTTACAATACCATCTCTTAATATAATAATTTTAGAATCTTGTCCGCCAATTTCAAGAATTGTTTGAACATTTGGTATAGCAGAACTTGCAGCCACAGCATGAGCCGTAATTTCATTTTTAATTACATCCGCACCAACTAAAGCACCGGCTAAATTTCTTCCGGAGCCTGTTGTACCGACAGCACAAATATCATACTCTCTGCCATTTGCCTGAGATAATAAATTATCAAGACATTTTTGAACCGCTATAACAGGTTGACCTGCAGTACGAGTCATGTAACTGTCTACATATTTACCGTTTTCATCAACTAATGCAATCTTTGTAGTAACGGAACCTACATCAATTCCTAAATAAACTTTCATCATAACAAAATAATTGTATTACAAAAATAATTTAAAACAAAATCTTTTAATTTTAAGATATAATTTAACCAAAGGAGAAATTATGAAAAAAACTGTTATTAAATTCGGAACAGACGGTTTCAGAGGAATTATTGCCAAAGATTTTACTTTTGAAACAACGGAAAGAATTATAAAAGCAATAAGCTTATATCTAAAAAATCTAAACTCAAACAAAAAAACTGTCATTATAGGCTACGACCCAAGATTTATGGCTAAAGATTTTGCGGTTTTCAGCGCCGAATTACTTAAAAACTATGGCTTTAGAGTTATTTTATCTAAAAAAGTTGTTCCGACCCCTATTGTTGCATATTGCGCTAAATTTTCTCCTGATTCAATCGGTGCAATCATGTTTACAGCCTCACACAACCCAAAAGAATACCAAGGAATTAAATTCATACCGAATTACGCAGGTCCGGCCACTAAAGAAATAACGGACGAAATTTTAAAATATCTTGATAAAGAAACAGAACCAAAACCACAAGGCGAGATAATTGAAGAAAACTTAGAAGATGGCTATTTTAAACATCTTGAAAACATTATTGATTTTGATATTATCAAAAAAAACCAGCCAAAAATAATATATGATGGTTTATACAGCGCATCAATCGGCTATTTTGACAAAATTTTAGATAAGCATAATATCAAATATGAAAGCTATAATATGTTTCATTCGTCAGATTTTGGCGGGGGACTGCCCGAACCAAAAGAAAAATTTATGAAACACATAAAAGAAGGCTATATTACAGTAGCCAATGATGGAGATGCAGACAGATACGGCATTATAGACGAAAAAGGAAATTATATAAGCCCAAATATAGTTCTTGCCATGCTTTTAAAATATCTTGTTTCAATTGGCAAAAAAGGCGCAATGATTAAAACCGTCGGAGTATCAAATGCGGTTGAAGTTACAGCCAAAAAACTAAACATCAAAACAATTACCACTCCTGTCGGATTTAAATGGTTATCAGAACAAATGAGAAAAAACGAAACAATTCTAGCAGGCGAAGACTCAGGAGGCTTATCCACAGGGGAACATATCCCCGAAAAAGACGGCTTATTTGCAAATTTACTAATAATCGAAATGATGGCAAGAGAAAATAAAACTCTAAATCAATTAGTTAATGAAATAAATGATTTTATTGGTACAACATTCCACACAAAAAGAGTAGATATCAAGCTTAATGACGATAAAAAAGTTACTGAAATTCAAGAAAAATTTAAAAAATTTGAAAATATTGCTTCATTAAAAATTAAAGAAAAACTTGAATTAGATGGAATAAAATTATTTTTAGATAATCATCTAACCTCGCTTTTAATTAGAAAAAGCGGCACAGAGCCACTTTTAAGATTTTATATTGAATCAGATAACATCTCATATATAGACAAAATTAAAAATTTTATAAAAGACAATATTTAGTTTGGAGATGCCATTTCCTTTAAGAAAATAGTAGCTTTAGCTAAAATGGTTTCTCTTAATGCTACAGGATCATTGATTGTAAAATCCATTTTGCTCATTATTTTTGGATCTAATAGCGGTGTAGGTATAGTATTTTGAACCAACCTATCAGCGCAATATATAATTCCGCACACTGTAGGCAAAGAGCTTTGTAAAGGATCATGATGATATCTGATGCAATTTGTTAAAATAACAGGCAATTGCCATTTTTTAGATATTAACGCTCCTAAAACACAATGATTTGTACCAAACTGCATATCTTCAACTTCAACTAGGTCGACATTTCCTTGCGAAGCTAAATACCTTACTTTAGAATACTTTAAAGGATTTTTTGAATTTAAAAGCATTTTTCCTATATCATGCAAAAAAGCAATAACAAAAGCATCATCAGGATTAATCACCTTATATTCTTTAGCTAAAATTTCGGCTGCAACAGCGCATTTTATTGAATGCTCCCAAAGTTCACGACTGCCTTGTGCTGTCATCATTTGTTTTAGAGCTAAACTCATTATTATATTTTTTGCTTTCATCATACCAAGCACAACCAATGCCTTGTTAATTGATGTAATTTGCTGCCTAAAACCATAAAACGCAGAATTAACAAGACTTAATGTTTTTGTTGAAATAGCTTGGTCAACTTGCATGATTTTTGCCAATTCAGCAATTCCGGTTGAAGGATTTTTAATAATGTTTAACGCCTTAATCATAACGTTTGGCATTGGCGGAATTTCTTTAAATTCGGCAGCCAATTGTTGTGGATCAAGTTTATTAGAATTGTTATTCATCATAGTCTTACACTCGCAAATGTTTCTTTATGCTTAAGAAGCTTCCTATCGAACTAAAAGCTACTCCAAGAGTCAATACACTAAATAGTACGGTAAATTGTGCCATCGGGTCAATCGAAATCATGAAAAATTCATGCATTTTTATGATATATTTTTGCACAATATCAACAGGAATTATGGCAACTAAAGCGCCCAAAAAACCATAAATCGCACCTTGTAAAATCAAAGGTGTTTTAATATACCAATTAGATACGCCCATCAAGCGCATAATTTCTATTTCTTCTTTTCTTGATTGAATTACTAATTCTATTGTGTTGTTAATTATTGCAATAGTCAAAATACAAACAATTACGACAAAAACAAGCGTTGCAGTATTAATAATTGCATTTATCATTTCGAATTTTTGTACCAAATCTTTTGCATAACTTGTATCATTAACTCCATCTATTTTCTTTAAATCATTCATAACAGAGTTAATATTTTTAGTGCTGTCAAGTTTAACATGCAAAGTATCAGGCAGAGGATTATTAATATCAGGAACATCAATTTCTTTTTTCAATTCCGCCCAAGAAGTATCTTTTGAAATATATGAAACCTTTTTCACATGATCCAAAGCTCTGACTTTTGTTATTGTTTCATTAATATTTGCGCTTGGAGATAAATACGCGCTCACTTCAAGAGCTGAACCCATAGAATTAACAAAAGAATTAACAGCCAGAGTAACTCTGAAAATTGAACCGAAAATAGTTAATATGGCAGCAATAGTTGTAATAATTGCAATATTAACAAGCCCTGTTTGGGCTATCCCTTTTACTGTTTCCATTAAAATTCTATATGAAATTCTTATTTCACTCATCCAATCTTTTGGAATATGAGTTTTAACTCTTTGTTTAAGATTTTGATTTCTAACTTTTCTAGTCATATGTTCCTGCTTGAATATCTCTGATTACTTGTCCATGGTCAAGAGTTATAACTCTTTTTCTAAAATAATTTACCATTGCTTGATCGTGAGTAGAAACTAAAATTGTAATTCCTCTTTGATTTACTTGTTCTAAAATTTGCATTACTTCAAGAGAATTCTTAGGATCTAAATTTCCGGTAGGTTCATCTGCAATTAACAACGGAGGCCCGTTTACAATTGCACGAGCAATTGAAACCCTTTGCTGTTCGCCTCCGGATAACTCACAAGGTTTTGAACGATATTTATCCTCTAAACCAACAACCTTTAGCGCGCCCATTACCCTTGATTCAATTTCACGAGAAGAAATTCCCATTGTTCGAATAACATAAGCAATATTATCATACACCGTATGATTTTGAAGCAATTTATAATCTTGAAAAACTATTCCCATACACCTTCTCAAACTTGGAATTTTGTTTGGTGCAAGATTTCCTATATCAATTCCTGCAACATAAACATTTCCTCTTGTCGGGCGCTCTTCAAGATATAACATTTTCATTAAAGTTGACTTACCTGCTCCAGATGAACCAACCAAAAACACAAACTCACCAGGCTGAATATGTAAATTAATCCCTCTTAGAGCATATTTGTTTTTATATTGTTTAACTAAATCTCTTACAACTATCATCTTACATCCATGAATTTAATTATTTTCTCATAAATTTTATTACTTGTTAGACCATAAAATTCCATCAGCTGTCTTTGTTCGCCGGATTGACCAAAAGTATCTTCAGTTCCAATCCTATAAACTTTTGTCGGCATATGTTGACATAAAGACTCACACACAGCAGAACCAAGACCGCCAATAACACTGTGATTTTCTACAACAACAACTTTTCTTGTTTTAGCTGCACTTTCTTTTAAGGCAAGATGGTGAAAAGGTTTAACAACAGGATAATGTAAAACATCAGCCTCAATTCCGACTTCATGAAGCTTTTTAGCGGTATTTAAAACTTCAATCAACGTTTCCCCGTTTGAAACAATTGTTATATCTTTGCCATCTCTTAATTTTAATCCTGCAACAGGATTAAAAACATATTCTTTTGAATCAAATATGGTTTTCAGATTTGTTCTTGGTATTCTGATATACATAGGACCTGATGTATTCGCAGCATATTCAATAACCTGCTTAACTTCAGTACAATCAGCAGGAACAATAACTTTCATATCAGGTATGGAGCGCATAAATGAAATATCTTCCAATGCCTGATGGGAAGCACCGTCTTCTCCGACAGTTATTCCGCCATGGGTGGCTATTATTTTTACATTTAATTTTGAATAACAAATTGTATTTCTAACTTGATCTAAACATCTTGCGGTTGCAAACATTGCAAAAGAACTTGCAAAAGCAATCTTACCTCCGTATGCAAGCCCTGCGGCTGTTCCCATCATGTCTTGTTCTGCTATTCCGCAATTAAAAAATCTGTCAGGAAACTTCTGTGCAAATTTACATGTCTGCGTTGAACATGATAAATCTGCATCCAAAACAACAATATTATGGTTTTTTTCCCCTAACTCGATAAGCGTTTCACCATATGTGTTTCTTGGAGATTTAATTTCATCGATATTGCTTAACATAATTCCTCCAATGCTTTTTCTAATTGTTCATCATTTGGAGCTTTTCCATGCCAAGCAGGATTATTTTCCATAAATGATACACCTTTTCCTTTGACGGTATTTGCAATAATAGCACATAATTTATCTGAATTCTTAGCCTCTGTCAGAGTTGCTTCAATTTGTTCGTAATTATGTCCGTCAATAGAATAAACTTCAAAACCAAAAGCCTTTAATTTTTCATCCAATGGTTCTAATGTCTTGACATCCTGAACGCAGCCGTCAATTTGCAAATTATTTTTATCAATTATAACTACAAGGTTTTTAAGCTTCTTGCTATAAGCGTTCATTAAACTTTCCCAGACGCTTCCTTCTTGCATTTCGCCATCACCCATCAACACAAAAACCTTTGAATTAAGATTATCCAGTCTAAGTGCAAGTGCCAATCCAACTCCAATTGAAAGACCTTGTCCTAAAGAACCTGTAGAAACTTCAATCCCTGGGAGTTTAACTCTTGAAGAAGGATGACCTTGAAGTTTTGAACCCAAAACTCTAAATCCGCTCAATAAATCAAGCGGAAAATATCCGCAATGCGCTAATGTTGCATATAATGCAGGGCTAGCATGACCTTTTGATAAAATAAATCTGTCTCTTTTACTAAAATCAGGAGCTTTATCCCAATCTTTCGGAACATTCATAATTTTTTTATACAATACAGCTAAAATATCAACACAGGATAGAGCCCCGCCGGGGTGTCCTGATTTTGCATTATGAACCATTTTTAGGATATCCTGCCTAATTGCATTTGTCAGAGTTTTCAAAATATCAGCCCTTCTTTGCTATAGTACTAATTATACACTTTATTAAAAATAATGGCAAAACGGGAAAGATTCTCTTAAATCTTTCAGGTTGCAATACCGTTCTATATAACCATTCAAGTCCAAGTTTTTGATATATTTTGGGTGATTCTTTAACAAGCCCTGAAAATACATCAAAAGCACCGCCTATACCAACCATTACAGCTCCGTGAAGTTGTTTTTTTAATTCAACAATAAACTTCTCTTGTCTTGGAGAACCAAGTCCCACCAAAATTATATCGGGAGCTTTTTCTTTAATTTCAGCTATTATTTCATCGTCATTATCAAAATATCCGTTTCTTGAATAAACTATATTTAACAAAGGATATTTTTTTAAAAAATTTTCACAAGTTTTTTTAACTACTTCTTCCCTTGCACCTATAAACGCAATTTTAAGGTTTTTTTGTGCTGCTTCTTTAACAAGCAATCTTGCAAAATCTACCCCTCTTATTTGATCTTGATTGATACCCTGAAGTTTCAATGCAATTTTCATTCCAACGCTGTCTATGATGTTCATTTCCGAATTGCATACAATATCAAAAAAATCTTTATCTTTCTGCGCATTCATAACCATTTCGGGGTTAATTGTAATTATGTGAAAATTTCTTTTTTCACTAAGCGCACATCTAACCTTATCAATAGCCTCATCTGCATTATATAAATCAATAGGACAATTTAAAACAGTTGCTCTCTTTTTCATATTTTTATACTAACATAAATCTAAAATTTTTGAAAATTTGCAACAATAATATTAATTATTAATTATTTGTTTTATAATTTTATCAGTAGGAAGTACATAAAATAGGAAAAAATAAATGAAAAAATGTGTGGCAGTTGTTGGCTGTGGAATATGGGGTAAAAATATAGTCAGAAATTTCTATAATCTGGGCGCATTACACAGCGTATGCGATTTAGACAAAGAAAACCTTAAAATGATTAATGAGTTATATTCAGATGTTCAAACAACAAGTGATTTTGAAGGATTGTTAAATAATCCCGAAGTTAAGGCATTTTGTATTGTTACTCCAAGTCACACACATTTTTCGTTAGTTAGAAAAGCGCTTTTGGCTCATAAACATGTTTATGTTGAAAAACCAATTTCAACATCAAGCAAAGAAGCGCTTGAACTCAAAGAATTGGCAGAAAAAATGAATGTAAAACTGCTTGTCGGACATCTGCTATTGTATCATCCGGCCGTTAACAGATTAAAAATGCTTATTGCGCAAGGAGTTTTAGGTGAAATAAAATATGCTCAATCAGACAGGTTAAATATTAACTATTTTAAAAACGATAGAAGTGTAATGTGGGATTTAGCACCCCATGATGTTTCAATGATTGCACATGTAACAGGAAAGGCGCCTCTAAAAGTATTAAATGCAGTTGGTGTAGCAAGCGAATTTGAAAATATTTTTGATATAACTCATCTTACAATTGAATTCGAAGATGGTTTAATAGGGCAAGTTTCAGACAGTTGGATTCATCCTCAGAAAAGAGTTGCCCTTCTGGTTAGAGGCACAAAAGCAACAGCAATATTAGATGACACACTGCAAGAAGGTAAATTAAAGGTTTATGATAACAAAAAAAATTCACAAAAAGATATTGAAATTTTTGACTATTTAGAAATTGAACCTTTAAAATTAGAATGTCAGCATTTTTTAAATTGCATAGAGCATGATAAAACTCCTCGTTCAGACGGCGAAAATGGCTATATGATAGTAAAAATTTTAGAAAGTGCTGAAAATATAATGCTTGGGTCTAAAAAAGAAGCACTGGATAATCACGAGTTTAAAATCTCCCGCAGTAAATAACCCCAAGCAAACGAGCCTTAGTTCACAGGGTGAACTTGAATGCGTAAGCCAGAGTGAAGACCAAAACGAAGAGTTTTGGTCGTAACTGTTGATAGGCGACGTAAGAGTTTTGCTTTTTTGCAAAACTCCACAGGAGCAAAAGAGTGCAGCTTGGGGCATAGGTGTGAAGAACCTTTGAAAGTCGAGTCTTAGTCCGACTGACTTAGACGAGAATAAAAAGGCGCAAGGATGTGAGCAATAGCACAGCAAGCGTTGAGCTTGGTGGGCTATTGCGACACTGGACTAAAGTGACGTAAGAATTTGCGCAAGCGCAAATTCCACAGGAACAGTTGTGACGGCAAGCGTTGAGCTTGGCGCAAAGCACTAAACAAAGACCCAATTCACATAATTAATTGCTTAACTTATTTTAACAAATAAGCAAAATATTAAATTCAATATTTTTGTAAATTTGCATAACTAGAAGGACAATATGAAAATACAAAACAACACAATTAATTTTTGTCATTCAAAATATGAAAATAAAGATAAACTACGGCCTGACAACAAAAAAATTACAGGCCAAGTACTTTCAGGTGATGAATTTTTCATCAACATGACCAACTATGGAAAAAACTACCCATGGGAAAAATGCATGCAAGCAGTAACATATAACACATCAAAAGCAATCTCAAAAGGCATACCTTTTTCACTAATTTTAAAATATGTTGAATTTTGCGTAAATCAAATAAATATGTATTTATATGATTTTAATAAAGATTACGGGGTAAAAAGAAAATGCAGTCACTGTTTTAGAGTTAAAATCGGAAAAAGAGGAACAGAATACTATGAAAGGTACTACAGAAAAATCAACGCACTCGGCGAAAGTAATTGCTTTAACAAAGATATAACATATAGCCCAAAACCCAACAAAGAAAATAAAAACGCCAATACTTGCCAAATGACAATAACAGACTGGTATTTCTCACCCGTGCCGGTTATAGATATTTTCAATGAAGAACCAAAAGTTTATAAGATTTCAAATTTATCTTTAGCAAAAAAAGAATATAAAAGATTAAAAAAAATCAAAAATCCAACACTAAAAGACATTATGCGCACTTGTGCAACAATTCAATGGCTCATTGCGCAAGAAACACCATATTTAAGAGGGAGCGATTCTATTGCTAATATTCTTACAAAATCAATAATGCACGCATACAATATCCGTATTAGCCCCGTAAAAGAAGGAGTAAGCCTTGATTTTGAAGCATTTGACACAGATTTAGATGAATACATTGAAAAATATCCTGACTTTTTTAAAGAAAAACCATGTAAAATCATAACATAAAAAAGCTCTCAAAATTCTTGAGAGCTTTTAAATGATAAATATAGGATCTGGCAACGACCTATCTTCCCGGGAGGCTACCCTCCGAGTATTGTCGGCGATGAAAGTCTTTACGACCGTGTTCGGGATGGGAACGGGTGGTGTCCTTTCTCTTTGTCACCAGAAAACTTGTTTTCAAAACTGCATTTTTTATGAAATTAGCAGTTTCAAGGCAGTTTTCTTATGCCGTGCACTAAAGATTGCACAATAATGTAATTTGTCTTTATGACCTTGATAACCTTATGGTTTTCAGGAAAAGCCCTCGTCCGATTAGTAATGCTCGACTGCATTTGTTGCCAAACTTCCATCTGCATCCTATCAACGTTGTGTTCTGCAACGGGACTTACTAGCTTATGCTATGAGAGATCTCATCTTATGGTGGGCTTCGTACTTATATGCTTTCAGCACTTATCCGCTTGGAACACAGCTACCGGGCGTTTACCCTTGGCAGGATAACCCGTACACTGGAGGTTCCCTCTTCCCGGTCCTCTCGTACTAAGGAAGACTCCGTTCAATTCTCTTGCGCGCATACCGGATATGGACCGAACTGTCTCACGACGTTCTGAACCCAGCTCGCGTGCCGCTTTAATGGGCGAACAGCCCAACCCTTGGAACGTACTACCGCTCCAGGATGCGACGAGCCGACATCGAGGTGCCAAACCTCCCCGTCGATGTGGACTCTTGGGGGAGATAAGCCTGTTATCCCTATGGTAACTTTTATCCGATGAGCGATGGCCCTTCCATGCGGGACCACCGGATCACTTTAGCCTACTTTCGTACCTGCTCGACTTGTTTGTCTCGCAGTCAAGCTCCCTTCTGCTAATACACTCTATGGTTGATTTCCGACCAACCTGAGGGAACCTTTGCGCGCCTCCGTTACTTTTTAGGAGGCGACCGCCCCAGTCAAACTGCCTACCAGAAACTGTTCCTCGTCTTGATGTTAGAAGAATCGAGGTTAGAATCCAAATTATTACAGAGTGGTATCTCAACGACGACTCCACCAGAGCTGACGCTCTCGCTTCAAAGTCTCCCACCTATACTGCACAATAAGAACCCGAATTCAATTTCAAGCTACAGTAAAGCTCAATAGGGTCTTTCTGTCCTGGTACACGTAATCCGTATCTTCACGGATAATCCAATTTCGCCGAGTCTCTCTCCGAGACAGTATCCAGATCGTTACGCCATTCGTGCGGGTCAGAACTTACCTGACAAGGAATTTCGCTACCTTAGGACCGTTATAGTTACGGCCGCCGTTCATCGGGGCTTAGTTTCAGAGCTTCGACAAAAGTCTAACCCTTCCACGTAACCTTCCGACACCGGGCAGGCGTCAGCCCCTATACATCGTCTTACGACTTAGCAGAGACCTGTGTTTTTGGTAAACAGTCGCCTGGATCGATTCGCTGCGACCCTATCACGCTTCACGAGTAAATCGCTACACGCTACCAGGGTACCTCTTCTCCCGAAGTTACGAGGCTATTTTGCCGAGTTCCTTAGAGAGAGTTATCTCGCGCACCTTAGTATTTTCTACCAACCTACCTGTGGCGGTTTACGGTACGGACGGTTAATAATCTCGAGAGCGAAGCTTTTCTTGGCAGTGTGAAATCAACATCTTCCTCTCCGTAGAGAGTCCCTTGGCTCCTTACGTTAAAACGCTTGAGCGGATTTTCCTACTCAAACTGGCTACGAGCCTCAACAAGCATATCCAGCAGCTTGCATGCCTATCCTCCTGCGTCCCTCCGCTTCTGGTAACGATTATTAATCGGTTCAGGAATATCAACCTGACATCCATCGACTACGCCTTTTACGGCCTCGCCTTAGGGTCCGACTAACCCCACGCGGACGAGCCTGCCGTGGGAAACCTTAGGTTTTCGGTGCATTGGATTCTCACCAATGTTTTCGCTACTCATGCCGACATTCTCACTTCTGCTTCGTCCACCAGTCCTTCCGGTCTGACTTCAACCTACAACAGAACGCTCCCCTACCCATTAAGTAAACTTAATGACGCAGTTTCGGTTATATGCTTAGCCCCGCTATATTTTCGGCG
>CALVHD010000003.1 GCA_944327245.1 Candidatus Gastranaerophilales bacterium
GATATGTTTTATTATCATTTAGGTTTGGGGGTCTGGAATGGTGAATACGAAGACCATTCTTACGCTTTTTCTGTTCGTTGTGTTGCAAACATGCCTCAAAGCTGCGCTCAAAAAGCTGGAACTGGGTGCCTGTCTTGTGATGGTAATACTTGCTTATCTTGTGGTACAGGTTATGTATTAAAAAATGGAAAATGCAAATTATTTGATTGTTCCGGCGATGATTTTATACAAGTTGGAAATCTTTGTGTAACAAAGAAAAATATGGGCGATGGTACAGAGTTAACTATACCGTCTGGAGTTAATGTGGTTAATGCAGGTTCAACATGTAATTCTAGCAGCACAAATAAATGTTGTTGGAGCGGAAATACATCAGGCACGCAATGTGACAACTCGGATAGCACAAACTATTCAGGTTGCAATAGAACAGTTTGTGACCATTACGCAGCTGATTATTCTTGTAAAAATTTTAATTATGCTGGAAAAACTTGGAGATTGCCTACATTAGCCGAAATGAACAATTGGGGTAAAGCTTCAATTGGAAAAGAAACAAATGGACTTCAGTTTTGTGATGGGTATCAAGGTTATATATCAAACTGGTGCAACGATGTATCAAAATGTTCTGGAGCAAATAATAATAATTGTAGCCCTAACGATGTTTGGAGTAGTACACTAAATGGTACAAATAATGCTTATGATTATGGCTTTGGACTAAATACACAAAGTAGCGCTGACAATATTCGTACTAGAGCTTTTTCAACTCGCTGTGTAACAGAAATGCCTTATAGTTGTGAAAGTAAACATGGTGCTGGGTGTTTAACTTGTAACGGAAGTCAATGTTTAGCTTGTGATACGGATAATGGATATGTTCTTAAAGACGGAAAATGCCAAAGCACATTTTGTAAAGGTGCTGATTTTATGTTAATAGGAAATCTTTGTGTAACAAGAAAAAATATGGGTGATAGCACCACGCTAAAAATACCGTCTGGAGTCAATGTTGTCAATGTTTATTCAACTTGTAATTCAAGTAGCTCAAATAGATGTTGTTGGAAAGGTGGAACTTCGGTAGGAGGATGTGATAGTGCAGGGAGTTCATACTCAGGGTGTTACAGGACAGTTTGCGATTGGTGGGCAGCTGATTATACATGTAACAACTTTAATTATGGAGGAAAAACTTGGAGATTACCTCTTATACCTGAAGCAAACAACTGGCTAAAATACACAAAGGGTTTGAAAGATAATGGATTGCAACTTTGTGACGGCCTTTCAGGATATGGTTTATCACGATGTGCAGGTTTAGGTTATTGTCCAGGAGCTTATCTTAATACCTGTTATGCGTTTGACATCTGGGGAGGAGAATACAATGGTTCATCAAGCTCATATAGTTACTCATTAATGGGTAGTCAATTAGGTCAAGGAAACAGTACAAGTCCATACGCTTTTACTGTACGTTGTGTAACAGAGCTATAAATCAATTTATGTTATTTTTTGTGTTTTGATAATAGTCTTTTGCTTTCGCAAAAGACTTTTTTTTAAACATGGCAATTGTCAAGTTGTTTTTTAACTTGTCCTGTCGTCAATTAAGTCATGTGTGTATAAAAAAATTTCGGAACGACAGGATTTGAACCTGCGACCCCTACCACCCCAAGGTAGTGCGCTACCAAGCTGCGCTACGTCCCGAAAATTTTTCCTAATATTATTTAATTATCAAGTTTCTGGTATCTCGGGACTTGCGCACCCCCATTTTATCCAAAATGGGTCCCTGCTCCGCCCGAAAATTTTTCCTAATCTTATTTAATTATCAAGTTTCTGGTATCTCGGGACTTGCGCACCCCCATTTTATCCAAAATGGGTCCCTGCTCCGCCCGAAAATTCTTAATCTTATTTGTGCATTTCCTTGTTTATAATAACATAAATATATTGAAATGCGCAAAAAAAATTATTTACGTATTTTCTATAAGTACAATAGTCGAGGTAAATGTGAGAATAAATTCAGTAAACAACATAAAATTCGGATATGATAAAACATATCATGATCAATTGCATAAGAGATTAGCCGCAAGAAAAAAAGATAAAATATTTGCAGATGAATTATTAAAATTAGACAGCTATTCCTTACAGCTGGAAGATGAAATAGTTAACATGGAAAAAAGCAAAACTGCTGTTAAGTCTATTGCATACAAAAACCTTATTGCTTGTCTTTCTGATGTTAAAAATATTATTGCTTTTTATCTGTCCTCTGTGCTTCCTTCTGCAAATTATGCAGACAGCTTGATTGATCAATATTCAAAAGAGGCAGATTTAGTTCAAGGTAATGCCCAAAAAGCTTGGAGAGAGCTTTTGTGTATGCAATTAAATACGTTTAGCAACAAGCCTTCTGATGTTGAATCCGCAAAAATTGAAACTCCGGATGAAAATGAAGATAAGAAATCTTCAACTGAAAATGGAATAGTATTTGAACAGGATACCAAGCCAAAAGCAAAACCTCAAAATAATCTGAAGTGTCCTGATGTGTTAACCGAGTTTGTTCCTATAGATACAACGCCAAAAGGCTTTTTGGATGTTGCTGGATATGATGATCAAAAAGATGTAATGAAAGAGCAAATAATTGATTATATAAATAATCCGCAACAGTTGGAGATAGATAAACAAGAATATGGAATATCTTTGCCAAGGGGATATTTGTTTTACGGACCACCCGGATGCGGCAAGACATTTTTAACTGAAGCGTTGGCGTCTGAAGCGGGCTTAAAGATGTATAAAATGGATGTTTCCAAAGTCGGCTCTTTATATGTAAATCAAACTGCCAATAATATCGAAAAGGCATTTGATTATCTTGCTCGACTTTCAGAGTCTGAAAAAAAGCCGATATTGCTTTTTATGGATGAGGTTGATTCACTGGCGTCAAAACGTAACGGCGACCCCGGTTCTTCTAGAGAAGATTTAAAAAGTACGACTACAATTCTAAGGCTAATAAACAGTTCAAGAGAAAAAGGTATCATTGTAATTGCTGCAACTAATCAATATGATTTATTGGATGAAGCTTTTGTATCTCGATTTGATAATCAACAGTATTTTGGTTTGCCTGATAGTCAACAAAGAATTGCACTGTTAAAAAATTCTCTTTCAAAAAGAAAAAAAGGAGAGGTTCTTGCTTCTAATGATGATGAAATAAAAAAATTGGCAAGAAGTCTTGAAGGTTATTCAAACAGATCAATTGTGTTTATTGTTGATGAAGCTGCAAAAATTGCAAAAAGAAGAAATCGTTCTGATATTTCCGCTGAAGATATCATAGCAGCAGAAGTTAAGTTAAATTTTGACAAAGTTGATGAAACTAAATATGGCAAAACTGAAACTAAAAAACTCCCAAGAATAGGTTTTTCGAAAGTTTAATTGCTTGTTTGATTTTTCTTTTGATGATTTTATGGTTGTTTGCCATAAAAAACGGTAGAAAACAAATGTTTGTGAATGTATATAGAAAAGCGGTTAAGTAGTTTTTTGTTTTTGTAATTTGATTATATTCTTTTGGTTTTGGACAAGTACAAAATTTTTGAGTACAAACTTGTGCTTTTGAATTTAGTTTAAAATTTTTGCTTTTAATGTTGCCAAGGTAGTTTTTGATGAAAAATCTGGAAGAGTAGCACCTGTATACAGAGCCATCTTCATAAATAACAGCACTGTTTGCTCCTGCTTTGCAGTAGTTGGCGTATGTTTTTTCTTGTTCTTTTTTATTAAAGTATTTTTGTTCTTTTTTATTATATTTGATATATCTATTTAAAATTCTTACATGTTGAAAATCTACATTTGTGTTATATTTTTCAGCCAGTGTTGTAATTTTTTTAATATCAGACTCTTTTTTGTCGGTTAAATTAAATATAGGAATAAGTATAGTTGTTTTAATATATTTTGGTTTGTATTTTAAAAATTGTTCAAGTTTTTCCAATATTTTTTCAAAATTTTTTATTTCGTCAAGATGCAGGCTGATATCAAGTCTGTTTAGGTTTTCAGATGTAATGTTAAAGATTTTATGATAAATTTCAAGACCAAAAGAAAAATTAGAAATAAGATTAATTTTAAAACCCAAGTTTGATAATTTTTCAACAATTTCAAAAAAACGAGGATGCAGTATTGCTTCTCCGCCTGTAATTGTGATTTCAAAATCCCTGTCTATTGTTTTTATGAATTCTAAAAATCCGTTGATTACTTCGCTTGTTGCGTGGTTTTTTTCTTCTTGTTCAAATTTACTTTGTGAACAGTAGGCGCAATTTTGATTACATTTTTGGGTTATGATAAAATCTATAAATTTTTCCATATATTAATTTTACAATAAAAAATCTGTCTTACCTTTTTTTAAAGACAAGACAGATTTTTTTTTATTTTAGTTGTATTAATATCTATAGTGAACAAATGCTTTGTTTGCTTCAGCCATTTTGTGAGTGTCTTCTTTTTTCTTAACAGCTGAACCTGTAGAATTTGAAGCGTCCATGATTTCGTTAGTTAATTTTTCAATCATAGATTTACCGCCTCTTTTTCTTGCTGCTTCAATAATCCATTGAGAAGCAAGAGCAGAACCTCTGTCAGGTTTAACATCAATCGGCACTTGATATGTTGAACCGCCAATACGACGAGCTTTAACTTCAATTAAAGGTGTAGCATTTGAAAGTGCTTTCTTGAATGTTTCGATAGGATTTTCGGTTTTTGCTTTTTGTGAAACTTGTTCCATTGTAGTGTAGAAAATTCTTTGAGCTACTGATTTTTTGCCTTTTTTCATTAATCTGTTGATAAATTTGGCAATATCTACACTGTTGTATATAGGATCCGGAGCTGGAATGCGTTTAGCCGGTTTTGATCTTCTTGACATTATTTATCTTAACCTTTCTTATTTTTTAGCTTTAGCTTTTTTAGTACCGTATTTAGATCTTGATTGCATTCTGTTTGCAACGCCTTGAGTATCTAAGGTACCTCTGATGATATGATATCTAACACCGGGAAGGTCTTTAACCCTGCCGCCTCTGATCAGCACAACAGAGTGCTCTTGAAGGTTGTGTCCGATTCCTGGGATGTATGAAGTAACTTCAAATCCGTTTGTTAAACGTACACGAGCAACTTTTCTCATTGCTGAGTTAGGTTTTTTCGGAGTTGTAGTGTATACTCTAGTGCAAACACCACGTCTTTGCGGACAACCTGTAAGAGCCGGTGAATTTGTTTTATCTTTAATTTTTTGTCTTTCTCTTTTAATTAATTGATTTATAGTAGGCATATTTTCCCCTTAATAATAGTTACTGTACTATATATTTCACTATAAACAATGTTTGAAGTCAATATTTTTTTGCTTTTAGTTATTTTATTATTAACTTTTGTAAAAATGTTATATAATTTAATTATGCAGGAAAGAAAAATAATAGATAAATTAGAACATGATTTAGGACATTTTTTAATTGGTGAAATGTGTAAAAGCGATCCTATGAGAAGAGGGTCTGCTGAAATGTATAAATACAAAGGCTTGACCATCAATGTTGATACAAAATCAAAACAAAAGGAAAAAACAATTTCAATTAGAATCGGTGCGCTTGAAGCAGAATTTAAAATAGATTCATGTGATAAAAGTTCCGGTGCTCTTTCTCCTGAGGAAGAAAGGTTGATTATGATTTGGTTAGGTAAAAACGAAAACCAGCATTCTCTTAAAAGTATTTTTAAGCGTCCGTCAGCTAAAAAAGAGTTGTTGATTATTCCTTTTGATTTGGAAAATGTTTATGAAAAAATTTAGCTTTCAAAACCTTTTAAAAGTTCTTGTGAATATTCATGGAAATTTCCGTTGATTATTGAGTTTCTTAAATCTTTTGCAAGATTAATAAGAAAATGAATGTTGTGTATGCTTAAAAGTGTTGCAGCTGTTGCTTCTTGAGTTTTATACAGGTGCCTTATGTATGCTTTTGTATGATTGCGGCATGCATAACAGTTGCATTTTTCGTCGAGCGGGGTAAAATCATCTTCAAATTGTTTGTTTTTGATTATTTTGTTTCCTTGATATGTAAAAAATGTCCCATGGCGTGCATTTCTAGTCGGTAATACACAATCAAACATGTCTACTCCATATTTAATACCGTTTATTAAATCAATAGGAGTTCCAACTCCCATCAGGTATCTTGGTTTATTAAACGGTAATAAAGGTGCTGTGATTTCTGTTATATGATTTTTAATGTCTGTAGGCTCTCCAACAGATACTCCGCCTATTGCATATCCTGCTGCATCGAATTTTGATACAAATTCGGCACTTTCTTTTCTTAAATCATCGAAAAAAGCACCCTGAACAATTGGAAAAAGAGCCTGAGAATAATTTTTATGGGCTTCAAAACACCTTTCAAGCCATTTTTTGGTTTTATCCAGTGCGCTTCTTGCTTGTTTATAATCACAAGGGTATGGTGCACACTCATCAAATGCCATAATTATGTCTGCACCTAAATCTTCTTGAATTTCCATAGAAATTTCAGGTGAGATAAAATGCTTTGAACCGTTTTTGGGGTCTTGGAAATAAACTCCGTCTTGAGTTATTTTTCTTAATTTTGCTAACGAAAAAACCTGAAAGCCGCCGCTATCTGTCAAAATAGGCTTATGAAAGTTCATCCAGCCATGTAAACCGCCTGCGGATTTAACCCTTTTTGTCCCTGCTCTCAAATACATATGGTATGAGTTTGCAAGAATAATTTGAGCACCTGTTGCTAAAATTTGGTCATTTGTCAGCATTTTGACTGAGCTGTTTGTTCCGACAGGCATAAATATTGGTGTTTCAATTTGTCCGTGCGGAGTTGTAAACAGTCCTGCGCGCGCATTTGAGTCTGTTGCAGTTTTGATTATTTCAAAATTAAAAAAATCCGAATATGCCATTTATTGTTTTAAACCGCCATGTTCATCAAGGATGATTTCAAACATTGTTTTGTAATTTTCGCAAAGTTCTTCTTCTTTGAAATATAAATGCAATTCTCTTTCAGCACTTTTTTCGCAATCTGATGCGTGTACCAAGTTTGTTGTAGAATAAGATGAAAAATCTGCCCTTATTGAGCCTACGTCTGCTTCATCGGGTCTTGTTGAACCTACGATGTGTCTTACTCCTTTGATTGCATTGTTTCCTTCTATAACCATTGCAACAATAGGTCCTGAGGTAATAAAATTAATTAATTCAGGGTAAAATGATTTTCCGAAATGTTCTTCATAATGTTTTGCTGCAATTTCCGGTGTAACATTCATCATTTTTAAACCGACTATTTTATAAGATTTATCTTCAAATCTTTGAATAATTCTTCCGATTAGTCCTCTTTTTACTCCGTCCGGTTTAACTGCTACAAATGTTCTTTCCATAATATTACCTCTTTTCAAATACAAGTTTATTAGAACACAATTGCCAAATTAGTGCAAATTTATCTTTTTAATTATTTGTATATTATCCAAAAAGTAAATTTTTATTAAAAAATTACTTTTAAAAATTTTTTTTATTATAATTTATTCAGTGAACTAGTGGAGTATGAGGATGTTTAAGAACAGCAATTCCAATTATTTGCACTCCGGCTTAAAAAACAATCGGAATGCAAGTGAATATTATTCGAACGTAAATACGGCTGTTGCTCTTGGCAAGGCACATGTCCCGATAAAGCATAAACAACTTGCTGCGAATTATGTCTTGATAAAGAAAATTTTTGGCAGTTGTGCTGCTTCTATACCTATAACCAACTCAGATAGGGCAGTTTTAAGCCGTCATGGTTTTTTGCCATTGGAAAATACCACCATTGAACAAATAAACAGACAAATTGAACAATTAAAAAACTGGTCTAACAGCGGCGATATTTTACTTGCAACTTATGCAAACGAGCTGTTTGAAATTAGAATTAAAGAGCTTAAATATTTACGCTTAACAACAACCGCAGGCAGAGGCGTTGAATTTCAAGATGGATATAAAGCATTAGAAAAATATATAGAATATATTGCAAGATAATTCAAATTTTGTTTGATTAATAATTGTTAAGTTATCTATAGCGTATAATGTTGAAATTTTCTTATTTAATGGTATTTTTTTACTAGGAGGTAATTATGATAAGAAAAAGCGCTTTATTATTTTTAGGTTTGACGTTGCTTGGCTTTAGTTCTTGCTATGCTTATGATGACGTTAACTCCGAAACCCCCGAGACAAAAGTTAAATATCAACACGAAGTTAGTGATGATGATTTTAATTTTAGTGACAGCTCAAATTATTTGACTGATGAGCAATTGCAAGAAGCTCAAGAGATTAATGAAATTGATGATAATGCCGGTTTTTGGGCTAAGATTATCAATTCAAGCCATTTTTCATCAGGTACAGCAACAAAAACTTATATTCCTATAAACAAGGTTCAGTAAGCTACCAAAGGGCGTTTGGCATATGCCTGTCAAGAAATTTGACGGGTGTGTTGTCGTATACGCATGATTCAAAATCTTTTTCAAGGGCTTTGTCTACGCTTATTGCAATTATAGGCAGAGATGTTTTTTTATGAACTTCTTTTAAAATTTCGTAGCCCCTAATAACATCTTCTTTTGTTGTTTCATCTCCCAGATGTGTATTAGAAATTAAGCCTGTTATTTTTTTCCATGGCTTTTTGTTTTCTCCGCTATTAAATTCAATATATTCTATTATTGAATCTGCATCTTTTGTTTCAAATTTTGATGTATTTACCACAAGGTATATTTTGATGTTTTCCTCTTTATCTATATCGTTTAGAATATCAAGAGTGTCTAGTCCTGTAACCCCATAACCCACATCAATAATGACATCGTTATTGTTTAATTTTAAGCAGTTTATTTGGTCGTTTGTTACATAGCTGCCTGCCTCGCCCAGACCAAAATAATCAGATTGAAGTATTAAGTTAATTCCGTAACTTTTAAGCGTTTTTTCAATTGGGCGCATGCAATAAGCTGGTTCAACAGTATCTAAATCAACAAGCGTGATTGGCTTGTTTTGTTTTGTGTATTCTATTGCTCTATTTAGTGCATTTTCGCTTTTGCCTGAAGCATAAGCACCTGTATATATTTCAACTGTTCGCATTTATTTCTTCCTGATTTTGGGTGTTGTTATTTTCTTCGTCTTTTTCAAAACTTAGTATTTTTTGTTGTTTTTCATATTCTTCTATTTCTTTTACGGCTTCAGGGAGAATGCTTTTAAATATTTCCACTAAATCAGGGTCAAATTGTTGTCCTGCACCTTGTTCAATAACTTTTAGGGCTTCTTCGCTGGTTAAACTTTTTCTGTATGCTCTTTTTGATACCATAGAATCGTAAGCGTCAGCTATAGCTATTATTCTTGAACCAAGCGGAATTTCATCACCTTTTAAGCCATACGGATATCCTCCGCCATTATAGTATTCATGGTGATATTTTATTATTTCTGTTATTTCATAAAGTTGTTTAATGTCTTCTAAAATTTTTACACTATAATGAACGTGCATTTTTATTTTTTCGAATTCTTCTTGTGTAAGCTTTTGGCTTTTGTTAAGAATTTCTTCTGCTACGCCTATCATACCGATATCATGTAATAGTCCTGCTAATTCAATTTGATTCATTTCTATCGGATCCAGTGCAAGTTTGTTAACCATTTTCATTGAATAATATGCAACTCTGCGGCTTCTGCCCAATGTAAATGAGTCTTTAGCATCAAGCGCTTCTATAATAGCTTTTACTGTTCCCGAGAATAAATCTTTTAAATCTGTTATCAGATTTTCATTATCTATTTTTAATTGGTAACATTCTAAAGCCGAATCTACAACCATTAGCAATTCGTCAGGAGTAAAAGGTTTTTTGATGTAGCGATAAATTTTGGCATAATTTATCGCATCAATAAGAATTTTAACATCAGAGTATGCCGTAACTAAAAGGCGCATTGTTCTTGGCTGCATTTCGTTTACTCTTTTCAGAAATTCAACGCCATCCATTATAGGCATTTTGTGGTCTGATAATATACAGTCAAACTGCTCGGTTTTTAAAATTTCAAGAGCTTCTATTGCGCTGTGTGCTTTTGTGATATCGTATTTTGAACGAAGTGTTCTGTATAGAAGTGCTAAGTTATCT
Organism: Candidatus Gastranaerophilales bacterium; assembly: GCA_944327245.1. GTDB lineage: Bacteria > Cyanobacteriota > Vampirovibrionia > Gastranaerophilales > Gastranaerophilaceae > RUG14156. The sequence goes on from CALVHD010000003.1 coordinate 10,087, forward strand.
TCTTCGTCATCTACAATAAGGATTTTATACCTCTTTTGCTCCATCTTCTACTCCATTTTCATTTCTTAAATCTTGGATAATTTCTTCTTCCATTGTCATTTCTTTTTTGTCATGGTTTATAGGAAGTGTTATTGTAAATTTTGTACCCTTTCCTACTTTTGAATCTACTTCAATTGTGCCTTTATGATCTTTTATGACTCTATATGAAATACTCATGCCAAGACCTGTACCTTTACCTACAGGTTTAGTTGTAAAGAACGGATCAAATACTTTTTTTAGATTTTCTTCAGGAATACCTTCTCCTGTGTCAATAAATTCAATTTTAACTTTATTGTGAACTTTGTATGTATTAATTGTGAGTGTTCCTTCGCCTTTTATAGCATCTTGAGCATTATCTAATATATTCATAAATACTTGATTTAACTGTCCTCCATATGCTTCGATTTTTGGGACATCGGGTGAATAGTTTTTAATTACGGTAATTCTGTTTTTGTATTTATTGTTTAATATGTTTAGCGTTGTGTCTATTTCTTTTGGTATATCAAATTGAGTTAAAACCATTTCTTCCATTCTTGAGAAGTTTTTAAGATCCAAAATTATATTTTTTGTTCTTTGTGTTCCTTCCATGCAGCTTCTTATTAAGTCTTTTACATCTGCTCTCAAAAAGTCTAAATCGATATCTTTTTTAAGTGCTTCTATTTCATCTTTAATGTTTTGAGGGAAGTTTGCATTATTTTGTTCGTATAAGTCAATTAATTTTAATAAGTCATCTACATAATTTTGTAAAATTATAATGTTGCCATGAATAAAATTAACGGGATTATTAATTTCATGGGCAATGCCTGCAACTAATTCACCCAATGAACGCATTTTTTCAGAATGTACCATCATTGCTTGTGTTTCTTGCAGTTTATAATTTGCTTCTTCAAGGGCAATTGTTCTTTCTTGGACTTTTAATTCTAAAGATGAATATAGCTCATGTAATTGAAATCCCATTTCATTATATGAATATATAAGTTCGTTGATTTCAGTAAAATTAGATTTCTCTATTTTTACGTCAAAATTGCCGTCAGTAATTTCTTTTGCTGCTTTTGAAAGTTTTTCAAGAGGTTTTGAAATAATACTCGACATCAATATGCTTATTGCAACGCCAATTACGATGAAAATAGTTAAAATATTTACAATCATTCCGAAAAAGTCATTGTAATATATATTTAAATCGTTGCCTGTGGGAATTCCGAAATATATTGTGTGACCTTCGATAACTTTAGATAACTTTTGAGTTGTTCTATAGTTGCCGGATTTAAAATTATCCTGCATTTTTTCTAAATCGTCACCAAGTATTATTTTATTTGTTTTATTATTTTTAACGTAAATGTAAGACAAAAGGTTATCTTTTTTGAATAAGTCTATTATATTTTTTGTTGATTCAAAATTTTTATCGTGTTTTTTGGTATCAAAAATAAAGGATTGAATTAATACTGTAGATAGCGAATATCTGAGTTTAAAAATATCAGATTCGTATTCGCTTGCTAAATTTTTAATGCTGAAAATTGTATAGAGGGCAAATAAACTCGTTATTATAATGATAACTATGCTCATTAAAATGGCAAACCAAATGCTAAGTTTAATGGTTCTGTATTTTTGTAATCCGAATTTTGTTATGTCAAATTTTTTCATAAATCCTCTGCAATTGGCTCTGATTCTTCTGTTTGACCTGATAAATCTGAAAAAATACTTGGTATTTCGTATGCCTTTTTTTCTTCTTTTTCTGTTGTTGCAATTATTTCGCTATTGTAGTTGTCTAAAATTTTACCTATTACTAAACCTATAAACCAAAAACAAAACGAAGCAGGTAATACTACCTTCAATAGCATTGTTGCGCTGTATAAATCTAAAGTCATATTATTTAAGAGACATAAAATTGATAGCGCTAAAATTGAAGTTGAGCAAAATAAAGAGGAAAGCATTTTTGAATATTTGGAATTTTTTTCTTTTATTGCTATTGACGTTTGATTTTGCATATTTGTTATTCGTTTTCTTTGTTTTGTTCTTCCATTTTGATTTTAAATGCATATTGTACAAGAACAATTCTGTCCATGTTTTCAAGATTTATAAATTTGCCTGATATTGCATAGCATTTTTCATTATTGTATTCTGTTTCGCTAATTCTTATAGGCTGCATAGCGCACTCTATTTTCATATTGTTGGATAAAATAATTTCAATATCATAGTGCTTATCTAGTTCAAGTGCATTTGATGATATTATCTTAATTCCGCCTGCTGAAATATCTTCAACATGTTTTATAAAGTCAGGCGCAAAATCTTTAAATATAACTCTACCTTGATTTAACCCGACACGAGAATATTCTCTTCTTTGAATAATACTGTAATCCGGTACTACTGCAAGAGTTATTATATCGTCGTTTATATCAAGAATTACTGTTTCAAAATAAACAAGTCCAATGTCGTTTACACCAAAAACTTCAACGTTTGAGCCGACTGTATAGTCAGCTAATTCTTTTTTGTCTGACAGGATGAGTTTTGCTTTTATTTTTTCATTATCTGCATCTATTACGTTAAAAGCTCCTGAACTTTTAAAGTTATTGGGTATTATTTTGAAATCTTTTGTATTTTCTATTAATTCTTTCATACATTATTCCTATTCAATTACAGTGAAGCAGTTTTGATGTTAGCTCTTATTATGCCGACTGATTTGGCTTTTACATTGTTTGTTACTTCATTATACGACATAATTGTAATTTGCGGATACGTTCTTTCGATTAATTTTCTAAAAATCAACCTTATGGGTGAAGAACACAATATTACAGGCTGATTTCCCGTTTGCTGGATTGCTCTTTCAAATTCTGAATTTAGGCTGTCCATTAGTCTTTTTACAAAATCCGGATTTAGTGTCAAACTTTCTCCATCCGGGTTTATTCCTTTTGCGATTTCTTGTTCAACTTCTTGAGTCATGGTTATTACAAGTAAATCTCCCGTATCTGAAAGATTTTGTTTGCATATGGTTCTGGCAAGTGCTTGTCTGCATTGCTCTGTTAGGTAGTTGTAATTTTTGTTTATTTTATATTGTAAACTCATTGTTTCAAGTATTGTTTTTAAATCTCTTATTGAAACTCTTTCTTTTAAAAGATTTTGCATAACTTGCTGCACATCAGCTGTTGTCATTTCTTTCATTAAGTCATTTACATAAGTGTCGTTGACTTCTTTTTTAAGATTATCGATAAGTTGTTGTACATCTGACCTTGTTAAAATTTCAGAAGCATTTTTCTTGATGATTTCAGTAAGGTGTGTGGATATAACAGCACTTGCTGAAACAACTGTGTAGCCGACTGATTCAGCGTATTCTTTGTCTTTTTCAAGTATCCAAATTGCAGGAAGATGAAATGCAGGTTCTATTGCGCTGATACCTGTAATATTGGGATCATCTTCTCCTCCCATAGAGTTCATTGCAAGGCTTCTGTCAGGATATACTTCACCCGTTTCTATGGTAACGCCTTTTAACTTGATTTGATATGTATTAGGCGGCAATTGTAGATTATCTCTTACTCTTATTGAGGGCAGAACTATGCCTAAATCAAGAGCGGTTTGACGTCTTATTTGAGATATTCTATCAAGCAAATCTCCGCCTTTTTCAACATCCAGTAAACTTACTAACCTGTAGCCTATTTCTATTTCAAGTGTTTCGACACTTAGGAGTTCTAATACACTTTCTCTTGTAGCTTTTTTCTTTTTCTTGCCTAATTTTTCAGCTCTTTTTGCTTCTTTTTGTGCAATTTCGGCTTTTTGTTTTGCTTCAACACCTTCTTTGTATTTTTTAAAGCTAAAACCTCCTGCAATTGCTGAAATAGTCAAAAAAGGAATGGTTGGCATGCCGGGTACTACGCCCATTACAAGTAAAAGACCGCTTATTATTCCAAGCACTTTAGGATTTTGAAACATTTCTGTTCTTATATCTTCAGCAAGTGAATTATCTGAGCCTGATGCACGAGAAATTATTAAACCTGTGGCAGTTGAAATAATCAAAGCGGGAATTTGAGAAACCAAACCATCCCCTACAGTTAAGATGGTATAAGTTGAAAGGGCTGTCATTGGCTGCATTTTTAGCTGTACTATACCAATTATCAATCCGCCTACAATGTTGATAACCGTGATTATAATCCCTGCTGTGGCATCTCCTTTGACAAACTTAGAAGCACCATCCATGGTTCCATAGAAGTCGGCTTCTCTTAATAGGGCTTTTCTTCTTCTTTTTGCTTCATTTTCATCAATTAATCCTGAATTTAGATCAGCATCAATTGAAAGCTGTTTGCCCGGCATAGCGTCTAATGTAAATCTTGCGCTTACTTCTGCAACCCTGCCTGCGCCGCCTGTTATTACCATAAAGTTGATAATTACCAAGATTACAAATATAACTGCGCCGACAACATAGTTGCCGCCTATTACAAATTGCCCGAATGATTCAATTACGGCTCCTGCATTTGCTTCTAATAAAATTAATCTTGTAGATGTAACATTAAGTCCTAATCTGAATAAAGTTGCAATTAAAAGAATTGTCGGAAAACTGGAATATTCTAAAGGTTCTTTTGTATAAAGGCAAACCAATAAAATTAATACGGATAAGGAAATGTTAAGGGTTAATAATAAATCCAATAATTGCGCAGGAATAGGTATTACCATCATTAATACTATGGTAACAAGGCCGATAGCCAGAACTATATCATTATTTTTAAGTAAGTCTTTTAATTTCCCCAAAACTATCCTTCAATTCATCCTTTTTATCGTCGTTTCTGAGAATATACATATTGTAAAATTTCAGCTACGGCAACATATAGTTCTTGTGGTATTATACCATCAATTTCAACTAATTTGTATAAACTTCTTGCAAGAGGTTTATTTTCTACAATGGGTACACCATTGTTTTTTGCTATTTCTCTTATTTTAAAAGCAACAAAATCTACCCCTTTAGCAACGACTACAGGAGCCGGAACTTTAAGCGGATCATACATTAGAGCAACTGCGTAGTGTGTAGGGTTTACAACAACCACATCGGCATCTTTTACTTTTGACATCATTCTTTGCTGTAATATTTTTATTTGGAATGAGCGGATTTTTCCTTTTATTTTAGGATCCCCTTCTATGTTTTTCATTTCGTCTTTGACTTCTTGTTTAGACATTTTTATGGATTTATTATATTCCCAATCTTGATATTTTTTATCTAAAATTCCTATAATAATCAAAAGAATACAAATAGTTGCAAGCAGTTCAAATATAACAGAACCCATTACAGCTAAGCCTGTTGAAGGGTCCGCACCAATAAGCGAAAATAATTCTTCTTTTCTTTTTAAAATTACATTAACGCCTGCTAAGGCTACTATTATTGTTTTTACTATTGATTTTACCAATTCTACCATTTGTCGGGGTTTAAAAATGTTAATTTTATCAATAAATGCTTTTATTGCATTTGATGGTGAAAGCTTATTGAAATTTGGTTTTAGAGCTTCTTTTGCAAATAAAGCCCCTGTTTGCAATCTTAGGACAATTATTGCTCCGATGGCTAAAAAAGCGAAAAAAAGCAAGGTTATTTGACAATAATCGTTTAAAAAGGGAGCAAGAATTGCTATTGTATCATTATCAGAAATATTTTGCGGTTTTAGATTTGACAGCGTAGATATTAGCATGGTTTTGAGGGCTTCAAGCATTCTTGGACCCATAGTAAAAATTAGAGCCAATCCGAAAGACAGCACAAGTGAGGATGTAAAATCCTGACTTTTTGATATGTGTCCCCTGTCTCGTTCTTTCTCTTTCCGCTTGGGGGTCGCTTCTTCGGTTTTTTCGTTTTGTTCGTTTGCCATGGTTGTTTATTTTACGTAAATAACAGATTGATTGCCTGCATGTAGTTTTTAATCATTTCCTGCAGATATGTATTTGTTGCACCTAAAAATGCCAACATTAAAAATATTCCTATATAAATCTTAACAGGTATAGCCACCATATATATGTTCATTTGAGGCATCATTTTACTCATTAATCCCAGTAAAATATCGCTTATAAGAAGAACTGAAAAAATTGGAAGCGCTACACCAAACGCTATTTTAAAAAGCTGAGCAAAAAGACTTAATAAAGCGCTTATTATATTGCTGTCTAAAATCGGAAATACCCCCATAGGAATTGCACTAAAGCTGGAGTTAAGAGCTATAAAAAGCATTTGATATGCTCCTGTTGCAAGAAAAATTAATGTTGTGAGGTAAATATAAATTTTGGATAGTTCTGTTGAACTTATTCCTGTAGCAGGGTCTAAGGCTTCAGACATTGATAAACCCATTTGTATGGATAAAATATTTCCTGCCATTCTAACCCCTTCGATAATCAGGTTAGCAACAAAACCTATTAAATATCCGATTAGAAACTCTATTGACATAAGAATAATAAATTCAGGCATGCTATGCGGCATTATAAAATTTTTTGATGCCATTACAAGAGGGTACATTATAAAAGCAATAGTTGCGCTGAACCAGATTTTTGTCATAACGGGTGCTTGTATGCTTGAAAAAAAGGGTGCGCTTATAATAAGACCTGTTATTCTTGTTAGTACAAGCATATAAATTACGATATTATATGGTGATAATAAATTTACAAGAGTAGGTACTTGGGTCATCCTTTTTTATTTTCCTTATGAAATAAAGACTTTAATATATTCAAACATTTCTTTGGTTGTTGAAGTAAATATATCAATCATCCACGGCGCCGCTACTATTAGAACCAGAATTGCAGCAAAAATTTTAGGAACAAAAGTTAGAGTTTGTTCTTGAATTTGTGTTACAGATTGAATAATGCTAATTGCAAGCCCTACTACTATTGCAGATAAGAGTATCGGCGCTGAAATAATCATCATAAGCATAAGCGCTTTTTGTAATATTGTTAAAAATAAAGCTTCATCCATTTTTCTTATCCTTACGTTACAAAACCTTCAATTAAGGATTTGGTTATTAAAAACCATCCGTCCACCATTACAAACATTATTAATTTAAACGGCATTGCAATTGTTGTAGGAGGAAGAAACATCATCCCCATTGAAACAAGTACGGATGCTACAACTAAATCTATTACAAGAAAAGGTAAAAATATTACAAATCCGATTTTAAAAGCCGTTTTTAATTCCGACAAAACAAAAGACGGAATTAAAACATATGTTGGCACATCTTTTTTTGTTTTAGGCTTTTCTATTTTAGATAATTTAACAAAAAGAGCAAGCTCTGATTCATGGGTTTGTTTGAACATAAAATCTCTGATTGGAACCATTGAGTTATCAAGTGCTTGTTGCTGGGTTATAAGATTTTTCATATAGGGCTGGTATGCAGTTTCGTTAATTTTAGATAATGTTGGTGACATTACAAAAAATGTAAGTATTAATGCTAAGCCAACAATAACTTGATTAGGAGGTAGTGTTGACGTACCAATTGCCTGACGAGTCAGCGAAAGTACTATAACTATTCGTATAAAAGCCGTGGTCATAATTATAATGCTCGGTGCCAATGTTAGTATAGTGAGCATTATTAGAATTTGTACGCCTTGAGTAAAATCTTGCGGAGTGTTAATGTTTTTCATTCCCACGCTAATGGTCGGCATTGAAAGTGCTGCGTGCACCTTTAATGCCGAAAATAAATACAATACTAATACTCCCAATATACTTTTTTTGGCTAATAATTGCCTGAATTTAGATAACATTTTTCTTCCATCTTATAATTGTAAATTTTGATTTTTATTGAACAAAAACACCCATGTGTCTGAATTTAGAGTATCTTTGAGCTTTAAGTTCTTCTTTGGTAAGATTTTCATATTCTTTTAAGGAATTAATTAATGCGGTTTTTAAATTTCTCGCCATTTCTTCGGCGTTATAATGTGCACCGCCTATCGGCTCTTTAACAATTTCATCAATTATTCCGTATTTTAGAAGATCTTCACCTGTAATCTTGAGTGAGTCTGTGGCAATTTTTGCCATTGATGCATCTTTCCATAATATTGAAGCACATCCTTCAGGGGATATTACAGTGTAGTATGCATGTTCTAATATCATAACCTTATTTGCTACGGCTAAACCTAAAGCACCGCCTGAACAGCCTTCGCCGGTTATTACGGCTATTATTGGAACATCCAATTTTGCCATTTCTTTCAAGTTTGTTGCAATTGCTTCGCCTTGACCCATTTCTTCTGCTTTCATTCCGGGGTATGCGCCCATAGTGTCAACAAGAGTTATGATGGGTAAATCAAAACGATTGGCATGTTCAAAAAGTCTAAGTGCCTTTCTGTATCCTTGAGGTTGCGGCATGCCAAAATTGCATTCAAGATTTTCTTTTGTAGATTTACCTTTCATGGTTCCTATTAGCATTACGGCTTTACCGTCAATTTTGGCAATTCCGCCTGCAATAGCTTTATCGTCATAGCCGTGTCTGTCTCCGTGCAGTTCTATAAAATCTTCACACATAAAATGAACGTAATCCATAAAGTTTGGTCTTTGAGGATGACGTGCTATTTGAAGTTTTTGATACGGTTCCAGTTTTTCATACAATTCTTTTTTATACACTTTTGTTTGTTCTTCCAATTTTTCAATCTCGCTGTCATAATTTATATTTGCATCTAAGCTGGTTTTTTTTAGTTCTTCAATTTTATCCTGCATTTTATAAATGGGTTTTTCAAAGTCTAAAATTTGAACTTTTTTGTTTGTGTCATTCATGTTTTTTTCCTTATTTTTTGGTATGTAGGGCAATAAGCTTAGATAATTTTTCTTTCATGTCTTTGCGCTCTACTATGAAGTCAATTTGTCCGTATTTTAACAGATATTCTGCAGTCTGAAAATCTGCAGGAAGTTTTTGCCTTATGGTTTGTTCAATTACTCTTCTTCCGGCAAAGCCTATTCTAGCTCCTTTTTCGGCTATTATAATATCTCCGATTGTACCGAATGAAGCAGTAACACCGCCAAAAGTCGGCTCACACAATACGGTAATGTATAGCAGTTTTGCTTCATTTAATTTTGCAACTGCACAGCTTGTTTTTGCCATTTGCATTAAACTGAGCGCACTTTCTTGCATACGAGCCCCGCCTGATGAAGTAAATACAACGGACGGAAGTCTGTGTTCAAGAGCATATTCTAGTATTCTTGTGATTTTTTCGCCCACAACAGAACCCATAGAACCACCCATATATTCAAAATCCATCACTGCAATTGCAGTTTTTTGACCGTCTATCAGGCATGTACCGGTAACAACCGCTTCATCTAACCCTGATTTTGCTTTAGCTGATTCTTGACGAGCTTTATATGATTGAGTATCAACAAATTCCAGCGGATCGCAAGGTTTGATGTTTGCAAACATTTCTTCAAAGCTGTTTTCGTCGGCAATTAGTTTAATTCTGTCTTTAGCTCCTATTCTAAAGTGATAATCGCAATTAGGACAAACCATCAGGTTATTTTCTAAATCTTTTTTAGGCAGCTGGCTGGAGCAGTTATAACATAATGTCCAGAGTTTTCCTATAGAATCGTCAATATGTACATCATTATCACGAGCAGCAATTTGCTGTATTTTTCTTTTATTAAACCAATCGGTTAAAGTCATATATAATATCCTCACCAAGTAATTTACTTGTAATTATATAATAAAATTTTAAATCAATACAAATCATTGCTAAACGTAAATTTTTTAACTATTATTAAACTATGCAAGCACAGGTATACAAAATACATTCGGATTTTTATTATGTTAAGAATTTTAAACATGATGTATTTGTTTGCAAATTAAGAGAAATTTTAAAAAAACAAAAAATCGATATTGTGGTTGGGGATTTTGTTGAATTAAGCGAAGATAGAAATTTTATTGTTTCAAGATTGGAGCGTAAAAATTCGCTTTTAAGGCCAAAAGTTGCAAATATCGATTGCATGCTTGTGGTTTGTTCTATTAGGGAGCCGGAGCTTGATTTAGTTCAGTTAAATCGTTATTTGGCTTATTTAAAATATAACAATATTAATTGTGCAATTTGTATTAACAAGGAAGATTTAGAAGAAAACTTAGATACCAAAAAACAAGAAATTAAGGCGATTTATGAAAAATTAAATTATAAAATATTTTTTATCAGTGCAAAAAATAAGCTTGATTTAGATGATTTAAAAGATTTTATAAAAGGCAAATTGATTGCTTTATGCGGTTTGTCGGGAGTCGGTAAATCAACTTTGTTAAACAGTTTAAATCCTGATATTTCTCTTAGGACAAACAAGGTTTCGCTAAAAACGCAAAGAGGATGTCATACAACAAGGCATTGTGAAATTATTGAATTTGGTGAATTTAAAATTATGGACACTCCGGGGTTTTCAAATTTGAAATTTGATTTTTTACTGCCTGAAAAAATTATAGACTTATTTGAAGATATAAAATTGTATTCAGGTAAGTGCAAATATGCGAATTGCCTGCATAATGTTTGTCAAGAGGGTATCTGTTCTATTTTTGATAATTTAGATAAAATCGATAAATCAAGATATGAAAGTTATTTGTTGTTTTTAAACGAAGCTCTTCAATATCGTGAACTTATTTCAAAAAGAAGTATAAAAGAAGAAAGCTTAAACAAAAAAATAGGCAACAGGACGGGTTTAAAAATTTCCAAAAGAAAAAGGGCAGTTTCAAGAAATACTGAAAAACAAAAAATAAAAGGTGAAAACAATGAAAATTGACGAGTATAAAATTTTAATTCAAGAAAGTCTGAAAAAATATTTTGATGAGTATTCAAGAAATTCTTCATACTCATCTGAAATATGGGAGTCTATGGCATATACCACTCTTTTAGGCGGAAAGCGCCTAAGAGCAGTTATGTGTCTTGAAATTGCAAAACTTTTTGGCGCTGATATTAATGATGTCATGCCTTTAGCATGCTCTTTAGAAATAATGCATGCTTACAGTTTAATTCATGACGATTTGCCATCGATGGATAATGACGATATTAGAAGAGGTAAACCTTCTAATCATAAGGTTTTTGGTGAGGCTATCGCAACTTTAGCAGGAGATGCTTTAATTTCTTTTGGTGCACAGTTGATAATCGATAAAATGCCTAAATATATTTCACCTGAATGTACTTTGGATATAGTGAGAGATTATTTGTTATGCGCCGGAGCAAAAGGCATTGTTGCAGGTCAATGCGCCGATATTAAAGCAGAAAACAAACAAATCAACATTGAAAATTTGAAATATATCCACAAATATAAAACGGGGGCGCTTTTTAAATGTGCGATATTAATGGGGGGTAAATTTGCAAAAGTTAATAAAGAAATATTAACAAAATTAGCATTATATGCGGACAATTTCGGAGTTTTGTTTCAAGTTTACGATGATATCATCGATTGTATTTTAACTACGGATGAATTGGGCAAAACCGCAGGAAAAGACAAGCTTGAAAATAAAATGACATATGTTAGTGTATATGGATTGGATAAGGCGAAAAATATTTTTTATAGCCTGGTTGATGAAAATTATGCTATACTTGAAGAACTTAATATCAAATCTGAAGTATTTGATGAGATATACGGCATGCTAATTAAAAAGGTAAAAAAATAGTGGGAGAATTTCAATTTTATAATACAGGTTATGAGGCTTTGGCAAGCGGACTTTTATCTGCTTCTATTGCGCAATTTATTAAAGTAATTACATATTTGTGTACTCACAAAAAAATAAATTTCAAGATTTTTACAACGACCGGAGGCATGCCAAGTTCTCACACTGCCGGAGTAATAGCGTTATCTACCTCTGTTGCTTTGATTGACGGCATAGATTCTTTAATTTTTGCAGTTTCTCTTGGATTTTCTTTGGTAATTATGCAAGATGCTGCAGGTTTAAGGCGCGCAGCAGGCAAGACCGCTGCAACGCTAAACCGTCTTGTAGATGAATTTGTTCAAAAAAATCAGGAAGTTAAGCCTTATGCAGCACTAAAGGAGCTTTTAGGACATACTCCTTTGGAAGTTTTTTGCGGCATGCTTTTGGGAATTTTTATTCCTTTTGTGATTCATAACTTTAGGTTAATAACAGCTTATTTTATATAATTATTTATACGCTTCTTTTTAAAATTTGAGATAGCGTGGCATCTTTTCTTATTCTGTCTTTTACTCTTTGTTTTGAATCAGATAATTTGAAAAAATCATCATTAAATTTGCACAAACCTATGGCTGATGTTTCGTCATCATTGAAGCTGAAAAGTTTTTTAATTATATCCATTTTAACCTCGTTCATAATCTTTATTTAATAATTTATTTTGATTAGTCAAATTAATTATAAATTTTTTTTGTTGGTTTTTGCTCCTTAATTTTGTTATGGTTTAATAATAAATATGGACAATGTTTTAAATGAAACTTATACAAAAGAGCAGTATGAAAGTTTTTTCGATGAAATTTCATATGATGAAATAATGACTAATTTAAAAAACGAAAATACTGATGATTTTAAAAAAATTTTTTCCATAATTAATCTTTCAGAATTTTTATCTGAAAATGATTTTATTATATTTATTAATCATTTAACTAATCATACAACTCCTATAAGAGAAGTTGTTGCATATAAACTTGAAGAATTTACTAAAGATTACAAGGGCTATTTTCTTAATGAATTTTCAAAAAATAAACTCTTAGATGGAATAATTGATATTAATCCTAATATTTCAAGAGCTGTTTGCAATGTAATTAATTTAATTAACGAATTGAAACCTGATTTTGAGACAGAAATAATTAAAAGAATAGATGAATTATTGTTCAAAATAAAAGAATACCAAAATTCCACAGGTGATTTATTTGATAATGATAAAAAAAATCGCAAAAACCATGCCAAAAATAAAAAATTGTTTTCTCTTTATTGGTACTTAGAGGCTCTTTCTGTTTGTGCAAGTAATAAAAATTATGAAAAAATTATTGAAATATTAAAAAATACAATAAAATTTTGTGATTATACAATTAGAGAAAAAACAGCTAAAATCCTTATAAAAATAGATAATGCACCAATTGAATTATTACAAATCGCAAAAAAAGACCAAAATTTTTATGTAAAAAATCAAGTTTATGATAAAATTAACTTTGAAGACTAGATTAACAGGAATGATATATGATTTCAGTAAACGATTTAAAAACAGGTTTGACATTAGATATTGATAACGGGCTTTGGTCTGTTGTTGAGTTTTTACATGTTAAACCCGGAAAAGGTGCTGCTTTTGTAAGAACTAAGCTAAAAAATGTCGAAACAGGACAAGTTGTTGAAAAAACATTCAGAGCGGGTGAAAAAGTTGCAAAAGCAATGTTAGACAGACGTGAAATGCAATATTTATATAAAGAAGGTTCTGATTTAGTAATGATGGACCTTGAAACATATGAACAATTACCTGTACCGGTTGACAGAGTCGGCGATGGAATTAAATATTTAAAAGAAAACATGACTGTTCAAATATTAATGCATGATTCAAAAATTATCGGTATTGATTTACCTAATTTTGTTGAGTTGGAAGTTATCGATACACCTCCGGCTGAAAAGGGTAATACTGCTCAAGGCGGCTCTAAACCTGCAACATTGGATGGCGGTGCGGTTGTTAATGTTCCTTTCTTCATTCAAGTTGGAGATGTATTAAGAATTGACACAAGAACTAATGAATATCTAGACAGAGTGTAAGGATACCAAAGATGAAATATGAAATAGATTATATTGAAAAAATTGCTAAAGTTATTAAAGAAAACCAGTTAACGGAAATTATTTTAGAAGACGGTGAACAAGCTATTACAGTTAGAAAAGAAGCTGTATATATGCAAGGAGCTGCTCCTGTTCCCGTAAATACGGTTGCTGCCGTACAAAATAATTCAGCTCAAGCTGCTGCGTCAAAAGAAGAAAAACAAGCAGACAAACCTAAAGGTAGTGCAATTACTTCTCCTATGGTGGGTGCTTTTTATGCTGCTCCTGCTCCGGGCGCAAAACCTTTTGTTAAGGTTGGCGATGTTGTAAGTGCCGGTCAAGTTGTTTGTATCGTGGAAGCGATGAAATTGATGAATGAAATTGAGTCTGAAGTTTCCGGTAAAATTACGCAAATTTGCGTTGAAGATGGTCAAAGTGTTGAATATGGCCAAGTATTGATGTATGTTGAATAAAAGGGAATTTATACAAAGCAAAAGCGTTAAGCTTTTGCTTTTTTAAGGTTATATAAGTATGTTTAAAAAAGTATTAATAGCAAATAGAGGCGAGATTGCCGTTCGTATCATCAGGGCATGTAGAGAGTTGGGAATAGCTACCGTTGCCGTATATTCACAAGCTGATGCACAAAGCTTACATGTTTCATTGGCTGATGAAGCTTATTGTATTGGTCCAGCTCAAAGTGCAAAAAGTTATCTTCATATTCCGGCGTTAATTTCGGTTGCTCTGACATCCGGAGCAGATGCAATTCATCCGGGGTATGGTTTTTTATCTGAAAGAGCCGATTTTGTTGATATATGTGAAGAACATCATATTAAATTTATCGGGCCGAGCGCAAGCGCAATGATGAAAATGGGTGATAAAGCAAATGCCAGAGCAACAATGGAAGCTAATGGTGTTCCAATCACTCCTGGACTTGGAATTGTCGATAATACAGACACAATAAGAGAATTTGTTAAAAAAGTAGGCTATCCTATTATCATAAAAGCAACTGCAGGCGGCGGCGGAAAAGGTATGAGAATTGTAAGAAAGGACGAAGAATTAGATGATGCATTTAATTTATGTCGTTCTGAAGCGCAAAGCGCCTTTGCTAACCCTGAAGTTTATGTTGAAAAATTTATCGAAAACCCAAGACATATTGAGGTTCAGATTTTAGCCGATAGCTATGGAAATGTAATTCATCTCGGTGAAAGAGATTGTTCTGTTCAAAGACGTAATCAAAAACTTTTAGAAGAAGCGCCTTCTGTTGCAATTTCAGATGACATTAGAAAAAAAATGGGGCAAGCTGCTATTAATGCTGCTAAATCAATTAACTATGAAGGAACAGGTACAATTGAATTCTTGTTGGATGAATCTGATCCAAAGAATAAAAAATTCTATTTTATGGAAATGAATACAAGGGTTCAAGTAGAACATTGCGTAACAGAAATGATTTCTAACGTTGATATTGTTAAAGAACAGATTAAAGTTGCTCAAGGTGAGAAACTTTCTTATACGCAAGATGATATAAAATTAGTCGGACATGCAATTGAATGCCGCATTAATGCTGAAGATTACGAAAAATGCTTCATGCCTTGTCCGGGAACTATCGAAGGGTATATTGCTCCGGGAGGTTTTGGTACAAGAGTTGATTCACATGCTTATACCGGTTATAAAATTCCTCCTTATTATGATTCTTTGGTAGGCAAAGTAATATGCTGGGGCAGGGATAGAGATGAAGCAATTAAACGTATGTTAAGAGCATTAAATGATTATGTTATTACCGGTGTTAAAACAACAATCGGTTTCCATAAAAAAATTCTTAACAACTATAATTTTATTTCAGGTGATTTTAACACAAGCTTTATTGAAAAAAATTATCCAGAGGTTTTGTCCAAAAAATAAGGAAAAAAATGCAGTTTAATTTTAATAAAAAAACTGAAAATTTCTTAAAATTAATCTTAAAAAATGCCCTAAATCAAAAGATTAGGGTGTTTTTTGTCGGTGGTGCAGTTAGAGATAATCTTTTAGGATTTGAAATTAAAGATGTTGATATCATTATTTTGGGCAATGCTTTAGAATTTTGTTCCAAAATACCTGAGTTAAAAGTTAAATCTGTTCATCAAGAATTTTATACGGTAAAAGTGGATTATGAAGGTGAAATTTTTGATATAGCTTCAACAAGGGTCGAAGAATATCCTTATAGCGGTTGTTTGCCTGTTGTAACAAAGATTGGTGTTCAAATTGACAAAGATGTTATAAGACGAGATTTTACGGTTAATTCCATGTATTGTGAACTAAATCTGATTGAAAATAAAATTACATATAAATTGATAGATTTGGTAAATGGTGTCGAAGATATAAAAAATAAACAACTTAAAGTATTGCACGAAAAAAGCTATATTGATGATCCAACAAGAATTATAAGGGGTTTAGGGTTTAAATATCGTTTTGATTTCGATTTTTCAATTAAAGATAAGAGCTTAATAGAAAATTATTTAAAAAATCCTAATAGAACTAATATGTCATTTTCAAGAGTAGGTGAAGTTTTTAAAAAAGTTTTTTGTCTTAATTGTGCAATTGATTTATTTTCTGAAGTTATTGAAAAAAAATATTATAGAATTTTATCTGATAATATCAGTAGTGTTGATTTGCATAGAGTGAAAAAAATTATATCTGATTTTTCCTTAGATAAATTGCAAATTGCTGAGTTTTTGTTTGCCATTATTGAAGATAAAACCGTTGAAACGGTAAAGACAGATTCTTTATTGCAATTATTGAAGATATTTTCAAAATATAAAAGAGAAAATTTAGCCTATTATTTCTATAAGACAGACGATGCCAATGTATTAGAGTACTTAAAAGCAAGTAAAATCAGTCTTAATATATCAGGTGATGATTTAATTGCTTTAGGTTATAAAAAGGGTAAATTGTTTTCTGAAATTTTGAATGCTTTATTATTGCAGAAGTTAAAATATCCCCTCAAATTCCCTGATAAAGAGGCTGAAGAGGCATTTATTTTAAGTACTTTCCCATTAAATTAAATTTGTAACTAAAATTTGAATTTTTTACATTTCTTAATTTTTCAATTCTTGAAAACGATTGTAAAACCTACATTTTATTTTTTATAAATATTAACTTTGTAAAAAAGACCTCTTATACTGTTAGACTTTTTTAAATTTGGTGCATTGTTTTCTTGTAACTAAATTTAATAAGCACAAGGATGTATTACTAAGGCTTTATGAAAGGAGCTCATTTATGTCAGTAGTTATTAACACTAACGTGGATTCAATTAAAATCCAAGGACTTTTAACAAAGTCAACAAACGGTCTTTCTCAAGCAATGGAAAGATTATCATCAGGTTTAAAAGTAAATTCAGCAAAAGATGATGCTGCAGGTACCGTTATTTCTGCTCGTATGCAAGTTCAATTAGACGGCAACAAAGTTGCTCAAAATAACGTACAAAACGGTAATGCAATGTTATCAACAGCTGAAGGTAATCTTGATGTTATTCAAGATAATATATCTAGAATTCGTGATTTGACTCTGCAAGCTAAAAACGGTACTTATTCAGCTGAAGAAATTCAAGCTATGCAAGATGAAGTTTCTGAACGTATTGCTGAAATCGATAGAATTTCAACTTCATCAAAATATTCTTCATTATCATTATTTAATGACGCTAATTTACAAGCAGACGGTGTAACTTTCCAAGTTGGTGCTGATTATACCGAAAACAACACAATTGCAGCAGATGCTTCAATTTTCCAAAAAGTTACATTCTCATCTTTAACAGGAATGACAGCAGGATTTGATTTAACAGGTATGAATCATGACGCTGCAACACCGGCAGGCCCTGATACACCGGAAAAACCTGCAGCAGGTTCATTTGCTGAAGCTGTTAAAAACCTTGATGCTGCAATTGATAATATTACAGCAAGAAAATCTCAAATAGGTTCAGCTCAAAACCGCCTAGAATCAGCTCTTGATACCCTAACAACTCAATATGAAAACTTATCAAGCGCTAAATCAATAATCACAGATGCTGATGTTGCTTCTGAAGCTTCAAACTTTACTCAACAACAAATACTTCAACAAGTATCAACATCATTGTTAGCTCAAGCAAATCAAGCACCATCAATCGCATTAAGCTTAGTATAATAAATAATTATATAAATAATTATTTACCTCCGGATTTTTATTCGGAGGTTTTTATTATGTTTTTTAAAAATGATAATCTATGGTATTTTGTTACTCCATATTGTTGTATGGCCTTAATATGAGCTTTTGTCAGGTAGCCTTTATTTTTTATCCAGTCGTATTGAGGATATTCAAGATGAATTTTGTCCATGTATTTATCTCTTGAAACTTTTGCCAGAATGCTTGCTGCAGCAATTGAAGCAGATTTAGAATCTCCTTTTATTATAAATTTTTGTTTGTGGTTAAAGTTGTTTATTAATTTATTACCATCGATTAGTGTTAGGGTATTATCGGCGTTTAATTGTTGAATTACATCAGATACCGCATAGTTCATTGCTAATAGGGAAGCTTGCAGAATATTAATTTTTTCAATTTTTTCTACGGCAACTGCTTTTATAGACCAAATTGAATTTTTTTTAATGACATCATAGAGCATTTCTCTTTTTTTTGGAGTAAGCTTTTTTGAATCATTTAAATTACTAAAAAGTTTTTTATCAATATTTTTATTAAAGCATACTGCTGCAGCCCAAACTCCTCCTGCGGCAGGGCCCCTGCCTGCTTCGTCTGTGCCTATGATATAATTAACATTGTTTAAAAGACGTTCATTATTATCAAAATCAAACATTGTCGTATTCTTCAATTCTTTCTAAGGTAAAATTTCCGATTTTTCCATCTCTGAATGTTGAAAGTAATATTAAAGAGGCT
Source organism: Candidatus Gastranaerophilales bacterium (assembly GCA_944327245.1). Taxonomy (GTDB): domain Bacteria; phylum Cyanobacteriota; class Vampirovibrionia; order Gastranaerophilales; family Gastranaerophilaceae; genus RUG14156. The sequence continues at coordinate 28,680 of CALVHD010000003.1, forward strand.
CTTTTAATATCGGGTATTGAATTTTTCAAAATCCAATTTTTTTTAAGAGCAATTGAATTAAGATTTATTTCTTCGTTTTCTAAAAAACCGTAATATTTTCTGATTTCTTTATTGTAGTATTTTAGAAGAATTTCTATTAATCCGTTAGCGACATATTCGCTGTCATATGCATTTTCACCTATTGAATTAACACATGCCAATTTAAGAGCTTGAAATTGGTCATCTTGGATTGTCGGAATAATTCCTGGTGTATCCAGTAGTTCAATTTTTTCATTAATTCTCACCCATTGTTGTTGTCTTGTCACACCTGCTTTTGCACCCGTTTTGGTTTTTGCTCTTTTAACTAAACGATTAATTGTGCTTGATTTTCCGACATTTGGCATTCCTATAACCATTGTTCTTGTGGGACGGGGCAGCAATCCCTTTTCGGTCCTTTTTTGCATAATTTCTTTAGACAAATTTACTACTTCTGAAATTATTATATTTGTGTCGTTTTTGTTTAATAAGTTTGTAGGTATAACTTTACAGTTTGTTTTTTTGTGTAAAAAATCTGCCCAAAGTTTTGTATATTTGCTATCTGCAACATCTGTTTTGTTCATTAAAATTAATCTTGGTTTATTTGGGCAAAGTTCGGCTGTGTTCTTGTACCAGCTGGAATATGGAATTCTTGCATCCAATAATTCGATAATAACATCAACAAGATTTAATTTTTCTTTAAGTTGTTTTTGGGCTTTTGCAATATGCCCGGGGTACCAATGAATGTGACTCATAATATACCTTTATATTAATAATGCCTTGAATATGCTATTATTGCAAAATTCAAGGCATTACGAAAATTCTTTTGAAAAAATTATCTTTTTTCCATTTTTTCTCTAATACGTGTAGCTTTGCCTGAACGTTCTCTTAAGTAGTATAATTTTGATCTTCTTACATCACCTTTTCTCAAAACTTGAATTTTTTCAATTCTTGGAGAGTAAATTGCAAATACACGTTCTACGCCAACACCTTGAAAAACTTTTCTAACAGTGATAGTTTTATTGATTGAACTGCCGTGTTTTTTAATAACGGTGCCTTCAAATGCTTGAGTTCTTTCTTTGTTTCCTTCGATAATTCTAACGAAAACTTTAACTGTATCACCAGGGTTGATTTCAGGCATTTCTTTTTGCGTATATTCTTTTTCTAATTCATCAATGATGGGATTCATTTTTTTGTCCTTTTTTGTTAGTTGTTCTAGCATATTCCATAATATATTAAACAAAAATATTAAACAAGTACTTTAGGTAAAGATTTATTAACAAAACTTATTTTTATATTATATTATTTTATTTTATAATACTGTTTGAAATGAAAAGTAAATGTATCACTATTTGTGTTTTATTTTTAATATTTTGTGTTTATGTGGTTCAAACTTCTTGTAAAATGCATCCATTTAAACACAGAATAATAAAAGTAATTGAGGCAGATGAATTTTATATTGATATAAATGACAATAATGTAATTGATTATGATGAACATTTCAAATTAAAAGATGTTATTTCTTATAAACCATATAAAAACAAGAATACGGAATATACCGCTAATATGCTTGGTTTACAGTTAGATGAGTTTTTAAAAGACGGATATTTGGCAAGAAATTGGGCGGTTAAAAATTTATCTGATAAATATGTGTATATTACTTCTGATTTAGTTGAATTTAACCCTCAAAAACCAATAAGGTATGTAAAAATTAGTTTTGATAATACGGATTTAGGCGAGTTTCTTTTAAAATCAGGTCTTGCTTATTTATATAAAGAATCTTCTGACGTAAATTATTTGCAATTGTTTAATTTAAAGCAGAGTAAATTAAATGCAAAAGAAATTTCTAAAATCGGTTTTTATATAGTTAATTTGAAAAATGATGTTGTTCATAAATTAAAATGCAAATATGCTTCTTTGATTTTTAATGCAGAAATAATTTCAAAAAAATCTTTAAATAATCATAAATATTGTTCAATTTGCTTTTTGAATAAATTTAATCAAACTTTTGAAATTTTAAAATCAAACTCAATTTATTCAAAATCTTTAAATAAACAGTTTGGCAATATTCAATTGTTTTTGATTAATCCTTTTGAATATTCTAAGCCGAATAAAGGCTGTAAAACATCTTTTTGTAAAGCTCTTGTAAAAGAGATAAATAACGCTGAAAATTCGATTGATATAGCAATATATGGTTTTGGTGAACAAGATGAAATATATAATGCTTTGTTGAATGCTAAAAAGAGAAATATTAAAATTAGAAGCGTTGTTGATTATTCAAAAAATATGGATAAACTTTATCCTAATACAAAAAGATTTATTGAAGATTTTAATTCTAAAACTGATAAAAACGAAGTTTTGATGCATAATAAATTCTTTATTTTTGATGATAAGAAAGTTTTGTCCGGTTCGGCTAATATTTCATCCACAGATAGCGGGGGATATAATGCAAATATTGCGGTTTTGATTAATTCAGAACAATTAGCATTGATATATAAAAATGAATTTGAAAAAATGTATAATTCTAAATTTTCTATTTCTAAAGAAAAGTCCAAAAACCCTCTTGTTTATCTTGATGACACAACTATTGGCGTTTATTTTTCTCCTCAAGATAATATTTTAGAGAATTTATTACTTCCTGAAATCAAAAAAGCAAAATCAGAAATATTTGTTTCTATTTTTTATTTAACCGATAAAAGATTAATTAATGAATTAATAAATGCAAAAAACAGAAACGTTAATGTCATGGTTATGATGGACAGTGTTGCTGCAACAAATTTTAAAGATAGGGTAAATTTTTTAAGGAATAATTCAATTCCTGTTGCTGTTGAGGATTGGGGCGGTAAAAATCATGAAAAAACTTTGGTTATCGATTCAAAAGTTTTAATCTTGGGAAGTTGTAATTTTTCAAAAAGCGGATTTATGAAAAATGATGAAAATATGATAAAAATTGTAAATTCCAAGATAGCTTCTTTTTATCGTGATTATTTTTTATTTTTATTTAACTCTATAGATAAAAAATTTTTATACAGCATTCCAAGGGCAGAGGGATTTGAATCTAAAAATTCTTGTTTTGACGGAATTGACAATAATTACGATGGCAAAACAGATAGTGAAGATTTGGCTTGTAAGGTTTCTAAATAACTCTTTTGTTAAGTTATTTGCATTACGTTTATTGTTTTTGATATTATGTTGTATATAAGTAACGCAAAAGGAATTAAAATGGAATTTTTTAGAAGACACAGGAAAATCATAGTAATTATTTTGACCGTTTTTTTGGTTGCTTGGATGGTTGGAATAGGTGCTTTTTTGAGCGTTATATTGTAAATCGTTAAATATGAATTATAAATCAGTTAAGAAAAGTAAAATAATTATATTGATTGTATGCTTTGTTATTTTCGTTTTTGCTGAAAATAAGGCATTTTGTGCTGCTCCAAAGTTAAATGAGCAAAAAAATCAAATTGAAGTAAAAAGAGGCCATGCAAAAAAAGAAATTCATAAATTAAAGCTTCTTGAAAAAATTGAAACTAACAGATTATACCGAAATCAGCAAAAGTTGGAATATACTCAATACAGCTTGCATAAAAGTCAAAAACAATATAATGATGCTAAAAATGAAGTAGATAATTTGGAAAAAAAATTAGATAAGCTTTTAGTTGAAAACAAGCGTCATCAGGCATATACTTCAAAAAGATTGATTCAAATATTTAAACACAAAAGAAATAATTACATTGATTTTCTGTTAAATTCTGAAGATATTAATGCCTTTTTAGACAGGTTGTATTTTGAAAATATAGTAATTTCATATGATAAAAAGCGTCTTGAAGAAACCAGAATGGTAGCAAAAGAAATACTCGCGGTTAAAGCAAGAATTGAAATGCAAAAAAGAAATCTTGAATCTTCAATTGCAAGCATAAACAGACAGCAAGAAGATATTCAAGACGCAATTTCCAAAAATGAAAAATTGATTGAAAAATTAAAAACAGATAGGGCAACTTGGGAAAGAGCAGAAAAGGATTTGGCCCGTCAATCAAGAGCTATTAGCCAAATGATTAACCAAGAAACCAAGAAAAATCAAAAAGAAGGTAAAAGCGTTGTCGTTACTGGCGGTTTCACACGTCCTGTATCAGGCAGAATAACTTCACCTTTTGGCTGGAGAATGCACCCTATATTTAAAAGAAAAATTTTCCATTCAGGTGTTGATATAGGTGCTGCATATGGTACTCCAATTCATGCTGCTAACTCAGGCAGAGTTATATTTGTCGGCTGGTATAGCGGATATGGAAGAGTTGTTATTATAAACCATGGTAACATTAACGGTGTTCCTACAACAACATTATATGCTCATATGTCTGTTGCTGTTGTTAAACAGGGCGCAAGTGTTGCAAAAGGGTCAGTAATTGGTAAAGTTGGCACAACAGGTTATTCAACTGGTCCTCATTTGCATTTTGAAGTACGGCAAAAGGGTAATCCTGTAAATCCATTAAATTTCATAAGATAGTTTGTATATGAATTATTTTTGGTGTAAATTAGTTATATAAAACTGGTTTGAGGGTTTAATTTGTTTAATTCCATAAAGAGGTTTATAACATATACAAATTTTGCTCTGCTGCTTGTCATATTGCAGCTTAATCATCAGGCTATGGCGCAATATGATGTTGTTAATGCAAGAACTGTTTCTAATGAGAACATACAAGAGGATTATAAAGAAGACGATGTAAAAACATTTAATGATCCCGATTTGCCGAATTTTTCTCAAGACGGCAGTGTTAGTTCTTTACTTGAAAAAAAGATAAACTCTTTTATGGATAAAAGGCGCAACAAAAAAGTAAAAGAAAATACAGACATTGTCTCTGAAGATATTAATGAAGATGGCGTATCTACAAAATCTTCAAATGATGGGCCAATTCAAGCTGATATAAATAAAACGGCAATAAAAAAACAAGCAGATAGACTAGAACCTGTTGAAGAAAAAAATAAATTTCAAATTAATGCAGATGAAATAACATACGATGATGATGAAGGTAATGTATATGCAAAAGGACATGTTGAAATTATCGCAAAATCTCAAGGAGTTGTTTTAAAAGCAGATGAAGCAGTTTTAGACAAACCTTCTCAAACAATAAAACTAACCGATAATGTTAAAATCTTGAAAGATGGAACGGAAATGTCTGGAGAATATATGCTCATTGATTTAAATGAGCAAAATATTCTTATGGATAATCCTACAATGAAAGCCTATTCTTTTTTAATTAATGCTCAAGAAGGGTATTTAATTGCCAATGATATTCAGATGTTAAACGGTACAATTAAAAGTTCGGATCAAAAAGATATAGTGCTTCAAACAAGCGGGTTTATGAGATACGATAATATTGCTTGGGATGCTTATCATAGTAAAGATATAATTAGAGAATCTTCTGATGTTTCAAGGAAACAAGTTTATAAAATTGATGCAAAAGAAATTGTCATAACAAGCTATAAAGATCATAATTCTGTTTTTTTGAAGAATTCTGATATATTTTATGGTAAACATAGGATAATAAAAAATTCTGATATAGAAATACTATCAGATAAAAAAAATCAAGTTGTTGAAACTAATTCTCCAGAAGGCGGTACCATGAGAGCCTTTGGTACATATATTGGTTATGGCTTTGTACATAAATTGCCCAAGGGTCAAATTTTAAAACTAATGCCTGCACTTGTATATGGCGATAGCAATATAGGGGTTGGTTTGGTTGCAAGGCATAGATCTAAAAATAGTATGTTAGAGGCAGGGTATGCAACTGCAACAACAAATTTGGTTGCACGCGGTAAATACAAGTTTAGTGATGCCTTATCGCTGAATTATGGTAGAAATGCTTATATTCCTGAGGGTTTCATGGGTGCAAGGCGTTCTGGGTATTCTGCTCAATTGCAATATGAAAAATCATATTTGGTAAATGATTTGGATTTAGCATTTAATCATGGATTTTATGCCGGTATATTCAGTGATTACCAAAAGCATGACCAAGAAAAAGCTTATGCAACAACAAGATTTAGATATATGGCTGAGCTAAATAAAGAATTGTTTAGTTATAACAATAAAGAACAAGAAATGGGCTTAAGATTAAATCTTTTGTCGCAAGCGCAAGCTACTGTGTATGGTTCCGGTCAAACAGTCGGGGTTGCTCGTATTGGTCCTATTGTTACGACAAAATTAAAATCATGGGAATCAAGTCTGGGGTATTTAATTGCCGGTGTACACGGAGATAGCCCATTTATCTTTGATAAATATCGTTATGGCAAACATTCAATCATGATAAATGAAAAATTCAATATCAATAATAAGTTTGCAATCGGTTATAGAGCAACAGTTACGCCGCTAAAGGATAATTATGAAAACGATTTTTTAACAGAATCACGTTTTTATGTAATTTTTGGACCACAGGATTTAAAAATGATTTTATCTTATGACTTTGTAAGAGATATTGCACACTTTGATTTTATGTTCTTGTTGGGTACAGAATCTGCTAAAATAAACTTTGATAAATTAACAACTAAGAATATTGACTCCAGAGAACAAAAGAGAGATTTTTACAGAAATGCAAAAAGAGTCAAAATAGAAGAACCTGAAAATATTTAGCCTTCTATTATTTTCTTAAATTTTTCAAAATCTTCTATTGTGTCTATGCCGGTAGGATTTAGCGTAGTAACTGCTACTTTTATTTTCATACCGTTATAAAGTGCTCTTAATTGTTCAAGACTTTCTTGCTGTTCAATAGGAGCCTGGTTTAGTTGCGTCATTTTAATTAAAGATTCTTTTTTATATCCGTATATCCCAATATGCGCATAATATGGCGAATGGTTTTTATTTCTTGCATACGGTATCGGACATCTTGAAAAATATAGTGCATTAAAATCTTTGTCAAAAACGCATTTAACACAATTTGGATTGTTTATTTGATTTTCGTCTGTAATTTCTCTAACTAAAGTGGAAATGTCTGTGTTATTGTCTTTTGTTAGGGTGTTTATTGCTAAATCTATTACTTCAGGAGTAATTTGTGGTTCATCTCCTTGTAAATTTAAGATGTTGTCAAAATTATCATGTCTTAGGGCAACTTCTGCAATTCTATCTGAGCCACATTTGTGGTCAACTTTTGTCATTTCGCATTTTGCGCCAAAATTTTCTGCTGCTTTTTTAATTCTTTCATCATCTGTTGCAATTATTACTTCATTTGCAAGTTTTGATTGAGATGCTGCCTCATAAACATACTGGATTATGGGTTTATTTTTAACCTCTAATAATGGTTTTGCAGGTAATCTTGTTGAAGCATATCTTGCTGGAATTATAATTGCTGTTTTTGACATTTTTTACTTTCTTTCTAATAATATTTTTCGCCTAGCGATATAACCTTTTTTTGAATTTCCTGGATTAATTCTTTTTCATCTGGTTCGATTGATAAAAATCTTTCCCAAGCGACAAGCGCACTTCTTTCATCGCCTATTTTTTCATATTCTTTACCTAATTGATAATAAGCCATGTAGTAACTTGGGTCAATATCTATTGCTTTTTGTAAATCAATTATGCTTGCGGCATTTCTATCCATAGCGTCATATACAAGCGCTCTGTAGTAGTATATTTGGGCATTTTTAGGATAATATTTTATGCCGTTATCAAGAATATTTAGTGCTTCAAGATATTTTTTTGTTTCATATTTTGAATAAGCATTGTTTAAGATTTTTGTTATTATTTTTTGATTTACAAAAGAAAGAAGCGTTACTGCTTTTGTATTTTCTTTGTTTAGGTTGATTGATTTTATTAAATTTGCTTTTGCTGTTTCAAGGCTGTTTAATTCTAAATATACAAGTCCTAAATTATAGTATATATCTGAATTGGTTGCATCTTTTTTGAGGGCTTCTTTATAGTATTTTATGGCGCTTGTCGGCTCGCCCATTTGTCGGTATGTATTTGCTATGGCGCAATAAATGGCTGAATTTTTAGGGTTTTGAGCCATATATTTATCTATGATTTTTTTATATTCTTGATATTTTTTAGCATCTTTTTCAATTGCTTTTTTTCTTTCTGATGCAATTGCTCTTTGTTCGTATTCTTTTTGTTTTGCTTCTTGTTGTTTTTTAAGTTCTTGTTGTTTTTTAAGTTCTTGTTGTCTTTTTGCTTCTTGTTGTTTTTTTAATTCTTGTTGTTTTTTAAGTTCTTGTTGTTTTTTAAGTTCTTGTTGTTTTTTAAGTTCTTGTTGTTGATTTTTTGAAACAATTTCATTTTGTTTTTGTTCATATTTATTTTGAGCAATTATTGTTGGTTTTGTTTTTGGTTCTTTTTTTTGCTGCGCAAGCAGTTTTTCTTTTTCAATTTCTGAAACATAATTTCTAAAAGTCTTTGCACCTTCTAAATCATTCATTTTTTCTAGAAATTCTGCAAAGGCAATTATATCATTGTTGATTAGAACATAGTTTTTGTTTTCTATAGAGTTGATTTTTGTTACTATTTTATCGGGCGAAATCTTGTTTTTGTAGATTTTATATATACCGTATTTTGCTTCTAAAGAATTAGGATAGTCTTCTAAAACAGATATGTATTCTTTACTTGCACCTAACAAGTTTCCTTTATCAGATAATAATTCAGCTTTTGTTAGTCTAATTTGAGAATCTGTTGAGTTTTCTTTTAATATTGAATTATATACGTTTATTGCATCATCTGGACAATTTAAATTATAATAGAGGCTGCCCAGTTGATATTTAAGAAAAATGTCATTCGGGTTTAGTATAATTGCTTTATTGTATGCAACAATAGAGTCTTGTGTTTTACCTGTTTTAAGATAGATAATACCTAGAATTTCATAAAGGTTATTTGCTTCATATTTGCTTTTAGGTGTTATATTATTTTGTACAATGTTTTCTATTGTATTTAAAATGTTGCTATCGTTTGTTTTTTGAGCTAAGTCTTTTAAATATTCAATGCCTAATATATTTTTATTTTCTTTTAAGTATAGTTTTGCAAGTTTAAATAATGCACTTTGGTTATCGGGGTTATTTTCCAGAGATAATTTGTAATAATATGCAATTTTTTTTGATGGCTGCATTGATTTTTTTGCAATATCACCTAAAAGTTCGTAGCAAATGCTTAATTCATAACCTTCTTCTATTAAAGAGTTCAACTCCCAAACAGCGCAGTTGAATTTTTGTTGAGTAATTAATCTTTGTACGTCATTTAATCTTGTGAATTGTGAGTAATCAATTTTATTTTGTTTTATGTATTTATCCAGTTTTTGTTTAGTTTTTGAATATTGAGTGGAATTTTTGTCTTTTATTAAAGATAATTCGGTTCTCAAAATATCTAATTCATTTGTTTTTTGGCTGTTTGAAAAAACAGGACAACATAGAGCCAGATGAATTATAAAAGCCGTTAATACTATTTTTTTGATTTTTTTAAAAAAATACAAAAATTCTACCTCGCAAAGTCATGACTATTTTAATATAAAATCAACTTAAAGAAAATAAACACTAGTATATTTTTTACATTTATATAGTTGCAATTTATTTTAATCAGTTTAATAATAGAATTACTATGAAAAATAAAAATAAGAAAATTTTATCTTTAATATGTTTTTTGTCTTTTGCATTGGTGATTTCTCCTTCAGATGCCAAGATGAGCACAAAGTCCAATCAATTGTATTCAAATGCTTTATTGCAAGAGCAAGACGGAAATTATCAGCAAGCTCTTAATTATATTCAAAAAGCGCTTCAATATTCGCCTGATGATGCAGTTTTAAATATTAAGCTTGCAGGTATTCAAGAAAACCTTGGAAATTATCCTGAAGCGATAGAAGCATATAAAAAAGCAATTAATTTGCGACCAAATGACGGTTTTTTGTATATCAGCCTTGCAAATTTGTATTTAAATCAGTATGATTATCAAAATGCTCTTTTAAATTACGAAAAAGCTCAAACATTGATTCCTGATTATAAGTATAATTATATAAATATTGCAAATGCAAAATATCTTTTAAAAGATTCCCAAGGTGCAATTAAGTCATATCAGGATTTTCTTTCTGCTTACCCTAATGATTTAGAAGGTCAATGTGCGATTGCAAACATATATCTTGAAGAAAAAGATTATCAAAAATCTATTGAAAATTTTGCTCTTGCACTAAGAAATAATCCAAAAGAATTTAGAGATTATTCTAATTATGGGCTTGCGTTGATGAGAAGCGGCGATTATCCCAAGGCAGAAATTGCATTTAATAGCGCTGTGGGGATAAATAAAAACGATTCAATGAGTTATGCAAATCTTGCGGTAGTTCAAATGAAACAAGATAAGCTTGATGAAGCGCTGGTGTCTTTTAAAAATGCGCTAAGTTTGGATAATGATTTAAATGCAGTTAGATATGATTATGCGCAATTATTAGCAAAAAAGAACAAATTTCCGCAAGCTATCGAACAATATGAATTATTTATTAAAGAATATCCTGCACAAATGGCAGCTTACATTTCTCTTTCAGATATTTATGCAAAACAAAATGATTACAACGGCGCAATTGATGTTTTAAATAGTGCCCTAAAGGTAAATCCTCAGGATAATTCAATAAAATTGCAGTTGGCTAAAATGTATCAAAATAATGCCGAATTTAGCGATGCAATTAAGTATTATAATGAAATATTGGCACAAGATAAAACAAATGCTACAGCATTATATAATAAGGCAGTTGTTGACAGTGAAATTGGACAATATCAAGAAGCTTCAGATATTTATAACGAGCTTTTAAAAATGGATGAAGCGGTGCTTGCCAAAGATAAAATATATTTAGCTGATATTCAAAATGATGTAATCGATAATCAAATTAAGATGGCGCAAGATTTATACAATAAAGGCGAATATAAAAAAGCTAAGTCTATTTATGAAAAATTGCTTGAACAAAGAAAAGAAGATTACAGGATTTACATTGGATTGGCTGATACTTCTTTAGCTCTTAATATGCATACTTATGCAAAAAATTATTATGAACTTGCTATTCAAATGGATAATACAAATCAAGACGCTTTAATACATTATGCTCAAGTTCTTTATGAACTAAAAGATTATGATACGGCTTTAATTGTATTGGATAAAGCTATCGAAAATGACTCTAAAGACGATAAACTGTATTATAATAAAGCTCTAATTGAATATGAAAAAGAAAAATATGATTTAGCCGATAGCGATATAAAAAAGGCTCTTTTAATTAATAATAATGACAGCGATTACAATTATCTTCAAGGGATGATTTTAGAAGCCTTAAATAATAATCAGGGCGCAATTTTTGCTTATGAAAAGTATATTGAATTATCTGATGATGAAGATACAAAAACAAAAGTTCAGTTGAGAGTTAAAAAATTATACGATAGTGTTGTCAATGAAAAAGCTGAGTAGTTTATTATTAGTTATTTTGCTGTTGTTTTTCGCTCAAAGCGTTTTTGCTTGGCAAAAAAAACAAAAACCCTCCTTATATATAACAGCACAAAGCCCTTTTGAACAAAAGGGTTACGAAACCCAAATTCAATCTGATAGTGTATTTAAGCTAAATTCAAGAATATATTTTTTGATTTATCATCCGCAGGGGTTTAAATCGGATTATTTAAAATATCAAATTATTAAACAGGACGATAATGCTTTTGTTGGAGGATATACAAGAATTAGAAATAAAACTGTGAGAATAAAAAATAAGAACTATTATTGCGACTATTTTGTCTTATCTGAAGCAGGCAAATATTATCTTCAGATATTTGATATAACAGATTTGAATACCGAGCTTGCAATTGGCGGTTTTAGGGTTTTAGATGAATAATAAAATTAGAAAAATTAAAAATTTTATCGAAGATTGTATCTTTGAGCTATATAGTAAAATTTTTTCTTCAAGGTATGTTTTAAAAGGAAAATGCAAAAAGTGCGGAAATTGCTGTAGAAATATACTTTTTAGCACAAAAGACGGATATGTAAAATCAAAAAAAATATTCGAGGATATGCAGAAAAAGTATAGATATTATAGAAATTTTAGGATTTCCGGAGTAATTGAAAATAAACAAGATTTTCAAAATGGTGCTTTAACTTTTGAATGTAAATTTATTTCAAAAAACAACAAATGTCTTATTTATCCTATAAGACCCATATTTTGCAGAAAATATCCGGATATTAACCCTGAACTTATTTATGGTGGAGTTGAAATGCTTGATGAGTGCGGATTTTATTTTGATGTAAATAAAAAATTCTGCGAATATTTAAAAAATATGGAGAATTAATTCTCCATATTTATTGATATTTAATTCCTGCTTCTTTAAATCTTTTGAATACTTCTTGGAGCTTCAAAATCGGTTGTACCAATGAAACCCTGAAATGATCATCGCTCATTTGCCCAAAAGCGCTTCCGGGTGTTATCAATACTCCTGTTTTATCTAAAACATATTTGCAAAATTCCATAGAAGAATTAAAGTTTGATGGGATTTTTATCCAAAAATACATAGTAGCATCTGATCTTGGAGCATAAAAACCAAGCTCTTTAAATCCTTGAGCAACAATTTCTCTTCTTGCATCATATTTATCCATTATTCCTTTAACATAGTCTTGAGGCATAGTTAACGCTGCAATACAAGCATCTTGAACTATTGTTGATGTTCCGTAGTCTATGTTTGATTTCATAGAATATAAATTTGTTATAAATTCTTCTTTACCTACAGCAAAACCGCATCTCCAGCCTGCCATGTTAAATGTTTTGGTGAATGAGTGAAATTCAATTGCTATATCTTTAGCACCGTCAATATTAAAAATTGAATAAGGTCTGTAGTTTGAAAAGCAAACTTCGCCGTATGCTAAATCAGACACAAGCAAAATGTTATATTCTCTGCAGAAGTTTACTACATCAGCTAAAAAGCTTTTTGGTGCAACTGCTCCTGTTGGGTTATTGGGATAATTTATAAAAAACATTTTAGCCTTTTTTGCAATTTCGGTCGGAATTTCATTTAAGTCAATTAAAAATCTGTTTTCTTCTTTTAAATTCACAAAAAACGGCTTACCGCCAGCAATTAGCGTACCTCTGCACAAAACAGGGTAATATGGGTCAGGAATAATGTTTATATCATCAGGGTTTGTGTATGCCATTGCAATATTTGCCAAGCCCTCTTTTTCACCGATTAATGTTTGAACTTCTCTATCAGGGTCAATTTCTACAAAATATCTTCTTTTCATCCAGTCGGCAATTGCTTTTCTTAGTTCAGGTTTACCTCGAAAGTTCGGATAGCCGTGATTTATTGGGTTTTGAATAGCTTCAAGAGCAACTCTGACAACCGGATCGGGTGTTGCGCCATCAGGGTTTCCGATAGAAATATCTATTACATCAACACCTTTTTTTATAGCTTGATGTTTTAAGTCCGCCAATTGTGCAAAGATATATTTTGGCATGTCTGTTATTCTGTTTGCAGGTGTAATGTTGAATTGTTTTGTTTCCATCTTTTTCCCTTTCGCTAAATTCTTATAAAAAAAGAGCCTCAAATCAATGAGGCTCTTTGAGTGTTTTAATCTCTTATTATGCCTCAGACGCAGCAGGAGCTTCCGCTTCTTGGGCGGCTGCAGCGGCTTGGGCAGCTTTTTCTTCTTCTAATTTAGCTTGAGCTTTTTTAGATAGTTTTGTTTTTTCAGATTTTTTATAATTTAAAGTACCATCTTCATTTGCATTGTTGATAAGGTACATAACTGTTTCTGTTGCTTGAGCGCCTTGAGATAATCTTGTTTTTGCTCTTTCAACATTTAATTTCATTTCTTTTGTTTTAGGATTATAAAATCCTAATTCTTCAATAGGAGCGCCTTCACGTTTGCAGCGGCTGTCTATTGCGATTATTCTGTAGCTAGGGTTCTTTTTGTATCCTAGTCTTTTAAGTCTGATTTTAATCACTTTATTAAATTCCTTTTATATGTACTGTCTTATCTCTATAAAACTATAAACATATTTATTTTGCAAGTATAACAAAAAGTTATTTGTTAAATAATTTAATAATATGTTATATTGATTATATGATTAAAGATTTAATAAATAAATTAATCTTGAATAAAGATTTGGATGAAATTGAAACAAAAGAGGCGTTTGACGAAATTTTTTCAGGTTTGGCGGATGAAATTACCGTTTCTTCTTTTATTACTGCGCTAAAAATGAAAAATGAAACCATGGATGAAATTTCTTCTGCTATTGTATCAGCCAGAGAATCGGTTAATAAAATTAGTCTTAGCGGTGATGTAAATAATTTTTTTGAAAGTGTTTTTTTGGCTCCGGATGACGGCTATTTTGATATAAAACTAGTTGTTGATTTAATTTGCGCTGCAAATTCATTAGGAGCTTTAAGATATTCTTTTAACAATTGTTTTAAGAAAAATAAGTCCTTTGAACTTTTAAAGCTTATGGGGGTCAGGTTTGATAACCAAAATAATGCAATAAGAAATTTTGAAAGGTTAAATTTTGGTTATTTTGAGCTGCCAAGTGATGAAAAATATTACAAATATACAAATTCAATATCAAGAAGTCTTGAATTTGATAATATTTTAAATATTTTAGATAAAATGTTAAATCCTTATTGTGCAAAAAATCAAATTATAGGCTTGTGTGATAAAACAAAAGTCGAACTGTTTGCTAATATGGCTCTTAGACTAAATAATTCAAATACTATGGTTTTGAGCGCGGATAATTTTTTCCCTTATGTTTCAACACAAGGTGAGACATACGTTGCAGAGGCTTGGAAAAATAAAATTTTTACATATGTTTTGACACCTGATTTATTGGGATTTAGCGAGCATTCAATTAAAGATTTAATTTGTCCTGATTACGAAACAAATGCTTCAGATATTGTTTTGTTGCTTCAAAATAAACTTCAAGGTGCAAAAAAAGATTGTGTGATTTTAAATGCTGCTTTAGCTTTATATATTTCAAAGAAAGCAAATTCAATTATGGATGGTCTTGAATTGGCTAAAAAAACAATTAATGAAGGTGTTGCGTTTGATAAATTTATACAAATAAAAAATACATATAACGAATGATTTTATAAAAATATTTGAACGTAAATTAAATTGAAATTATAATATTATTCTGGTATGAGAAAAATTTATACATGTTTAATATTTTGTTTTTTGGCTTTTGTTAGTCATCCTTGTTTTGCAAAATCTCAACAGGAGGAATATCAAAATGATACATTGTATTCTCAGGAATATTTTGATTATTTAATAGAATGTGCTTCTTGCGATTACCAAAAAGAACAGGAAAAACAAAAACAAAAAGAAAAAGATGAAATAACATTGTCTGATGAGTCAATTTCTCAAGACGAAACCCAAGAACAGGATTATATTTCTGATAATTATGAACCTTTTAAATTAAAAATAGAAAATTATGATGTTGGTAAATATTCTGAAACTTATATAAAAGAAAATAGCAAGACTTTAATTCCTGTTGGTGACAGATTTAGTTTTATGCAAGATACTTTGCAATATAGAAATAAATACAATAGCAATGATTATCGAATTTTGGCAGGTGCCGAATATAAAATTAACAGGTTTTTAAATCTAACGAGCGGACTCGAAACAAATTATCGAGGATATGACCAAAATCCTACATCTAGAAAACTTTATTTTACGCCTGTTATAAAAATCGGTGATAAGTTATCTATAAGTTTTCACAATAAGTTTGATACTTCAACACATTCTCAAGACCATGA
The DNA here is from genome assembly GCA_944327245.1 of Candidatus Gastranaerophilales bacterium. Classification (GTDB taxonomy): domain Bacteria; phylum Cyanobacteriota; class Vampirovibrionia; order Gastranaerophilales; family Gastranaerophilaceae; genus RUG14156. The sequence continues at coordinate 44,418 of CALVHD010000003.1, forward strand.
CATTGGTTTAAGCGTTTCACCTTTTAAATCTAAAGCTTTAGACTTTGGTGTATATGCTGGTTCTACTCAGCAGCAGGGCGGTGCGCACAGCGAGAGTATAAATTTTTCAACTAATTTTTATTTCTTTTAGTATAAGAAGTTTTTATTGTATTGAGAAAGCATTTCAAGACTTGCCATTAAAGCTTGGTTTGTTGAATTGTAACCTGATGAGCCGTTTGATTGTGCTTGTATGTTTGCAAGTTCTCTGCTTAAACCTTCAAGTTTTTTCAACATTTCTTCGTTGTTTGAGTTAAGCTGTATTTTTTGCTCTAGTGTGTCTTCAATTTTTGCAAGCAATGAGTCAAAATTTTGATTTTCATCAACCTTGATACCTATCTTTTGCGCCAGCTCTTTTGCTTTTTCAAAAAGAGGGTCTTTTTGAGAGTTTTGATTTAAGTTTTCTTGTGAGCTTTTTTGTGTGTCTTGAGTTTTCTTTTGTTGAATAAGCTTTTTACCTTCTGCTTCAGTAATATTTGGATCGTATGCAATTCCAAGTTTTTCTAACTCTGCTTTTGTTGCAGAGGTTAATTTTTGATTGTACGCTCCGTATGATGAAGCACCCATAGCCAAATTTATAGAACTTATTGTCATTTTTATCCCTTTTCCTAATTTAATTAAACTAACCTTAAAGTCAACCTTCTTAGTTAGTTTTTCGGCATTTTTTTTAAAAAAATAAGAAAAATTTGTTTTTTTGTAATAAAAATTTACAATAAATTATATTTTATGAAAAATTATAAACGCGTAGTCGCTGTCGGTGGATGATATTGCTCTTATTATGTTTTTTGAATTGTTTTTAATTTCATAATAATCGTTATCAATTTTTTTGTATTCTATTATTTTGCTGCAGTAAAAATTATTTTCCAGTAGTGTTAAAAATTCATATAAGGTTTTTGATTTTAGCGCTTCAAAGAGCATTTTTGATTGATTTTTTGGTATTTCTGAGGTTGCAGGATTGATTTTTCTCAGTTTTGGCGAGTATTTATTTGTTTGCGCTATTTTATCTATTGTGTTTATGGTAAGCGGTTTTGAGTTTAGTTTATCAACAACAAGAATAATTCTTCCTTCAGGGTTCAATTTTTCAATACATTCTTCAATAAAATATTTTGTCAGGTATTCATTTCCCCTGCGATTTGTCAAATAATCGCAAAGAAGATAAAATATATTATTTTTATTTATAGTTTTTGTGTTTTTATTGATAAGCTCTTTTATAAAGGAATTTTTCGTGTTTTTTTGAAGCATTGAATAATCAAAATTAAAAAAAGTTAAATCTTTATAATAAAGTCTTGCGTAATTGCCTAAATACGGCATAATTATTAAGTCTTGTTTGTTTATTTCTTGGTTTTTGATAAACATGTTGAAAGCATTTATGGTTGCGTATTTTTTATTTATTGTAATGTTAAAGGAGTTAATCTCAGGATTGATAAATTGTATTGTCAATATACAAAATATAACTATAGACTGAATTACAGTATCTTTTATGCTGAATATGCCGTATCCTAGCAGTATTATGCAGGTTATAAAAAATTGAGTGCAATATATCGGATTAACGTCTATAGTTTCGTAGATATTTAAAAATAAAATTAAACTCAAATTTATAATTGCACAAAGAAAAAGAATTCTTAGGCGGTAGTCTTTTTTGTATGCTTTTATTGTAAAAATTATTGCAATTAATATCGGTAAAATTGAACTGTAAAACAGCGTGATTAAAATCTTAATTGTATTTATATTTTTTATATCTGTATTTAAAAAGAAGCTATACAGCATTCCAAGAGTGCTTTTGGTTTGCATTTCAGGGGCAAGAAAGCTTAAATAGGGGCTTATATATTCATTTATCAATAAACCGAGAGAATATAAATTTAGTCCGATTCCTTCATTGTTTAATGAAATCGGCATCTTATTGATTATTGCATATTGAATGATTGTGATTGGAAAAATTATAACAAAAGCGATGATTGAATTAAATCCGAGTCTTGTTATTATTTTTTTAATAAAATATCTTTTTTCGCTAATAAAATATAAAACAGCAAATTCGCTTGCCACATAAAGCGTGTTAAGCGGATTTATTAATATGAATGCGCAGTTAAATATGTTTAGTTGTTTGAAATGTTTTTTATTTGGTTTTTTAATGAAATCAATAAGAGAATTTATTAAACAACTTCCTATTAAAAAATCAATGCAATAAGGAGCAATCAGATTGCTGTAATATAGGTAAAAGTGATTGACTGCCAAAAATAATGCAAGAAAAATTCCTAATTTTCTTCCCTGTAATTTTTTTCCTATATTTATTAAAACAAATATATTTATAAATCCTATAATTGCACTAAAAGTTCGAATAAATATTTCGTTTTTAGAAATAAGCATTATAAAATGGAGGATAAAATAATAAGCAGGCGAAAAATAATCCATTATTGCACAATTTTTTATTATTCCGAAAGGAAAGCCTGATGAGGCTATAGACAGACTTTTGAAGTCAATGTCATTTATTCCTGCAGATGAAAAAATATAACCGAATCTAACCAGTGCAAATATTATGAAAAGTACAATATATAGAATATATTTTGATTTTTCATTAATTTTCATATTTTAAGTATATATGAATACTTTTAAAATGCCAAATATTATGCCGCGGAGTTATTTTTTATTATTTGCACGCCTACGTTGTCCTCGTCATACCAAACTGAATCACCGAGAGAGTCTGATGAATAAATAATTTGTTCCTTTGTTTGCGGATCATTTATGATTAATATATCATAGCCGCTTAACCAAGGGTTTGCATATACTTTTGATGAGTCCCCATGACCTATTTCTTTGCCTTTGATTTTCCCTTGAACTATGAAATCCATATTTTGAAACATATCAATTGCGTCTTTTGGGGTTAAAATTTCTTTTATTTCTTTTGGAAGTGTTTGATATTTTTTTATATATTTAGCTTTTGCACTAAAAGTTACGCTGTCTTGCTTGATAGGTAACGGTTTGTCGTTTGGCTCATCCACTGTTTTTTTAGTTCTTGTTTTAAGTACACCAATACTACCCAAATAGCCTATTTGCGGAACTCTCATTTTATCAACCCTTTTCTTTTACAACACAACTTACATATTTATTTTATCAAATTTTTACAAAAAAATCTATAATGTATTTAAACTATTACAAAACTAAATATAGTATTAAATACACTCTTTATAGCCTTTTTGACTGTTTGTTTTTTGTTTTTGTGTTTTAATTTTTGTATGAAGTTTCTACATCTTTCTGATTTGCATATAGGAAAAAAAGTAAACGGTATTTCAATGCTTGATGAACAACGATTTGTTCTTGAAAGTGCTATTAAGTTAATTAAAGATGAGAAGATATCTTTTGTTTTAATAGCAGGCGATGTTTTTGATAGAGCAATTCCATCTGTCGAGGCTATGGAACTTTTTGATTATTTTTTGCTTCAATTAAATAAGTTGGAAATTAAGACTTATATTATTTCAGGTAATCATGACAACATGGATAGATTGTCATACTTGTCTGATTTATTACATAAATCAAATATTTATATTTCAAAACCATATACAGGTAAAATTGAATGTTATACTACAGATGATATCAACATTTATCTTATGCCATATTTGTATCCAATGTTGGTTAGAAAATATCATTCTAATTGTAAGATTTCAAATTATTCAGATGCAATAGAAATAGTTATTAAAGATTTAAAATTAAACTCAAAAAAAATAAATATTTTGATTGCACATCAATTTGTTGTATCTTCTAAAAAGCCTATTTTGTCTGAAAGTGAACAAAAAAGTGCCGGCGGTGTTGATGAAATTAATTATAAAATATTTAAAAAATTTGATTATGTTGCTCTGGGGCATCTTCATTGCCCTCAGAAAGTCGGAGTTGACAAAATTCGCTACGGAGGTTCGATTTTAAAATATTCTTTTAGTGAAATTAACCAGAAAAAGAGTTTTTGTGTTGTAGATGTTCAATCAAAAGACAATATAAAAATTAGTCTGTTTCCAATTTTTCAAAGACATGATATGAAAGAATACCGCGGATATATTTCTGAATTTTTAAACAAAGATTTTTATTCAAAAATTAATACAGATGATTATATTCATTTTACTTTATTGGATGAAAATGTTATAGATGCAAAATCAAAGTTATCATTGGTTTACCCTAATATCATGCTATTAGATTTTGATAATAGTTTTACTAAAAAATTAAACGACGATTTCAAGGTTAATTTAAAAGAGCAAAAAACTCTTGTTGAACATTTTTATGATTTTTATTCGACTCAATTTGAAAATAAGCCGGATGATATCAAAAAGAAAATAGTAATTGATGTATATAATTCAATTTTAAAGGAGGATGAATGCGCCCTTTAAAATTGACACTACAGGCTTTTGGAGCTTATCCTGAACGTATTGAAATTCCTTTTGAAAAACTTGGATCTAATAACATTTATTTGATATATGGACCTACAGGTTCAGGAAAAACTACTATATTTGATGCAATTTCATATGCTTTATTTTCTTTGCCTTCAGGTCAATATAGGAAAAATCAAAACTTAAGAAGTCATTATATCGGGGATGATATTGAAACTTTAGTTCAGCTTGAATTTTTGTACAATGGGGAAAAATATTGTGTTTTTAGAACTATTAAAGTTAATAAGGATAAAATTAAAACCAGTTCTTTGATTAATTTGCCCAATTCAAAGGTAATTATAGGTAATAAAGAAACAGACGAATATATATTAAATCTTCTTGGAATAAATGCTTCGCAGTTTAGTCAGATTGCTCTTTTGGCGCAAGGCGAATTTATGAAACTTTTAAATTCTGATACAAAAACAAGAAGCGAAATATTTAGAAATATTTTTAAAACATTTGATTATAAGTTATTTCAAGAAAAATTAAAGTTTTTAGCTGCTTCTTATCATAAATCTTATGATGAGCAAAAAAATTCTATAATTCAATATTGTCAACAGGTTGAGTCTGAAAATGAAGATATTTTAAATTATTCTAAAAACTATCAGAGTGCTAAAAATATTGTTGAATTTGACGATTTTTTAAATTTGATTAAAGAACAAAATGCTTCAGATAAAAAAGAACTTTCTATTTTGAAAACTTCTTTAGACGAAATAAATGACAAAATAATTGAATATGAAAAATCTTTGCAATTAGAATTAAATAAGCAAAAATTAATTCAAAATCAAAAAAATTTAATCAAAAATTTTGAAACACAAAAAGAATCTTATGAAAAAATTAAAATAGAATATAATAAATTACCCGAAAAAGAAAATATCGAAAAAGATTTAATTTTAAAAATTGAAAAATCAAAACAGGATTACGAAAATTCTATTTTAATTAAAGAATTAAAAGAAAATAATAAAAAATATTTTATAAATTTAAAAGATTTAGAAGAAAAATTAAATGAAAATAATAAAAAAATTGATGATTTAAAAAACAATTATTTAAAATTTATTTTAAATCAATATTTTGATTTTGATGAAAAATTGAAAAATTCTCAAAGCGAACTTTTAAAATTGCAAAAAGAATTTAATAATTTAAACGAATTACACAATTTTGAATATAATAGGTATATTGCTTCTCAAGCGGGGATTTTAGCTTCCGAGCTCAAAGAACATATGCCTTGTCCTGTATGCGGTTCAAAAGAACACCCAAATATTGCCAAATTGCCAAATGAAATAGTTTCAAAAGATGAACTTGATGAAATTAAAAAAAATTTAGAAAAAAAATCTGAAAAATTGGCAGAAAAATCAAGAGAATGTTCTTTGATTAACGAAAAAAAAGAACAGAAACTTTTGGAATTTAAAAATGAGAAAAAAAGGTTAAAAATTGAAATTCTTTTTGAAAAATCTGAAGTAAAAAATATTGATTATTTGTCTGAAATTGAAAAATCGGAAATATTAAAAGAAAAAAATACTAAAGATATTGATTTAATCAAATTGGAAATAGAAAAAAATAATACTAAAATTACAACATTAAACAAAAATCAGACCGATTTTGATGTTGATGAAAATTTAAAAATTTATGAAAATTTAAAAATTCAAAAAGATATAATCACTGCTGAAATTAAATCAACAAAAGAAGCATTTGAAAAAGAAAGCACATTATTTTCTGAGTTGGGTGCAAAATTAGAAGTTATAAATAAACAAATTGAAGATTATTCAAAAATTAAAACTTTTTCAAAAGATGAGCTTGAAGAATGTATTTTCAAAAATAATATGAAAAAAAATGAATTAACAAAAAGATTTAATTTTATAAATTCAAGATTTTCAATAAATGAAAAACTTTTAGTAAAACTGGTTGATTGTTATAAAAAATATAATGAAATTGAATCAACATATCTTGAATATGATATTTTATCAAAATGCGCCAATGGAGATATCAAAGGAAAACAAAAAATTGAATTTGAACAGTATATCCAAGCATATTATCTTGATTTAGTCTTATTTGAAGCAAATAAAAGATTGCAGGTTATGACTAAAAATCAGTTTATGTTGTTAAGAAAAAAAGATTTTACTTCTATTCAATCAAAAGAAAGCCTTGAATTGGAAGTTATGGATTTTCATACTTGCAAAAAAAGAAGCACAAAAACTCTATCCGGCGGCGAAAGTTTTATGGCGGCTTTGAGTTTAGCTTTGGGTTTATCGGACTGCATTAGCGGTTATTCGAACGTGTCAATTGACGCAATGTTTATTGATGAGGGCTTTGGATCTTTAGATTTTGAAACTTTGCAAAATGCTATGGATGTTATTGTAGATTTAACTTCATCAAATAAATTAGTCGGAATAATTTCTCATGTTGACGATTTGAAAAACAGAATACAAAACCAAATTTTAACATATAAATCAGACCATGGCTCTAAAATTGAAATAAATTTTTAGTTTTTCTTTATGATAAAATGTTATTATCTGGAGGAAGAAATGAAAAATATTAAAAAAATAACTGATGATTTATATTATATCGGCTGTAACGATAGAAGAATAGCTTTGTTTGAAAATGTGTATCCGGTAGATGACGGCGTTTCATATAATACATATTTTTTAGATGATGAAAAAACGGTCTTGTTTGACACTATCGATAAGCATACTGCTGAACAGTTTTTTGAAAATTTAGAATATCTGCTAAAAGACAGAAAGCTGGACTATTTATTCTTGCATCATCTTGAACCTGATCATGGTGCGTTAATTAAAGAAGTTATTGAGAAGTACCCTTGTGTTAAGATTGTCGCAAATGCAAAAATAAAACAAATGTTATATCAATTTTTTGAATTTGATAAAGATATAGAATCAAATTTTCATATTGTAAAAGAAGGGGATACAATAAAAACAGGTAAACACGAGTTCACCTTTTTAATGGCTCCAATGGTTCATTGGCCCGAAGTTATGGTTAGTTATGATAAAAAAGATTGTATCTTGTTTTCTGCTGATGCTTTTGGTTCTTTTGGGGCATTAAGCGGAAATATTTTTGATGATGAAGTTAATTTTTTGGAAAAATTACCTGAATATAGAAGATATTATTCAAATATTGTGGGTAAATACGGCGCACAAGTTAATATGCTTTTGAACAAGGCAAAAAATCTTGAAATCGAAATGATTTGTCCTTTGCATGGACTAATTATAAAGAAACATATTGCAAGAATGTTTGAAAAATATATTCTTTGGGCAAATTATATTCCGGAAGAAAAATCTGTTTTAATTGTTTATGCAAGTGTCTATGGAGGCACGCAAAATGCAGCTGAAGTGCTAAGTTATAAACTTTCAGATTTGGGTGTAAAAAATATGAAAGTTTATGATGTTTCTAAAACTCACAGATCTTATATTTTATCTGACGCTTTTAAATATTCTCATATTGTTATAGCTTCAACTACATACAACAACGGAATATTTGTAAATATGGAACATTTTATATCTGATATTGTTAAGCACAATCTCCAAAATCGTACTTATGCAATTATTGAAAACGGCTCTTGGGCTTGCAATTGTGGATGCTCCATTAAAGATAAATTATCTGAATTGAAAGGAAGCAATTTCATCGAAGAGAAATTAACAATTAAATCATCTATTAAAAAAGCTCAAGAAACCGAGGTTATTGAACTTGCAAAAGCTATAAAAACAAGTTTAGATGATTTGATTAGTAAAAAATAATTTAAAATTTTAAAAGCCCTTTAAAAGGGCTTTTAAATTATACAGGTTGTGCAACTTTTTCTTTTTTTCTTGATATTTTTGATATGCCCGTTCTTGGCAGCGGTGTTCTTGTAACAATAATTAAATTTGGACGCTTATAACTAGATAATTCTAAAGATAACTTTTTAACTTCGGCTCTTATGATGTTGTTTAATTCTTTGTCATCGGGATATTTTTCAACAATTTCTTTTTTTGGATAAATTTTAACGGCAATTTCCTCTGTTCCTTGTTTTGAGCCTGTTTTAATAACGTCAGAATATACAAGCGTTTCTTCAATTAAAGGACTTTTTGCTAAAACTGCCTCAACTTCTTCAGGAAAAACTTTTTTACCACCTGATAGTACAATCATGTTTTTAATTCTTCCTGTGATATAAATGTAGCCATGGGAGTCAATTTTTGCTATATCTCCTGTTCTGAGCCATCCGTCTTCCATGATTGCTTCTTTTGTTAATTCTGGTTTGTTATAGTATCCTTTCATGATATTATCGCCAAGCATTTGCAGCTCATGGGTTTCTTTATCAATTCTGACTTTAACATTGCTGATTGGTCTGCCAACTGAACCCAGTTTTCTGTGTTTTTCTGTGTTCATTGTAATAATAGGGCTTGCTTCTGATAATCCGTATACTTCATATATACTTATGCCAACGGCTTCAAAGAATTTTGCAACCTCAATATCCAAAGGAGCTCCGCCTGACATAAAACCTTTAAATTTGCCGCCGAATTTTCTTTTGATTTCGCTAAACATAATTTTTGAAAGCCATCTTGTTTTTGCAGCCCTTGCAATTTTGAATTTAATATCAAACCATAGTTTTTTAAATGGGCTATATTGCCTTATTTCAGATTCAAGCGTTGTTTTCATAAGTTTTAAAAACGCAGGAACGGCAACCATAAATGTAATTTTCTTTTCCTGCATTATTTGGAAAATATCTTTTGGTTTTAAGCTGTTTGAATAATATATTGATGCACCTTTGTTTAAAAAAGACATAAAACCAACAGAGATTTCAAAAAGATGATTCATAGGAAGAATAGAAAGCATTGAGTCTTCTGAATTAAAATCAAAACATTTTCCAACTGCAATAACTTGAGACAAAATATTGCGATAGGTTATTTCAACTCCCTTAGGATTTCCTGTTGTGCCAGATGTATAGACAATTAGAGCTGTCTTATCAAGGCTTCTGTGGCGCCATCTTTTATCCGGCATATCTTCAAGAGTATGTAAGTTAACATAGTTTTTATTTGCACCTTTGCCGTCTATTATAATTATGTGTTCAATAGACGAAATCATTTCTTTTAATTTAATTGCATCGCTTAAATGTGAGCTTGATACTAAAATTGCTCTTGGCATACAGTCTGACAGGATATGATTAAGTTCATGGATTGTCAGTTTAATATCTAATGGAACGCTAACTACGCCTGATAATACATTTGCAAATAATGTTGCACCTAATTCCGGCATTGATTCAGACAAAATCGCAACTTTATCACCTTTTTTTAATCCTATGTCTATCATATAGCTTGCTAATTTTCTTGATAGAATGCTCAAACCTTTAAAGGTCATTTCATTCCAGCCTAAGTTAGAACGTATTCCAAGGGCGATATGATCTTCCAGTTCCTTTGTTCTTTTTTCGATAAAAGATAATAAATTTGTTGTTTCCATATGCTTTTTTATTATTCTCCCCTATAATAAAGTGTTAAATATATTATATCTTAATTTTTAAAAAATAGTCTAAATATTTGTAAATTTATCTTTTTTTTAATGTTATAATTCTTATACTTTAAAGGAGAAATTATTAATGATTGAAATGAGAGTCATGGGTATTGCGCTGGATACTCGTTCAGGTTCACCCATTGTTGTTTTAAATGATTTAAATAACAGAAAGGCTTTGCCAATTTGGATTGGTTCGGCTGAAGCAAGCGCAATAATCAGAAAAATTGAAAATATTCCGTCTTCTCGTCCTATGACCCATGACTTATTTTTAGATATTGCAAAACAGTCTGAATTTTTGATAACAAAAGTTGAAATTAACGATGTTGATGATCAGACTTATTTTTCAACAATTTATATGTATAATGAAAATTTACAAAAAGAACTGCAAATTGATTCAAGACCTTCTGATGCAATTGCAATTGCGCTAAGGGCTGATGTTCCTATATTTGTCAGCTCCGCTGTTTTAGCGGCAGGTTCTGTATCAACTGATGTTGAAAAGGACGAACAAGAAGCTCAAGAATTTAAGAATTTTATTCAAGATATCAAACCTTCTGATTTTGAGAAATTATTGAAAAAGAATTTTGAGTCCGACCAATAGATTCCATCTGGTGTCATTAAAGGTAAGAAGCTGTCTTAAATATTTTCTTTTAATTGCTTTTAGGCCTATTGAATAAAATGTTGTATTATTTTTATTTTCCATGGTATCTTATTAATGTAAAATTTAAAAAAGGCAAAAAAATGGACAAAGTAACAAAAGACATGGGTATAATGGATATTGTAACGGCACATCCTGAGACTTTAGAAGTATTTGCTCAATATAATATGGGTTGTATTGGCTGTGCTGCTGCTCGTTTTGAAAATTTGGAAGCCGGTGCTAAGGTTCATGGAATTGATCCGGATGAAATGGTTGAAGCTATGAATCAAGTTATTCAAAAAAGTGCTGGACAATAATTTTTTTTCATAGTATTATGGCTAGGCACGGTTTGCGTGTTTGAAAATTAAATGTTTGCCCTGGTGGTGGAATCGGTAGACACGTCGGACTTAAAATCCGATGAGGCTAATAACTTCGTGCCAGTTCAAGTCTGGCCCAGGGCATTTTTAAAATCTCGCTTTAATGCGAGATTTTTTTGTGAGTATTCTATTGACTAATTAACCTAAATAAAAAAAATAGTTATAATTATATTTATAATCATGCTTTAAATTATATTGATATGCACAAATAAGAAAAAATAGTCAATTTATGTTAAGAAATGTAAATTCAAATGTAATCAAAAATTAACAATGTTCAGTATCTTTACTTAAATAATTATTCAAATTTACCTTCTAAACCAAATAATGTAAGACAAACAATAAAAAAAATGTTACTATAGCTAAGCAGTGTTCAAGTGAACAACAAAACATAAAATAAAATAAATATAAAATAAATAAAATAAAACATTCGTAACAAATTTTAAAAATTAACAACAAATATGGCAATTATTTTAGAAAAAAATCTTTTATAAATATATAGGTAATAGTGTGTAAAATGTTATTGGAGGAAATCAATGACAATTAGTGTGAACAATCGCAAAAAATCAAGTAAAAAATCTTTTGATGAATTGGTTAATGATTTAAAAACTTCTAATTCTGAAAAAGTTAGATATAACGCCGCAAGAATATTGGGCGAAATGGGTGATTTTAATGCTGTTGAACCTTTAATTGACGTTTTGAAAAATGATAAAAACGGTTCTGTTCGTTTATATGCAGCTCGTGCATTAGGTGAACTTGGTGATACTACTGCAACAGAACCTCTTATTGAATCACTTAGATTGGACAGAAATGTTGATGTTCGTGTTCGTGCAGCTCGCGCTTTGGGTCGTCTTGGCGGTGAAATTGTTGTAGAACCTCTTGTTGAAGCTTTAAACGATGAAAATCCTCAAGTTTGTATTACCGCAACTGAAGCTTTGATTGAAATTGGTGACGTTGCAACAGATGCGCTTATTGCTTCACTTGATCATGAAAAAGTTAATGTTCGCTGTGATGCAACTCGTGCATTAGGTGAAATCGGTAATCCAAAGTGTGTTGATAAAATTATCAATATGTTAAAAGATGAATGGGTTAATGTTAGAATTTATGCTGTTACTTCATTAGGCAAATTAAACGACAGAAAAGCAGTTCCCGGATTAATCGAAGTTATGAAGAATGAAAAAGAAAACGATTTGGTTAGAGCCGGCGCTGCAGCTGCACTTGGTGTTTTGCGTGATCAAAGAGCTTTGCTTCCTTTGAGAGAATTAATCATCAATGCAGAAGAATTGGGTGAACTTGAAGATACAGCCTTAAAATCATTCAAAAAGATTATGGCTGCTAATTGGGAAGCTATGCAAGGCAGTCAATCAGTTAAAAAGCCAAGCTTCTTTTAATAATACAAAAATTTAATTAAAAAAGCCCTGAATGTTCAGGGCTTTTTTGTTATTAAGCTAATTTTATTAAATTCTGTTGTGCCAAACTCCGCCTTGTCTGTCTATAATTGCATCATAGAATGACCATAGTCTAAATACGCCTGTAAGACCTAAAACAGCGTGAGTTATATTTTTTTCAGCAGTTTGTCCGTTGATTGCTTGACCAATTCCGGGCCATACCAACAATGAACATAATGACGCGCCGACACTTCTTGCTGATACGTGTCCATCTGTGCCATGGGTTCCTGCTGCTAACACGGGGGTAGCCATTGTTAATAGCGCCATAAGTGCCATAATTGATAAAATCTTTTTCATACTTTCCTCCTTTTTAGCTATGATAACATATAATTGATTAACGTTCTAATCATTACGCCTGTCGGGCCTTGTAAGGTTTCTTTATTGGATTTATCTAAATATGCAGTGCCTGCAATATCTAAATGCAGCCAAGCATTTGATTTGGTAAAATTAGATAAAAACCATGCTGCTGTAGATGTTCCTGCTTGTCTGCCGCCTGTGTTTTTCATATCTGCAATATTTGATTTTAAATTGTCTTTTAATTCATCTAATATTGGCATTTGCCATGTATTTTCAGCTGATTTTTTTGATGCTTCAATGAATTTATTTATCTGTTCTTGATTGTTTCCCATAACTCCTGTTATATTATTTCCTAATGATACAATAACAGCGCCTGTAAGGGTTGCAATATCAATTACCTCATCAACATTTAATTTATCGCAATAAGATAATGCGTCTGCAAGGGTTAATCTTCCTTCTGCATCAGTGTTATCAACTTCAATCGTTTTTCCGTTCATAGCGGTTAATATATCACCTTGTTTGTATGCTGAACCTGATGTCATATTTTCGCATAATGCGCAAACTGCGTGTAATTCAATGTCACTATTTAGTTTTGCCATTGCTTGAATTATCCCAAGAACGCTTGCCGCTCCTGTCATATCGTCTTTCATAGTTAACATTGATGTGGCGGGTTTGATATTCATTCCGCCGGCATCAAACGTTATTCCTTTACCTATTAGTGCAATTTTTTTTCTTGGTGTGCATTTTGGCTTATATGTCAGATGAACAAATTTGGGTTCATGTATACTTCCTTGACTCACTGCTAAAAATGCATTCATGTTTAGTTCTTTTATTTGATTTTTATCATAAATTTTTGCTTCTAATTTATGTTCTTTTGCAATTTGTGCTGCAATGTTTGCAATATATTCCGGAGTTGCAACTTGAGCTTGTTCATTAACTAAATCTTTTGTAAATTTCATTGCAAAAGATGTATATGCGCCTATTTCTGCTGCACGTTCCAATTCTTGTGAAAAGTTATCGTTTAGTAATTCTATTGTTTCAATTTTATTTTTTTTGCTAGATAAGTATTTATCAAATTCATATAAGCCGATTCTTGCTGCGCATAGAGTTATTTTTGCAGAGTCTTCTTTGTTGAAATTTGCTAAAATATTGTTGCATTCACTTGTATTTTCAATTAATTCAAAGGCAATTGAGTTATTTTTTGTTATAGATTTAGCAATTCTTGCGGCATTTGCAATAATTTGAGAGAATTTTTTTCTTGTGAGGTTTTCTTTTTTGCCAAGACCTGCCAAAAGTACTTTTGTTTGTTCATTTATTGCATATTTAAAGGTTTCCATAAATTCACCTTTAAATATTTTGTAGTTTTCTATTTGTTTATTTAATTCGTTATTTGAGAGTTTGTTTAAGTAATTTAATAATTTACTGTCAGTTTTATAATCTTCCCAAACGAAACAAACAACCGTATCTGCTGTAAATTCTTCTGTTTTTTTAGTTAAAAATTTCATAATATTATTCTCCCATAATATTTTTTATTTTTTCTATTTCATTTATGGCTCTTTTTGAGCGTAATTCATTTTTGTATTTTTTGTCTTTTAGTTTTCTTTTATCGCCTTCTATTTCTTTTGTTATCCCCCAGTTGGAATTTATTGGCTGAAATTTTTTATGACCTTCAAATGTAATATAATCAATAAGCGCACCGAGCATTGTTGTGTTGTTCAGTTCAATTAAGGGCTTTTGTTTGATAAATCTGTCCATATTTATTGCGGCAAATAATCCCGTGGAAATGCTTTCGCAATATCCTTCCACTCCTGTAATTTGACCTGCAAAGAATAGATTTTTATATTTTTTTGTTTGAAGATATTTGTTTAGAATTTTTGGCGAATTAATAAATGTGTTTGCATGCATTACCCCGTATCTTGTAATTATTGCATTTTCCAAAGGCGGTATGCTTTGTATTAATTTTTTTTGTTCGCCCCATTTTAAATTTGTTTGAAAACCTACTAAATTATATAGATTTGCCATTTTGTCGTCTTGTCTTAGCTGTACTACAGCATAAAATTGATTTTTTTTGAATTGCGTTTCGATTCTTTTGTCAAAAAGCCCTACAGGTTTCATTGGTCCAAATCTTAGAGTATCTTTTCCTCTGGATGCCATTACTTCTATCGGCATACATCCTTCAAAGTAGCTTGCTTCAAATTCTTTTAACGGGGCTCTTTCTGCATTAATCAAAATATCGTAGAAATTTTCATATTCTTCTTTTGTCATAGGACAATTGATGAAGTCGGCTTCCCCTTTGTCCCATCTTGATGCGTAAAAGGCTTTATTAAAATCAATAGAGTCTTTTTCGATAATTGGCGCTATTGCATCATAAAAATGAAAATCTTCTTCGCCGAATTCTTCTTTAATATTACATGCCAGTTCTTTTGCGCTCAGAGGCCCTGTTGCTATGATAGTCGGTATAGATGGGTCAATTTTTTCATATTTTTCATTAATTTGCGTAATATTGTTAAAGGAATTAATTATTTTTTTAATTTCCCTGCAAAAACCAAATCTATCAATAGACAGTGAGTTTCCCGAGGGGACTTTATTTTTTATTGCTGTTGGAAATAAAACCGAGCCTAAAATTATTGCTTCTTGTTTTAGTAAGCCTGAGGCAGATAAAATATCTGAAGAACCCAGAGAGTTTGAACATACAAATTCTGCAGGGTAATCTGTTGTATGAGCTCCTGTTTGGTATTTTGGGCGCATTTCGTACAGTTCAATATCGTATCCTTTTTTGGCTAAATATATAGCAGCTTCGCTGCCTGCCAATCCTGCCCCTATTACTCTGATTTTATTCATAAAATTATTATACATTAAATAAAATAAAAGTTTTCTTAATATAATTTAATCTTTTCTAAAGAAAATGGTTTTTGTGTCGATAGAATAAATAAGAGTAAAATTCGGGTGGCACATGTTTAATTTATCTAAAAATGCTAAAAATAAAATCTCTGCTTGTGAAATAATAGAAAAAGCCATGCTCAAAAGAAGAAGGCTTTCTGTTAGTGCCATTATTAATGTTTCATCCGATAGTCAAAGAATTAGATTGGTTAAATAGATTATTCAGGCGTTTTTTCGCTGGAGATATCTTTATTGAATTTTGATGAAAATGTTTCTAAAAATTTAACAAATTTGTTGTTTGGAATATTTTCCGTTGTTTTGGTTTCTTCGTTTTGTTGATTAATTATTATCAATACTTCGTCTTTTGCCGCCATTTTTAGATTGTTTCTTGCAATAGATTCGACTTTATACATAGATGAAAAATTTTTTATTTCATTTTTCAGGTGTTTGTTTCTTTCTTCGGCTTGAGCTTTAAGTTCTTGGGCCTTAATTATTTTTGTTTGATATACAACAATTTTTGCTAAGTTTAGAAGAGCGCTATAGCTAATTTGACAAACACATAACAACAGAACTATCGTTAGAAAAGAATGATAAAACCTGATTTTTCTGATTTTTTTCTTCTGCTGCTTTTGTACCCTTGACTTTAAATTCATGTAATTACTGCTCATAAATTAATTCTAACCTAAATTTGTATTTTTACATAATTATAGCTCAAATTCGTAACAATATTTTGCAACTTTTTGTTTTTTTTGATTGAGTTTGTATTCAATTGGTTCATAATTAAGCCATTTTAATTTGTTTAAGATATCAAGGGTTATTAATTTTCTTGCTTCATTGTTATTTTGTGTCATTTTAACTAATAAAATTTCATCTTTTTCTAAATTGTAAACTATTACAAAACCGCCTGCACCCACTTTTGAAAAAAGTTTCCCTTTTGAAAACTGTATTATTTCGCTGTCAAACCTGTTATATCCTCCGAAAATATTTGGATATTTTAGTATAGAATTTAGTATGGGCTTAAATTTTTCATCTTTAATTAAATTAAAATATGATTTTATTATGTTTTCCGCACTAATTGCCCACAGAGGCGTTCCACAGCCATCATAGCTTAATTCTCCACATTTTGTTTTAGATAGTTTTTCTTGTTTTTGTTTGATTAATTGTTGTATGGGATGGTCTTCGTTTGTATAGTTTTTTAAACTATAATTTTTGTATTTGCACATAAATAGCATCATTATGTGTTTTGCAGAGCAATTATTTTGGAGTTTGGTTTTTTTGCCTTTGAAATGTCGTAAATCAAGAGGCTTAGATGGCTCTATATCTAAATCTTTAATTTTGATATCGTGTTTTTTTAAAAGATTTTTTAAAATTTTAATATGTTCAGCGCTCCCTGCGTGTGATGCGCAAAAAATCGCCAGTTCTTTTTGAGTGAAGTTGTAATCATTAATAATGTTGCAATCGCACATTATCGACGCTTGCAACGGTTTTGCAAGAGATCGCATGTAAAATTTTGTTTTTTTATCTAAACCGATTTCTTTAAAAATTTCTTTTTTATTTGCCAGATATACACTGCCGTAGTAAATTGCGTCGGTATAACTGTTTCTTTTTGTTGTAAGAAGTATTTCTGCGTTGTTTTTCATTAAAGATTAAGTAATTTTTTTAAACGTTTCTTCATTATAATGTTTTCATTTTCAAGACGTGTGATTTCTCGCTGCATTCTTGCGATTTGGTCTTCACTTTGGGCGCCTTCAGGAAGTTTAACGGATGTTAAACCAATACCAAAAGAAAGATGTTTTCTTGCTTCGTCTTTTAGCAGCAGCAAACTGTCAAGACCTTTGTCTGTAATGAAACCCATTTTGATAAGAATGCTTGCCATTTTAATATGGCGTCCTTCATCGTTTAATTTTTTTTGATAGCGAATAGCCTGTTCTAATTGTATTGTGTTGATTTTGCCTATTCTTTTTAGAAACTCACCTGTTTTAATTTTTCCTGCTATAAATTGTGCAACCGCAATGTTTTTGTTGGTTAAGTAATCTTCAATTTGTAAAAATTCAAGTTCATTTAGCCGGCAAAAAATTTTGGCGCTGTCTGCAAGTGTCCAGTTGTTTTTTATTGTAATTTCAAATATGTTGTTTTGTTCCGAGAGGTCTTGCATGAAAATATAATATCCTTCTGAAAGCCTCAGATTTCTTTCTTGGAGTTCTTGTTTGCCTTTGAAAGTTAATTTTGGACACATATATTGAAAAAGGTCGTCAACTTCTACAAGTTGTGAAAACTCGTCCAGTTTTTTTCTTAAATCTTCAAGTATTTCTTTTGTAATAACTTGCTTAACCCATATAGGAAGATTTTTTATATTCTGTATAAATAAATCTGAAGTTTTTTGCATTAATCTACCCTTTTTCTACATTATATATAATATGGTTTTTTTTACAAATACATTATATAATTTATTGTGTCATATGTGAAATAAGTTATATTTGTTTACGAAAGTATTTGCTATGGGCTTAGATGGAATTTCAATTAATCAATTAAGAACTGTTCAAGAATTTAATTCGTCTGAATTGAATAACGTTAATAATTTGAATTCATTGCAAAATGTTAAAGTTGTTGATGGTTTATCTGAGGGACAAAAAGTAGACCCTGACAAGGAAAACGGGTCTGATGATTATCAAGGTTCTTTTGATGGTGAGAAATCTGATAATGATACTCAAGAAAATGACGATAGTGCCGATGTAATTAAATATGATTTGTCGCAAACTGATAAATATGTATTAAAAATAAATGATGATACAAATGATATATTGATAATGGAAAAAGAAACTAATACAATAGTAGATAAGATAAACGCAAAAGAATTATCAAAATTAGTTCATTATCTTGCAAATTCTCAAGGTGCCATTGTAAATAGGAAATTTTAAAATGAACCAGTATGTTAAACAATATCAAAAATCGAATATTGAAACTGCCTCTCGTGAGCAAATTTTAATAATGCTGTATGATGGTGCAATACAGTTTTTAAATAAAGCTAAAGTTGCAATGCAAAATAAACAAGTAGAACAAACCCACAATAATCTTATGGGAGCTCAAAATATAATTCAGGAGTTTATAAACTCAATGGATAGAGAGGTTGCTCCTCAATTGGCAGAAAATTTGATAAGCTTGTACGAATATTTTATCAGAAGACTTGTTTATGCTAATGTAAAAAAGCAAATTGAGCCAATTGATGAAGTTTTAAAATATTTAAAAAGTTTAAAAGCAACTTGGGAAAAGGCAATTGAGCTTGCTCAAAAAGAACAGGTGCAAGAATTAAAAGATTCTTCAATTGACTATTATGATGCTTCAGATGATGATGAAGAAGACGAAGACGATGAAGAGGATGAAGAGGATGAAGATTAATGTTGAGCATTAATGATTATAATCATCTTAAGCTCTTGTATGATGAATTTTTAAAAAAAAATTTGTATATTAAAGAAATAATTAATCAAGGGCTTTGGGATAATTTAGAAAATGCCATTAAGGAAAAAGAAGCTCTGATGCGTCAAATTATCTTTTTTGAAAAACCGAGATTAAAAGAAATTAAAGATAATGATGAATTAAACAAAAAACGCCTAAAATTAATCGAGCTTGAAAAAGAAAATATTGCATTAGTTGTTCAAAAGCGAAACATTATAGAACAAGATTTAAAAAAAACAAAAAAAGCCAAAAAAATATTGAATGCATATGAACCTGTTTCAAGAAATGCAAAATCTACTTTTGAAGTAACCCAAGATGATTAACTATTTTCTCAGGTTTTTATAGCTGAATTTTATATATATAATTATTCCAATCAAAATCCATATTGGGAACATAATTGCGCTGGATGTGAGTTCTTTTAGAGAATAAACCATTAAACCCGTGCATGATATTATTCCTAAGATTGGAAATAAAGGTACAAAAGGTACCTTAAATGGTCTTTTTAAATCCGGTTCTGTTTTTCTTAATATTATTACTGCAACGCATATTGCAATAAAAGCTGTAAATGTTCCGTAATTGCAAAGTTCAGCTGATATATTTAAATCCATAAATAAACTGCATATAATTATAACTAAACCAACGCTCCAAGTTAGTACGTGCGGTGTTCTGTGCTTTTTATGAATAACTCTTAAAACTCTTGGTAAAAATTTATCTCTGCTCATAGCATATAATATTCTTGTGGAAGCCAGTTGGCAAATTAAAAATACGCTCGCTAATGCGCAAACAGCTGCTACGGAGATAAATCCTGCCAGATAGTCTTTGTTAATCATATGAAGCGCTGCAGCTATAGGAGCAGATGAATTAATTTGATTGATAGGTGCTATGCCTGTTAAAACAAGTGCCACTAAGATATAAAGTATTGTGCAGAATATTAAGGTTCCCAATATTGCAATCGGCAGGTCTTTTTGAGGGTTTTTTGTTTCTTCTGCTGCTGTTGAAACGGCGTCGAAGCCGATATATGCAAAAAATATTATAAACGCACCCATAAGTATGCCTGTTAATCCGTTTGGAGCAAAAGGCACCCAGTTTTCGGGTTTAACATAAAATGCGCCGACAACAATAAAAGATAAAATCATAAATAAGTTTAAGCAAACCATAATTGTTGCAAATCTTGTTGATTCTTTTATTCCTTTAATAAGAATAATTGTAACCGCAAGGGTTAATAATATTACCGGAATATTAATTGCTATCGGTATTTTATCAAGTATAAAAGGCATTTTATCATGTACATCGAGTCCGTATTTATTACACATATTATAAATTGAGCGCACATCGCTTCTTAGCCAAAGTGGAAAATTTACAATAAAATTAGGAAGATAGTTTGAAAAACCTTTTAAAAGTTGAGTTAAATAGCCGCACCAAGAGCTTGCAACCGTAACATTTCCTATTACATAATTGAGCATTAAAACCCAGCCTATAATCCAAGCTGCAAATTCTCCTAATGTAGCATAACAATATGTGTATACACTTCCTGATACAGGGATTATGGAGGCAACTTCGCTATAGCAGAGTGCTGAAAATAAACAAGCAATTGCAGCCAATATCATTGATATGACTATAGCCGGACCTGCTCCAGGGGTTTCAGGAGTTCCTTGAATAGCTGTTCCGACAATTGTCAGGATACCTGTACCTACAACGGCGCCAATTCCAATTATAAATAAATCAAAAGCATTAAGAGTTTTTTTTAAAGAACCTGTTTTAGCTCTTTCGATAAGCTCTTGTGCAGTTTTTCTGGTTGATAAATTGGAAGCTATTTTTTTAATCATTGTTTACTGTATTCCCTTTGTTTTGAGCTTTTCTTTGCTGTTTATATCCATAAGCAAAATAATATATTATTCCCAATAATACCCATATAGGAAATAGTATTCTTGAGGTTTTTAAAAATTGCATAGAATAAATCATAAGACCTGAACAGCAAATAATCCCCATTAGCGGTAAAACAGGTGAAAATGGAACTTTAAAAGGTCTTGGTCTGTCAGGATCGGTTTTTCTTAATATTAAAACTGCAACGCATACAATTATAAAGGATGCAAATGTTCCAAAATTGCACAATTCTGCTGCTGTTGAAATATTTAATAATAATGAACCTAAAATACATATTATTCCAACAATTAAAGTTAGCACATGGGGGGTTTTAAATTTTGGATGTAATTTTTGCAATATAGGCGGTAAAAATCCGTCTCTGCTCATTGCATATAATATTCTTGTACTTGCAAGCATTAGAACCAACAGAACCGATGTTAATCCCGTAAGTGCGCCGATTGATATTAGCCCTGCTACCCAATTTTGACCCACCATTGCCATAGCGGAAGCTATTGGAGCGTGTGTGTCAATTTGATTAATTGGTACAACACCTGTTAAAACAAGAGCTACGATAACATAAATAATTGTGCACACGCCTAAAGAGCCGATTATGCCTATCGGAAGATTTCTCTGAGGGTTTTTTGTTTCTTCTGCGGCAGTAGCAATAGCATCAAAGCCAATGTATGCAAAAAATATTATAAATGCGCCCATAAATATACCGTTTAGACCGTTTGGTGCAAATGGAATCCAGTTTTCAGGTTTAATGTAAAATATTCCCGTCAGAACAAATAAACCAACCACACCCAGTTTTATTGCAACCATAACACCGGCCATTTTTGTTGATTCTTGCATACCTTTGATTAACGTTAAAATAATATATAATGTAATTAAAATGCCGGGAATGTTAATACAAATTGGTATTCCCATAAAGTTTGGCACAACCGTACTTGGGTCAATTCCTTGGCTTGATAGTTCTCTAACAACCGTTGAATAGTCATGAATTAAATAAATCGGTGGATTGGTGAGCCATTCGGGCAAAAAGGTAAAACCTTTTATGAATTGCATAAAATATCCGCTCCAAGCACTCACAACCGCAATATACCCAACAAGATATTCAAGCATTAAAACCCAGCCGATTAACCAAGCCATAAATTCACCCATTGTTGCATAGGTATATAAATAAGCACTTCCTGCAACAGGAATCATTGAAGCAAATTCACTGTAACATAAGGCTGAAAACACGCAGGCTAAAGAAGCTAAAATCATAGATATAACTAATCCAGGACCTGCTCCTGCAGATTCTGCTGAGCCTGCTGCTGCAATTCCGACAACTGTAAAAATACCGCTGCCTATAATTGCGCCTACGCCTAAAATGATTAAGTCAAAAGCACCCAGAGTTTTTTTAAGACCTCCATTTTGCGCTTGTTTAATCATGTTGTCGGGATTTTTCAGAGTTGTTAAATTTTTTACAAAACTTTTTAATATATTCAGCTCTTTTTGTTCTAAATCTGAACTTAAACCCCTGTTGTTGTTAGTGCTCATGCTTTATTCTTCTCTCTATTTTTTAATTAACGGAAAACCCATTTTTTCTCTTTGATCTACATACAGTTTTGCAACTTTTGATGCCAGTGTGCGTACCCTATTGATATAGTTTACACGTTCGTCTTTTGAAATTACCCCTCTTGCATCCAACAAATTAAATGTATGAGAACATTTTAATACCCAGTCGTATGCAGGTAGAACAATGCCCATTTCCATACAGCTGTTTGCTTCTTCGGATGCTAAATCAAAAAGTTTGAATAATCTTTCCGGATTAGAGCATTCAAAGTTATATTTAGACTGCTCTATTTCGTTTTGGAGGTAAATATCACCGTATTTAAGATTTTCGTTCCATTTGATATCGAAAACACTGTCCACATTTTGTAAATACATAGCTATGCGTTCTAAACCGTATGTTATTTCAAGCACAACAGGTTTTACTTCCAGACCGCCAACTTGTTGAAAATATGTAAATTGTGTTATTTCCATTCCATCAAGCCAAACTTCCCAGCCTACACCGGCTGCACCCAGAGTTGGAGATTCCCAATTGTCTTCAACAAAACGGACATCATGTTTATTTAAATCTATTCCCATAGCTGAAAGTGAATTTAAATAAAGGTCTTGTGCGTTATCCGGAGAGGGTTTTAGAATTACTTGATATTGAAAATAATGACCCAATCTGTTTGGATTTTCACCATATCTGGCATCAGTTGGTCTTCTGCATGGTTCAACCATAGCACAATTAAAAGGCTCAGGACCCAGCGCTCTTAAAAAAGTTGCCGGATTCATCGTGCTTGCGCCTTTTTCTATGTCATAAGGTTGTTGTATGACGCAATTATTGTCTGACCAATATTTAGATAGATTTAAAATTAATTCTTGAAATGTTAAAGCCATTTTTTTTACCCAAATTCCATAATATTACAAATGTAATTATGTGTAACTATTTTTGATTTTTATTATCGTAGTCAATTCTGCCTATTAGCTTGTTTAATTGTTTTGCTACTGCTTTGAATTGTTCGATATTTAAGCTTTGAGCGCCGTCACAAAGTGCATTATCAGGATCATGATGAACTTCAAACATTAAACCATGAGCTCCTGCAACTAATGCTGCTTTTCCCATAGGTTCAATTAAATATCTTTTTCCTGTGCCGTGAGACGGATCAACAATAATAGGAAGATGTGAATATTTTCTTATTATTGGCACTGCTGCGATATCCAGAACGTTTCTTGAAAATTGTGTATCGAAACCTTTAACGCCTCTTTCGCAAAGAATTACATTTGGGTTTCCGTTCGATACTACATATTCTGCAGCTAATAAAAATTCTTTTATTGTTGCGGCAGGACCTCTTTTAATCATTACAGGTTTTTTAATTCTTCCCAATGCTTTTAATAGTTTAAAGTTTTGCATGTTTCTTGCACCAACCTGTAAAACATCTGCATATTTACACAATAAAGCAATATCCATTGTATCCATAACTTCTGTTACTACTAAAAGCCCTGTTTTTTCTCTTGCTTTTGCAAGATATTGCAATCCTTTTTCTTCTAAGCCTTGAAAATCATACGGGCTTGTTCTTGGTTTAAATGCTCCGCCTCTTAGGAATTGACAACCCATTTCTTTTGCGGCAGTGGCAACTTGAAGCAGTCCTTCAAAATCTTTTTCAACAGAACAAGGTCCAACCATTAAAACCGGTCTTTCAAGACCGCCAATTTTAACACCGTTTGGGAATTTTACAACTGTATCTTCAGGGTGTGCAACACGAGAAACAAGAGTGTATGGTTCTTGAATTTTTTTAACCTCTCTAACTCCGTCCAGTGCTGCTATATTTTCTGCATTTAAGTCTTTTTTATCTCCTAATACTGCAACTACATTTAATAATTCACCATTATTAACTTGTGTTCTTAGGCCTCTATCTTCAACATATTTAATAACGCGATTTAATTGGTCAATTGTTGCGTTATGTTCCATTACAATTATCATAAGTTGTTATCTCCAGTCTGTAAATATTAGTCGCATTTATCATTCAATCACAAATATGATTATCTGTATATATGTTATTAAGAAATGTTGTTTTATGGTATTATTTTTTTATGTCTATGCCAATTATTGAAATTTATACAGATGGTGCATGTGCTTCAAACCCAGGCCCTGGAGGATATGGGATTGTTATGTTGTATAAAGATAAAAATGGCATTACTCATAAAAAAGAATTTTCAAAAGGCTTTAGTCTTACAACAAACAACAGAATGGAATTGTTGGCTGTAGTTGACGCACTTAATTTAGTTAAAATGCCTTGCGAAATTTCTCTATATTCTGATTCAAAATATGTTGTAGACGCCATAAATCAAAAATGGCTTAATTCTTGGCAAGAAAAAAATTGGAAAGCAAATACAAAAAATCCTGTAAAAAATGTTGATTTATGGAAGAAATTTTTACAAGCCCAAAAACCCCATAAAATAACTTTTATTTGGGTAAAAGGTCATGCATCAAATAAATATAATGAATTATGTGATAAATTAGCAGTTAAGGCGAGAAATTCATCTAATCTTGAAAATGATGAAGGATACACTACTTAGAACATTCTTTTAACATTACAGCAAGGAAGCGCTGTTGTATGAATTATAAAGTTATTAATAGGTTGAAGATATTGGATCATGAAT
Source organism: Candidatus Gastranaerophilales bacterium (assembly GCA_944327245.1). GTDB lineage: Bacteria > Cyanobacteriota > Vampirovibrionia > Gastranaerophilales > Gastranaerophilaceae > RUG14156. The sequence continues at coordinate 69,502 of CALVHD010000003.1, forward strand.
TTTTTGTTTTTTATTTTTTCGCGGCAAATCTGAGTATCAAGCTCCTGATTTAAATAGGTGCTTAATGCTTTTTGACGTTTTGTTTTGGGGTAATCTTTAAGTAACTTTATAATTTCCATTATAATTATAATAATCCTCCAAATGGAGGAATTCATCAGAAATTAATTAAAAATTTACATAAGTTAATTTAAAAAGTCTGAATGAATTTCAATTTCATCCAGTTTTTTGCCGTTTTTTTTATTTAAGGGTTTTATTCCGTATTCTTTTAATTGACAAGCAGCTTTAAAAATCTTATTGTCTTGTGATATTTTTTTGTATTCTTTATCAAATAAACTAATACTGTTTTCCATTTGTTCTTTGATTTTGAAGAGATTTTGAGAGTGCTGAGCGATTAAGTTGTATATATTTTGAGATATGTTTATAATGTTTTCAATGTTTTTTTCTTGCGTATCTTGCGCCCATAGTAGTCTTACAAGTTTTATTGTTGTAAGAATTGACGAATTACCGACAATTATGATGTTTTTTTCTGATGCATTTTTAACAACACTTAAGAAGTCTTTATCAGTATAAATAAGAGTTAAAACAGGTTCTAGCGGAATATACATTAAAATAAAATTTGGTTGATTTATATTGAGAGCTGATTCGTATTTTTTATTTGAAAGATTGTTTACCGTTGTATTTAAATCTTTTATAAAGTCATTCTTTTTTTGTATTTTAAATTCATCGGAACTCTCTTTAAAATCGATATACTTTTCAAGGTTTAATTTGCAGTCTATTATAATTGTTTTGTTGTTTGGAAGTTTAACCAGATAGTCCGGTTTAATTGTTTTATTGTCTTTATTTTGTGTTTCAAATTGCTTAATGTAGTCAATATTTTCTTGCGGATAGATTGTTTTAATGATATTTTCAAGACAATCTTCGCCGAATTGTCCTTTTAAGTTTTGGTTGGTTGTTAAAATTTTCACGAGTTCAGAGGATGTTTTTATCGCATCTTTAACTTCTTTTGTATTGATTTCGTTTTGCAGCTTATATTCATCAATAGTTTTTTTAAAGTCGTTTAAAAGTATATATAATGTTGAATTTTTTTTGTTAAATTTAGAAATAAGAAAATGCACTAAAAAACCCAACACAAAAAATATTGTTGCAATTATAATATAGTTATACAAAATTACTCCTTAATATTTTTTAATGAAATTATATCTTTTTTTAAAGTTTTTTGCAATTTAGTCGTCTTATAGAAAGTACATAGTGAGGAAAGATAAGTGAAAAAGTTTTTATATTTGTTGATTGCAGCGTTTTTAGTGCAAACAAATGTTTTTGCAATTGATTGGATTAATTTAGTTTCGCCAAGCGGAAGAGTTGTTTATCTTGATAAAGATAGTATTTTTGAAATAGACGGTTATTATTTTTATAATATAAAATTTGTTAATCAAAACAGAACTACGCCTATAATCGTTACTATGCAATCAGGTATTTCCCATCCTTTTTCTGCAAGAATTAAGACATACAGCGAGTCTGAATATGAATCTTTGCATGGCGATTACAATAACATTGCGCTAAATAAAACAACAAAACTTGAGCCTGTTACTTATAATTCAATAGTAAATACTTGTTATTTAAAAGTAAAAAATTTCAAGCGTACGGATGTAAATAATCTTATAATCATGAAATAAAATTTTAATGAATACATCGGTCTTTGTGGGATTATATTTTTGTTTATGTTATAAATATGACAAAGTTAATATAATCACAAGGCAGGTTATTTATGAATAATAAATGTCCGAATTGCGGATATGAGTATGGCGAATTTGATATATATTGTTCAAGATGCGGAGCAAAGATTGTAAAAGAAGACACTCCTAAGCAAGAAAATCTTGAGCCTACTTTATTTAAGTCAAGCGAAGAAAATAAAAAGGAAAATAAGCCTTTTAGAAGATTTGAATTTTTTAATTCTGACCTAAAAAACAACGAAAATGATATGATGTCTAACTTTATTATTTTCTTGCTTGTTGCCTGTTTTGTTGTAGTTGGATGTATTTATTTTTCATTAAATAAATACAGTGAGCAAAAGCTTATATTAAAATATAAAAATTATATGAATAATCCCCAGCAAATACCTGAATTAAAAGAGCCAAATCAATATAATGATTTGTTAAATAACTTATATGATGTTGAGGTTTTCTTAAAATTATATTTGAAATACTCTAATGATTCATCTGAAAAAAAAGAACAAGTTTTTAATTCTTTTATTAATGAAATGGATAAATTGCCTCATATTACAAACGAAAGCATACTAAAAGAAGATATAAGCGGATGTGGAGGGGTATTATCTCCGTCAAAAGTTAAATCTTGCTCTAAAGAATTGAATAAAAAATTTAAAAAAACCGGCATTCTGGTCTATAGTGATTATAATACTTTATATTTATATCCTGATTATAAATTTATCCAAAAGAAATATTCAGATTACTTGTCATATTCTTTAAATGAATATTTAAAAATAAGAGCAAAATATAATACTCCTACTTCTGTCGGTTTAAAGCTTTACATTAAACCAAAGAAGCTGGCAGATAAAATTTATGCATTTGAAAATTTTGCAAATGCTTCTAAAAATCAGGATTTACAAGAAAAAGCTTTCAATATTCTCTACATTGATTTTAGAAAATTTATTTTTTCTCCTGAAATTTATGCTACAACTACTCAAGAAATGAAAAAAGAATTTAAAAATGCATATAACTATTATCTTAGAAAAAATAAAAATTCTGCGTTGTGCTCTGTTATAATGAGCTATTTAGACAAAAAGAGAAGTTATAGTGAGGAAAATTTCAAAAATGATTATCCTTATCCGGTTTTTGAAATTAATTTTGAAGAAAATGTTGAATCTTCAATTTTATCAGATGTTTTTGCTCAATTAAGAAAAAATATTTTTTCTAATATTGCTGATTTAAAGTTGTCCTATGTATATAATTTCCAAAATAATATATGGAAAGAGTATAAACAGGGTATTGAGCTGAAAAATGGCGAGTTTGTTATATCTGAGCCTGATGAAAACAACAATGTGTTTATATATAACAATCGTTTTTCTCCGTTGCAGGAGTTAAATATAGCAAAATATTCAAAATTGTTTATAGTGAATGGTAATTTATATATTTATAATTCAGATAAATTGGCAATTTCTAAAATAACATTTAATTCAAAAACTTTTAATGTTATGAATCTAACATCTTCAGATGTTGCCTCTGTTTTTCCGGGGATAAATGTTATAAATATTGATTCTTATAATAATTATAACATTTCTATTGAGAAGCTAAATCAAAAATCAAATTATATTGTATTGTCAAAATATTCACAAGGGTTTTCTTCTTATGTTTTAACACCTGTTAAAGGTGAAATTTCAGGCATGCTTTTGCCGAACATGTTCAGTGTTTTATCAAATAATGAAACAGTTGTTTCTTTTCACGGAAAAGATATAAATCCTGAAGAAACTTCTGAAAATATGCCTACTTATAAGTTTGTTATATATACAAAAAATTTCTCTGAAGAAAAAAATAACGAAGAAAATACCATATTGCCTCAATATGACGAAAAAACCGCAGCAGAAGAACAAAAGGCAAATACGGAATATAAGCCGAATATTATGCCAAAGATTAAGCAGGAGCTGAAACCAAAAGTTGAAGTAAAAACCGAAGAACTTTTGACCCCGCCTCCTTCACAGTCAATCGAGCCTCCAATTGAGGCTGATTAAGCATACCATTCATTGTTGCCCAGTGCGTTTGCTACTTCGTTAGCTAAATTTTCATCCAGCATATTAGAGGTAGCTTCTTGAAGTGCTCTGTTAGGGTTTCTTGAGGCATGATATTCAAGAATTTCTTCTTGAAGCTCGTTTGCTTCTTTTTGCGTTAGTACGTTAGGTTTTTTGTGTGATTGCAAATTTACATCTTGTTGGTTTGCTCTAAAATACTGAAGATAATCCCCGCCGTTAAAACTAATCATAATACACTACTCTCGCTAACAACTCATACCTTTTAAATTAACGGCTGATTTTGTTATAAACTTTATAATTATTTGCTTTTTTGTTACAAAAGTTATCACAAAAAAACCTCTTTTTAAAAAGAGGTTTTTTTGTTTTAAATATTGCTATTTTTAAGCGTTTTCTCGTCTTTGTTTAACTTTTTCTATTATTTCATCAAATTCTTCTGCACTTATTGTTTCATGTTCTAGCAATGACATAGCTAACTCATTTAATATATCTCTGTTTGCAGTCAGAATACGTTTTGCTAAAAGATATTTTTCATCGATTATTTTTTTGACTTCAGTATCAAGTTCATAAGCAACTTGTTCAGAATAATCTTTGGTTTGACCAAAATCACGTCCCATAAATACGTGTTCTTGAGGTTCTCCGTATGTCATACTTCCCATCTTGTCTGACATACCCCATTGGCTAACCATTTTTCTTGCAATTTTTGTTGCTCTTTGCATATCATTGGATGCACCCGTAGAAACGTTATCACCATAGACTAATTCTTCGGCTACTCTACCGCCCAGAAGGTCTGTAATATGAGCTAAAAGCTTTCTTTTGGTTTGATGTTTTGAATCATCTTTAGGGGTGTACCAAGTTAAACCGAGAGCTCTGCCTCTTGGGATAATGGATATTTTTTGAACTTCTTCGCAATCTTCAAGAAGCTTTAATATAACAGCATGACCTGCTTCGTGGTAGCTTGTTCTTTCTTTGTCTTCTTGAGTTAAGACTGTTGATTTCTTTTCGATACCTGCTATAACTCTATCGATTGATTTATCGATATCTTCCATGGTTATAACTTCACCGTCATTTCTTGCTGCTAATAATGCGGCTTCATTTAAAAGATTTTTTAAATCTGCACCTGTAAAACCAGGAACTCTTTTTGCAAGAGCTTTTAAGTCAACATCAGGAGCTAGTTTTTTATTTTTGGCATGCACTTTTAGGATTTCTTCTCTGCCTTTAACATCGGGTTCGTTAACATAAATTTGTCTGTCAAAACGACCCGGTCTTAATAATGCACTGTCTAAAATGTCAGGTCTGTTTGTTGCTGCTATGACAATTATGTTTGTGTTTTCGTCAAATCCATCCATTTCAACAAGCAATTGATTTAGTGTTTGTTCACGTTCGTCATGGCCGCCGCCCATGCCTGCGCCTCTTTGTCTGCCTACTGCATCAATTTCATCTATAAAAATCATACAAGGCTGATGTTTTTTTGCCTGTTCAAAAAGGTCTCTAACTCTGCTTGCGCCGACGCCGACAAACATTTCTACAAAATCAGAACCTGATATTGAAAAGAAAGGTACTCCGGCTTCACCTGCTACAGCTTTTGCCATAAGAGTTTTACCTGTACCGGGGGCGCCTACCAAAAGAACACCTTTAGGGATTTTTGCGCCTAATTTTGTATATTTTTCGCTGTTTTTTAAAAAATCAACTATTTCTTCAAGTTCTTGGCGTTCTTCATCAATTCCGGCTACGTCTTTAAAAGTTATTTTTACTTTATCGTCAGCTAATAACTTTGCTTTAGATTTGCCAAAATTAAGAGCGGATGAGCCTGTTTGCTGAATGCCTTTTAAGATTAAAATAATCATTATTGCTACAAAAACAATAGGAATAATAACTGTTCCTAATATACTCATCCAAGAGCCGTCTTGTGGTTTTTGGATATTAATTTCAACATTTGAATCTTTTAATACATCATATAAATCTTCATCATTTGAAGGTATTTCAACTCTGTATTGAGTTTTAGGTGTTTTGGATTGAATTTTGTTAATATTTAGAGGGTTTGTTGTTTGTTTATTATCTTGTTTTGTATTTTCTTGTATTTTTTTATCTTCTGTGGATTCTTTCGGGGTTGCTATAAGTGTATCTTTTGAAATTACAACACTTTCGATTGAACCCATTTGTACTTTATTTAAAAATTGGGTATAGGATATTTCGCTTGTAGATGTTTGCGGGCCTTCAAAAGCTATAGACAATAAAGCTATCAAAATTATAGCAACAATTACAATGATGCCCGTTGATTGATTTTTGTTCATAGACTCCTCTTGAAAAACTATTATATTGATATTATAACAAAAGAATTATAAAATGTTAAATATATAGCTAAGGAAATTAAAAATGGCAAGAGTTTTTTTATCTATCGGTTCAAATATGGACGATAGGGCGGCAAATATTCAGCATGCTGTCAGCTTATTAGCGATGAGCGACAGTATAAAAGTCGTAAAAACTTCTTCATTTTATGAAACTGAACCTTGGGGTAATAAAAATCAAAACTGGTTTGTAAATGCTGCCTTAGCAATCGACACCGATTATAATCCAATGGAATTATTGGAATATTGTAAAGTAATCGAAGAAAAATTAGGCAGGGTTAAAACCCAAAAATGGGGTCAAAGAATAATTGATATTGATATTCTAATGTATGACGATAAAATTATTTCAAATGGAGAAATGTTATCTATACCTCATCCTTATATGCATGAAAGAGCTTTTGTTTTAGTCCCTATGCTCGAAGTTAAATCAGATTTGGTGCATCCTGTTTTTAATAAGACTATTTCTGAATTATATGATGAACTACAAAATCCTGAGGATGTTTTCTTGTATGGTACGGTATTGCCGAAATAAAGTTAAAATTGCTATAGTAGGCGCAGGTCCAAGCGGTGTGTATTGCGCAATTAATATTTTGCAATTATTTAAAGAGATAGATTTCAAAGATTATTGTCTGGATATATTTGATAAAGGTCAAATTCTAAGAACAATTTTGCCAACCGGTAACGGCAGATGTAATCTTACCAATAATATTGCAGATATTAAGGAATTTGCTTCAAATTATCCGCGCGGTGAGAAATTTTTATATTCATTATTTTCGAGATATTCTAATTTTGATGCTATTGATTTTTTTCACTCTATTGGCATAGAAACAATTGTTGAAGCTGACGGGAGGGTTTTTCCCAAACTGCAAAGTTCAAAATTTGTTAAAGATAAGCTTTTAGATAAGCTAAATTCTTTTTCTAATGTTAGATTATTAAATAAAAAAATAAATTCAAAAGATGATTTAAAGTTATATGATAAAATAATTGTTTGTTGCGGTTCAAGAAGTACAAAAAGTTTAATAGAAAGTTTTAGTCATACATGTGTTGATTTTAAAAAGGCATTGTGCGGACTGAAAATTGAAAATTCTTCAATTTATCCAAAAGGAGTTAGTGTTAAATCCTTAGATGGAGATTTTATTTTCACAAAAGACGGTGTTTCGGGACCTTTGATTTTTAAAATTTCATCTGTTAATGCGTATAAAAATTTTCCTTATGAAATAGATATAAATTTATTTAATTTTGAGGATTTAATTGATTTATCTAATAGATTTCCCAAAAAATCAATTTTAAATCTTGTTGCTAATTTTGTCCCGAAATCTTTAGCTTTAGTTTTAGTAGGGTCTGAAAACAAAAAAGCTGCAGAAGTTTCAAAACAAAAGCTAATTTCATATTCAAAATTGCATTTGAAGGTTTTATCTTGTTCTTCTATGGGCGAAATTGTTAATGCAGGCGGAGTATGTTTGAAAGAATTGGATAAAAATTGTAAATCAAAAATATCGGATAATTTGTGGTTTTGCGGCGAAATTATCGACATAGATGGTTTTTGCGGTGGTTTTAATTTGCAAAATTGCTGGTCAAGTGCTTATGTGGTTGCATTTGATGTAGTAAGTTCTATAATTAATAAATAGAAGTTTGGAGTTATATTAATGTATGATTTAGCTATAATAGGTTTGGGTCCGGCAGGTTTGGAAGCTTGTGATATCGCAATTAAAAACAATTTAAAAGTAATCGCTTTTGAAGAAGATCAAGCGGGGGGAACTTGTCTAAATCAAGGATGTATTCCAACTAAGGCTATATTGCATTGTGCAAATTTTTTAAATGAATTAAAACAATCTGAAAGTCTTGGAATACAGCTGTTTTCTACTCCTAATTTTAATTGGCACAAAATTCTTGAAAGAAAGATTGATATTGTGTCAAAGTTCAATAAAGTAATTGAGCCATCCTTAAAAAGAAATATTACTTTAGTTAAGTCAAAAGCTGAAATTTGCGTTATTGATAATGAAATTCAAATAGCGGCAGATGATAATTATTATCAAGCTAAGAATATAATTGTTGCAAGCGGTTCAAAACCGGTCGAATTACGCGGGTTGGAATTTGATCATGAATTTATTGTTAATTCTGATGATTTATATAAATTAACTCAATTACCCAAAACAATTACAATTGTAGGCTCGGGTGCTATTGGGCTTGAATGGGCAACAATATTTTCTGCTTTAAATGTTGATGTGAAATTAATTGAAAAGGCTCCATCAATTGCACCTTTGTGTGATATTGATGTTCAAAAAAGATTAGAGCGTGTTTTAAAATCTAATAAAATTGATTTTTACAAAAATGACTATATTATTAATTTGAATAAAAATGTCGTTACTTTAAGTGCTCAAAAAACATTTGAAACTGATTTAATTTTAGTATGTGTCGGAAGAAAATCCGTTTTGCCGAATGTTTTAATATCAGGGTGTCAAGAGAATTATAAATTAAAAGTATTTGAAGATTATACAACTGATTTTGATAATTTATTTGTAGTGGGAGATGCAAATCATGAGGTTATGCTGGCGCATGCTGCAAGTTATCAGGCAAAATCGGTTATGAAAAAGATTTTATTTAATAAACCGATAGTTAAAAAACCTGTTCCTTCTGTTATATATACATCTCCCATGGCTGCTTCGTTGGGTATAAGAGAGCAGGATATTGAAAATAAGGATGAGTATGTTATTAAAAAGCTTTTAATAAGTTCGGTTGCAAAATCTTGGTGTGATAATATGCCTGATGGCTTAATAAAAATAATAATAAAAGATAATTTAATACAAGGTGCACACATTGTTTCTAAGGAGGCAGATTCGTTAATTTCGGTGTTAAATATCTTAATGGATAGAAAAATACCGATAGATGAAATAGATGATATAATTTTTCCGCATCCGAGTTTTTGCGAAGTAATTGGTGAGGTAATTAAAAATGGCAGATAGATTGCGATTACCCGATTATTTGAAAACAAAAATTGCCTCTTTGGACAATAAAGAATTTCAATCTGTAAAAAAAATTATTTCCAAAAATAATCTTCATACGGTTTGTGACGGAGCAAGATGTCCTAATAAATGTGAATGTTATTCTTCAAAAACGGCAACTTTTTTGATTTTGGGTGATACATGCACAAGAAATTGTGCTTTTTGCAATATTTCACAAAAAACACCTTTGGGAATAGACGAAAATGAGCCTTATAATGTTGCTGTTGCTGTAAAAGAGCTTAATTTAAAATATTGCGTAATAACATCTGTAACACGTGATGATTTAAAAAAAGACGACGATTATGGCTCTATTCACTATGAAAAGACTATTAAAAAAGTTAGAAGTCTAAATCCTGACGTAAAAATTGAGGTTTTAATTCCTGATTTTAAAGGAAAACATATTGCACTTGATAGGGTAATTAATCAAAAACCGGATGTGTTTAATCATAATATCGAAACAGTAAAACGCTTGTATCCGATTGCTCGTTCAATGGCAGATTATGATTGCACGCTTGATGTTTTGAAATATGCAAAAAATAAAGGAATGATAACCAAATCGGGCTTTATGCTTGGATTAGGAGAATCTTTGGATGAAATAAAAGAATTGATATCAAATCTTGATAATACAGGATTGGATATTGTTACAATAGGTCAATATATTCAACCTTCAAAAAAACATCTTGATGTTCAAAAATATTATACACTTGATGAATATAAATATTTAGAAAATTATATTAAAGAGCATACCAAAATATTACCTATAGCAGCACCTTTGGCAAGAAGTTCTTATAAGGCATATGAGGCTTATTTACAAATAATAAAAAATAAATAAAAAGTTATTTTTTTGCTTTTCTTCCTCTGTTTGAGGATTTTTCCAGATTGTTTTCTTGAATAGCTTGACTTATTTTAGCAAGTTTAGCAACTTTATTGATATATTTAAGGTAATCTTTGGGCTCGATTTTGTTTTCTTCTAATATTGCAAGAATTATCTTAACTCCTGAAAGGTTAAGTGCTAAATTTCTTGTTAAAAACAATACGAGTTTGGCTTTTTCTAAATCGTCGATGCTGTAGTTTCGTCGATTTTTATCACTTCTTGTCGGTGATAAGATACCTTCTTTATCATATATTCTTAATGTTCTTTGATGAATATTAAGTGATTGTGCTACTGAACCTATAGGTAGTATTGCCAATTTTGTGTCAATTGATTCCGTTTTTTTCTTTTTTTGCATAACTGCTCTCGTCTAACTATTAATACGTCTATTTTCATTATACCACACCATATAGGTCATAGCATGTTGCTTTTGTTATTTTTACATTAACAATATCGCCGGGCGTTAAATATTCTTTTGACTTTATATATACAAGACCGTCTACTTCGGGTGCATCTTTATAGCTTCTGGCTACTATGGTGCCATTAGAGTGTAGTTCTTCTATTATACACGGAATCTCTTTTTTTATGAAGCTTTTATTTATATTTAGAGAAATTTCTTTTTGAATTTTCATCAATTCTCTTTTTCTCTTGTTTTTGGTTTGTGCGTTAATTTGCGGTTTTAAATTGTATGCGTATGTGTTTTTTTCTCTTGAATATGCAAAAACACCAACTTTATCAAATTTTATTTTTTTTACAAAATTACATAAATGTTCAAATTCTTCTTGGGTTTCTTGAGGGTATCCTACAATAAAGCTTGTTCTTATGGCGACGTTTTTAATTTTTTTTCTTATTTTATTTATGAATTTTTCATAGTCTGCAACCGGACGTTTCATCCTTTTTAATACCTCTGGATGTGAGTGTTGAAGCGGAATGTCAATATATTTAACAACTTTATCCAGTTTTGCTATTGCTTCAATTAATTCATCGTTGAAATTTGTCGGATAAGCATACATAATTCTAATCCAATTAAGTTGTTCTATTTTGTTCAGTTCTTTTAAAAGTTTTGCCAACATTGGTTTTTTATATATATCAAGCCCGTAGCTTGTTGTGTCTTGAGCTATGAGTATAATTTCAGACACGCCCTTTTTGGCAAGCTCTTTTGCTTCTTCTATTATATTTTCAATTTTTCTTGATTTATATGAACCTCTTAGTCTTGGAATAACACAATAGCCACAATTGTAATAGCAGCCTTCAGAGATTTTAATATAGCTTGATGAACCTACTGTTATTTGCTCTCTTTTTATGTCTTCTCTGTAGCAATAGTCAGGTTTTTGAGATATATTGATATATTCTTTATTTTCTATTGCTTCGATAATTTTGTCGTAATTATTTACGCCTATGAAATTTGTTATTTCAGGTAGTAATTTGGTCAATTCTTCTTTGTATTTTTGAACTAAACAGCCGGTTAGAATTATTCTTTTGTTTTTTGAAATCATATCCATTATAGCCTTAATGCTTTCTTTTTCGGCATCATGGATAAAAGAACAAGTGTTGATTATGACTGTTTTGATATTTTCATCTTCAGGATTTAGACTGTAATTGTAACCGTTTTTAACTAATAATCCTATCATTAGTTCCATATCAATCAGATTTTTGGCACAGCCAAACTGTAGAATTCCTATTGTTTCTTTATTTTTCATTTCTTTTAAAAATTAAAACCTTATAATAATCTTCTATTATTGCTATTCTTGTATAATTATCCATAACATATGTGCAAAAATCAACTCCAAAGTTGTAACAAATAGGTGATTTTCCATAGTCAAGAGTATTTCTTGGAAAAAATATTATATAGGGTGTTTTGTTTGTTTTAAGTCTTTGAATAAAGTTTTCATCCTTAAATGTATCAAAGTCCAATGGCGTAAAGGTAGAATTGTAAAACCCCCAAGATTTTTGGTGTATTAAATTAAAAATTTGACCTTCGGGAATCACAATAAAATTTTGATTTTTGGGTATATTTTGTGCTATAAAGTTGTTTGTTTTATCAAAAATTCCTTTAAAATCTCTGGTTAAATATATTCCTTTTGTGTTTGTTTGTAATTTTGGATTATTTTTATAATAAATTATATTGAATATGTTTAGCGTTGTTAAAAGAACTATTATAAAACTTATTAAATACTTTTCAGACATAAATTTAGTACATATTAAATAACAGCTAAAAAGAATAAAAATATAACCAAAATTTCCATATCCGAGATAAGAAGTGTTAAATAGTGCTTTTGAAGAGAGGATAAGAGAAAAACCTATTAATAAGATTTCTTTATCTGTTAATTTTTTTATGTTTATTATCGTAAGAAAGATGAGCAATATTGCACCAAGACAAAAAAGCATTCCATTTTGATTGAAAAAAAACAGTGCAAAAAATAAAAAGCCGATGGATGAAATTTTAAGTTTTTTTATGTATAAAAAGTACCCAATTATAACAATTAAAAGGAAAATCATTAATTCTTCAATATTTTTGATGAAAAAATATTTTGAAAAAAATACGCCTGTAATTTTATATAAATAATGAATTGATGGCGCTTTGGACATTGTTTTAAGTAAATTTAGATTATTAATTATATCTTTAAATGCAATTTTATTTAAGTAAATGTATAAGACATTCATAAGGGGAAAAATAAAAATATAGGGAATATTTTTTGTAAAATTAATTTTTTTGTGAATTAAGTAAATAGAATATCCGATTAAAAATAAAATAAACAGCTCAATTCTATTTACAAGAATTAAACCTAAAAATAAAAATGACAAGCTGTAATTTTTTTTAAGGGTAAAATACATTAAGTAAATTGAAGCTAAAACTGCCCAAATCATTGAATATGAATATGGTACAACGAAGGAAAAAATAGAATTAGAGAAGATATTTATGCTGATAAAAAAGAGCGTAAATATTAGGGCATAATTTTTTTTTGTAAAATTAATAATTGTCAAATAAAAGCCAACAACTATTAAATAAGCGAGTATATGTGCTTCTGCTAATAAAATTATCGGGCTTGGATTAATTTTATATAATAATTGATTAATAAAATATCCCCAAAAACCATATATTTGAAATATGTCTTTAGTTAATACTTCGCCATTTAACATTTGAAAAGGTATATAAACTTCTCTTGAAAAATCTATAAGCATGTTTCCTGATTTACCAAAGAGAAACACGCTAAAAAGTATATAGATTATTGAAATAATAATTAAATGTGCTTTTATTTTATTCATTTACAATTTATAACAAATATTTTATTCTTTAGGCAATTTTTTAATAAAAAAATACTTTATTATAATATGTTTGAAGGATTATATGGTATGTATGGTAATAGAATTTCGGATATAGGCGGCAGACGCGTATTAGGTATGGGCGGTTCTTTAAATGCTTATATAAGAACAGGTAATGCATATAGCGGAGTTAATAATGCCGGTGTAAAAAATAATGCCAATAAGGCAAAAATTAGGGCAAATGTTGATAAATTTATTACTTTTGGAACAATTGCGGCAGCTATAGGTGCTGTTGTTTTTTCAGTTAAAAACGGAAAATTAAACAAGGATGTTTTAAAATCTGCACAAAATCGTGCTAAGACATTCTTTTCTTCTTTTAAATCCGGTACTTTTGGTGATGATATAAAAAATGCATTTAATGATTTTAAAAACAAAGCTTCAAGTGCGGCTAAAAAAGCAAGAAGTTATGCTCAACAAGCAGCTAAAAGCGCTAAAAGCAAAGCAAAAAAATATACAAAAGGCAAGGATATAGTTCCTGTTAATATTGACGTAGATATTAAAAATCCTACAGGTGAGGTTGTTGCAAGGACTACAACGCCTTTAAGATATATTGAGCAATAAGCGCATTTACTTTTTGTTTTTCAAAATATATTCTTTTTTGATTTTTTCAAATTCTATTTTTTGATTTTCAGTGAGAATTTTTTCAAATTCTTCTCTGTGCTTTTTTCTTAGATTGTCTGCATCTTGTTTTAATAATACGAGTTGTAGTTTTTTTGGGGCAGTTTTAATGTCTGCTTGATATTTTGGAATTTTTGATTGGTAAATGGATTTTATTTCATTGTGTAGTTTTTCCATTTCTTTTACAATTTTTTCCATTTCTTTTCTGTTTTTTTTGCGATTTTGTTTTAAAATAGCTTTTTGCTCTGGTGTAAATTTTAATCTTTCGTCAAGCAGTTGTATAAATTCTTTTTTCTCTTTGTGAATTGGCTTGTTATTTGTTGGCAATTGATTTACATTTGCCAAAACAGAAATATTTATAAATAAATTTAATATTATTATACTTATAATGGTTTTTTTCATTAATCTTTATCCTCTGCCAATAAAAAGCTTAGTTTTTCTTTTAAAATTTTTCTTGCGTTATTTATTCTTGATTTGACCGTCCCTTGTGGTACTTTTAGAATTTGAGAAATTTTTTCATATGAGTAGTCTTCAAATTCGTATAATATTATTACTTCTTTCATTTTTTTAGGAAGAGCGTTAATTTCTTTTAGAATTATTTTTTGTCTTTCCTTATTTGTTAATTCTTTTTCAGGATTTTGCCTTGATTTTATTGAATTTATTGTGTTGTCGTCTGCAGTCGAATTTGTTTGATGTCTAAAATACGAACTTTTTAAATAATCACGGCAAATGTTTGCCGTAATTGTCGAAATCCACTGGGTGAATTTATTTTGTTCACGGTATTTATCAAGATGAAGATAAGTTTTAATATATACTTCTTGTTCTAAATCTTCGTTTTGTGTGCCTGTAAATTTTTTAATTATTTGTCGTATTCTTTGACGATTTTTGTTTATTATATCTTTCAACTATTTTACCTTTTGAAGTGCAAATTCATCTTCAAGCAATTGTTTTTGAAGAGTATTTGAGCTTAATGATAAATACAAGTCATTTCCTTGATTATATAGATGAATTGTGCCTGAAAACAGAAAAGCGGGAATAAACAGCATAACAAACAGTTTTGCCATAGCTTTTCTTCTTTTTCTTTGTTTGTAAAGCGGTCTTGCTTCTTTGATTAATTCTGATAGTGTATCCATTTTTTATTCCTTACATATATTATAACGACAAAATTATTTTTTTGTTCAAATTTTTTTTAACATTTCTTAATATTTATTTTAAGCTATTGTTGAGTTTTAGGGGTTATTTCATTCTAATTTGTTAAATATTTGATTTGATTGGCAATTTTGTATTTAAAAAATACTTTATTTATATATAAAGGATATATATTAAGAGAGTAAAAAATGACAAAGTTAAGAACTTACAAAAATGTTTTTGAGCAAGAGGAATTTAATCCGTTCGAGGTGAAGGATAATACTCTTTCTCTTAGAAAAAGTTTAGAAAGAATTGACCAAAAGGATATAAGAGTTAAGTTTAAATGTGCTCAAGATCCTATTAATTTGGCTTTTCAAAAAATTGAAGATATATCATTGAAAACTTTGGCTAAAGATTTTGTTAAGGAAAGTTTTTTCGATTTTGTATCTTTTATTTCAAATGTATGTAAATAATTATCAAATAATTATTTATCTGAAATGGGGGATTATAGTTAGGTTTACAAATCACTGTCTGAAAACAGACAGTTTTTTTTATGAAAAAAACAGGTATAGAAATCTACACCTGTTTTTGTATTTAAAATTAAATATTAGTTATCAGAAGCTGCTGATTTTGAAATAATTTCTTTTTCAATATTAGCAGGAACTTGTTCATAACATTTAAATTCCATTGAGAATGTGCCTCTGCCTTGTGTATTTGAACGCAAATCAGTAGCATATCCAAACATGTTTGCAAGAGGAACGATTGCTCTTACAATAACGTTTCCTGTATTTCCTTGAGGTTCTTGACCTTCAATTCTTCCACGACGTCTTGAGATATCGCCTATGATGGTGCCTGTAAATTCATCAGGAATTTCAATTTCAACTTTCATCATAGGTTCTAAGATACAAGGTTGAGCTTTTTTTGCACCTTCTTTAATTGCCATAGAACCGGCAATTTTAAATGCCATTTCTGAAGAGTCAACTTCGTGATAGCTTCCGTCATAAAGCTCAACTTTAACGTCAATCATCGGATATCCTGCTAAGATACCGCCCTCAAGAGCTTCTTCCATACCTTTTCTGGCTGGTTCAATGTATTCTTTCGGGATTGCACCACCAACGATTTTGTTTTCAAATACAAATCCTTCATTTTCGCCCGCAGGAGAGATTTTAATTTTAACGTGACCATATTGACCTTTACCACCTGATTGACGAATGAATTTAGAGTCTTGATCAGCAGTGCCTCTGATAGTTTCACGATAAGCAACTTGAGGTTTACCGATATTTGCTTCAACTTTGAATTCTCTAAGCATACGGTCAACAATAATATCTAAGTGCAATTCACCCATACCTGAAATAATTGTTTGACCTGTTTCTGTATCTGATTTAACTCTGAATGACGGATCTTCTTCAGCCAGTTTTTGAAGAGCTATACCCATTTTATCTTGGTCTGCTTTTGTTTTTGGTTCAATAGCAACTGAAATAACAGGTTCAGGGAAGCTCATTCTTTCTAATATAATCGGAGCTTTTTCATCACAAAGAGTATCGCCTGTTGTTGTGTCTTTTAAACCAACAGCAGCGCAGATGTCGCCTGCATATACTTCTTGTTCTTCAAGACGTTGGTCTGCATACATTCTAACCAATCTTGAAATACGTTCTTTTTTGCCGTTTGTAGCGTTAAGAACATATGAACCTGAAGCAATTGAGCCTGAATAAACTCTTAAGAATGTTAAACGTCCAACAAACGGGTCTGTCATAACTTTGAATGCTAAAGCTGAGAATGGTTCAGAGTCTGATGAATGACGTTGTGTTTTTGTTCCGTCTTCAAGTTCGCCTTCAATTGCTTTAACATCTACAGGAGAAGGCATATAGTCAACAACATTGTTTAATAAAAGTTGTACACCTTTGTTTTTGAATGCTGTACCGCAGCAAACAGGAACAATTTTGTTATTGCAAACAGCTTTTCTTAAACCTGCTTTTAATTCTTCAATTGTTATTGTAGAAGGATCATCAAAGAATTTTTCCATCAATGAGTCATCTTCTGCTGCAATTGCTTCAACCATTGCATCTCTGTATTCTTGAGCTTTTTCTTTTAAATCAGCCGGAATATCTTCTTCTTTTATATCTGTACCAAGGTCATTTGTATAAATTTCGGCTTTCATTGTCATTAAGTCAACAAGACCTGTAAATTTATCTTCAGCACCAATTGGAAGTTGGATAGGAACAGCATTTGCTCCAAGTCTGTTTTTAATTTGGTCAACTACACGATAGAAATCTGCACCTGTTCTGTCCATTTTGTTTACAAATACCATTCTTGGTACTTCGTATCTGTTTGCTTGGCGCCATACTGTTTCTGATTGAGATTGAACACCGCCAACTGCACAGAATACAGCTACAACACCATCTAATACACGTAATGAACGTTCTACTTCGATGGTAAAGTCAACGTGGCCGGGGGTGTCAATAATGTTGATTTGGTGTCCTTTCCAAGTTGCAGTAACTGCAGCAGATTGGATTGTGATACCTCTTTCTCTTTCTTGTTCCATAAAGTCAGTTACGGCAGCACCATCGTGAACTTCGCCGATTTTATGTGTTTTACCTGTATAGAATAAAATACGCTCTGTGGTAGTAGTTTTACCTGCGTCAATATGCGCAGCAATACCAATATTGCGGATTTTTTCCAGTGCTGTTTTTCTTGGCATATTTAATTTCCTTTTCTATAATAGTATTCCTGTATGTACTATAATTTTCTCACAAACAAGACTATTGGCAAGCGTTTGAATATTATTATTTTTGATATGTTACATATTTTTTTTAAATTTTTCATACATTTACTGGGTTTACTTTTTTCAAAATAACCTTAAAATGTATATGAAATAACTTATGAGGTGTTATTATGGCTAATTTAATTGGTTCGAGTTTATTTACCGGTGCTATTTCCGGATTGAATGCAAATTATCTTTTGATGTTAAACGGTGCAAACGGTCTTTCGATGGAAAGTATATTAAACCCTGATTCAGACGCAATTCGATACACCGTTAATCAAACTTTTAGAAGCTATATGATGACAAATTTTAATCAAATTGATATTGATGGCGATGGTCTTATTACAACTGAAGATATAACAAATTATTCTGCAAAACTTCGTTCTCAGGGTATGACCTACAATGAATTGTCACAATTGTGTGTTTCAGGCGGATCTTCTATGTCTTCTCTATTGGATACAGTGTTATCTAATTTTACAGAAATTGACACTAACCACGATGGAAGAGTTACTCAAGGCGAAATAAATGCTTATCGAATTAATCAGGAAATAAAAGACGTTAAAGAAAAATATCCGAGAATTGATCCTACTAAAATGTCGATGTTTTATGAATCTAAAGTTGATAATACAGAGTCGACATCAGATAAAGAAGACAGAGTTTTTGGCGGTTAAAATAAAAAAAGACGGAGTTTTTAACTCCGTCTTTTTAACACTAAACTTAAGAATCGGTTATATTAAACTATGATAGTTTGATTGTTGAGTTTTGAATTTCAGAGCTTATTGCTTCTGATACTGATTGCATTTCTTGGCTTACGTTTTCCATCAATGTTTCGATTTCAACTTGTTGTTGATCAAGAGTTGTTTCTGTGTCGTTAGATTCTTCTTCAATCATTGCAAGTTCATCTTCCCAGTATGTTGTTGCTTCGTTTGTTTCATTTGAATAATTTTCTTTTAATTCATCAAGCTGATTTTGCAAATCTGACAATGTTTGTCCATTATATTCATAATCACTTGATGATTCGCCTGCATCTTTTGCAGCTTGTCTTAATTCGCTCATTTGATCATAAATGCTTTGTTTATTTGATGTATAAGAGTCTTGAATTTCTCTTGTTTGAGAATTTTTGTCGTTTTCCACTCTAATTTGTTCGGCGTGGTATTGTCTTGCCATTTTTCTTTTTTCTCTTGAAATTTGTAAATCCTCAAGTTGATAGCTTGCATGAACTCTTTTAAGTTCTGTTTTCCTTAATGCTAATGTAACCCAACCCATAGTTGACCTCTTTCTTGTAGTTTAGTGTGTGTAACGTGTGTTTTCTTTTCTTACATTAATAAACAATTTTTGTATAAAATTATTGTCTTTGTTATATAAAGAGTATATACTATTTTGTAATATTTCTTAACACTTATCGTTTTTTAGTATTGAAATCAGGCATCTTCCGTATTTTTTAGACTTAATTATATCAAGATTTAAATTTTGATTTGCAATAATATCTGATATATTAATTTCGCTTAATTTATCAAATTCAACAATAATTATTCCGTTTTTTGAAACAAGTTCAGATGCTTTTTTGATTATGGGTTCATAATTCATATTCCATGGGGGGTCTATATAAATAATGTCAAATTTTTTTTCTGTTGTATATTTGAGGCTGTCTGTAATGATTAGGTTGGGTTTTTGTTTTATTTTTTCGTAGTTTCTTTTTATTATTGCTGCTGTTTTTGGATTGATTTCAAGCTCATATACGCTATATCCTCTGGATATTGCTTCAAGCCCCATAATGGCACTTCCGGCAAACATATCTAAAAATGTATTATCTTTGAATTCAAATTGCTGCAGTATATTAAATATACTTTCTCTTACTTTTGAAAGCGTAGGTTTTGCGCTTTTTGGCACTTCAATTTTATGTCCTTTAAATTGCCCACCTGTCAGATACAAAATATTTCTCCTTTTTGTAAGATAAATTTACCATGAAAAAAATTGTTGTAATAGGCGGAGGCGCCGCAGGTGCTAAAGCTGCTTCAAAAGCCAAAAGACTTGAGCCTAATAATCATATAGAACTTTATACTAATGAAGATAAGATTGCATATTCATTGTGCGGTTTACCTTATTATATTGAAGGCAGTGTGGATGATATAAACAAGTTAATTATCAGGACTCCTCAAAATTTTATTGATAACGGCATTCCTGTTTTTTTAAATCATGAATTGCAAGAGATTTATCCTGATAAAAATTGTGTTTTAATTAACGGAAATCATATATTTTATGATGAATTAATATTGGCTACCGGTGCAAAGGTAAATATTCCAAAAGTTGAAAATGCAAAAGCAAACAATATTTTTACACTTAGAAGTTTGGAAGACGGTGTAAATATTAAAAATAAAATGCTTCAATCAAAAAGTGTTTTACTTGTTGGCGGCGGTTATATTGGTATTGAATTAACTGAAGCATTTATTAAAAACGGTCTAACGGTTAAACTCGTTGAATCAAAAGACAGGCTTGCATCAGATTTTGATGATGATTTTTCAAAAATAATCCAAGATATCATTGTTTCAAAATGTGCTGAGAATATTGAACCGTATTTTTCCAGAAAAATAATTAAATTTAGCGTTGATGATAATAATAATTTTAAAAGTGCTATTACCGATAAGGGAGATGAAATTTTTGCCGATTTTTGCGTTTTGGCTACAGGTGCATCTCCTAATGTTGATGTTGCGAAAAAAGCAGGCATTCATATAGGAACAACAGGAGCTATCTATGTTGATAGCAAGATGAGAACGAATTATTCAAATATATTTGCTTGCGGCGATTGTACCGAATCTTATTGTATTATAACCAGAATACCTGCTTATATCGGGCTCGGCACGATTGCAAACAAAGAAGGCAGAGTTGCTGCTATTAATGCCACTTCTGATGAATATTTCGAAAAATTTGATGGTATTTTAAAATCTACAATTACCAGATTTTTTGATTATACTATTTCAAAAACCGGTTTAACTTATAAAGATGCTATTGGATATCAAGATAGAATTAATTTAGCTCCTATATACACTACTGTTACAAAAAAAGATAAAGCAGGCTATATGCCTAATGTAAATGACGTAACAATAAGAATCGTTGCAGACAAAAGAAGCGGCGAAATTTTGGGAGCTCAAGGAATTGGCTCAAAAGACAATATTTCTCAAAGAATTAATACAATTGCTTCTGCTCTTAAAAATAGAGCAACGGTTGATGATTTGCTGCATT
The DNA here is from genome assembly GCA_944327245.1 of Candidatus Gastranaerophilales bacterium. Taxonomy (GTDB): domain Bacteria; phylum Cyanobacteriota; class Vampirovibrionia; order Gastranaerophilales; family Gastranaerophilaceae; genus RUG14156. Next base: position 90,551 of record CALVHD010000003.1, read on the forward strand.
TGGATTTACCATATGCACCGCCTTTTTCCGGTTCTATTGACCCGATATTGACTGCTGCATATAAGCTTAAAGAAAAATTAAATAAATAAATGCCTGCATTTTGCAGGCATTTATTTTAGTGTAATTGTATTAAATTGTTGTTTTTGTAAAAAATATTATTTTCTTTGTTTAGTTTTTGTTCATCTTCAAAATATTTACTCAAGTTATCTATTTGCATATTATTACTTACAAAAGATAAATTTTTCAGAATTGACCTATATCGTCTTGAGATTTTGTATTCATTTAATTTTGTATAAAAAGCTAAAGAATTGCCGCTTTTTTTGGTTTCGTTTTCATTGATAAAATTAATCATAAATATTTCCCCCGTTTTGTGTGTAATAAATAAAAGTTAAACATCTTTCAATTATGTAAAGTTATTTTTTTAAAATTTATTGATAATAATTTTGATTTTAGCGTTACAAAACTTAACAGTATTTTTTTTCTCTTTTCTTTGTTTATCATATAATTCCTTTTATGAAGAAAATAATCGTAATTTCAGGGAAACAATACAGCGGAAAAGATACGCTTGTAAAAATGTTATTAGATAAATTACCAGAGTTTAAAAGAATTGGAATAGGCGATTCAATAAAAATCGAATACGCTAAAAGAAACAATATAACATTTGAAGAAATTGAAAAAAATAAACATTTATACAGAAATAATCTTATTGAACTTGGAAATTGGGGCAGAAAAATAAGTGATGATTTTTGGCTTAAAAATTTAGTTCAATATGATAAAATTATTGTTCCTGATGTCAGAGTGATGGCTGAATTAAACTTTTTTAAAGCCCAAGGTGCCTTTTTGGTTCGTGTTGAAGCAAGCGAAGACAATAGAAAAAAGCGCGGAATACTTGTAAATAAAGATGATGCTACTGAAACTGCGCTGGATAATTATAAAAATTGGAATCTGATAGTTCAAAATAATTCTGATTACGAGGCGCTTAAAAAAGAAGCCGATAAAGTTCTTTTGATGTTTCAGAATTTTATCGGCAAAATTTAATTTTATTTTTTAATCTAACTTATTAGCTTAAGCTGATTTTTGAACTGTCTATATCAGAGCTTATTTGTTCTTTTACTGTATCTAATTCAGCTCTCATTGCTTCTAATTGTGCTTCTAGTGTTGTTTGTTCGTCTTGTAGTCTTGTTTCTTCATCTGTTGCTTCTGTTTCAAGCTCTTCATTTATACCGTCATAATAATCATTTATATCTAATTTTTGAGCTTCGTAATCTTCTTTTGCATTTGCATATTCTTGTGACCATTCTTGATATTCATCTGATGACACATCGGGTCTTTGATTACGAATTGCTGTATAGCTTTCTTTTATTGCTCTAAGTTCACTTGTCTTATCGGCATCACAAATAGATTGATCATAGCTTAATTGTCTGTGAACTCTTCTTGTTTGACGTGACAATTCGATATCGCGTAATTCATGTTCTTGGATAGCTGCTTGTAAGCTTTGTCTTCTTAATGTTAATGAAATCCAACCCATTTTGTTTGCCTTTATCTTTTGTAACTTCTGTGAACTTACGACCTTTTATGATGTCCACATATATATAAAGTATATACTGAGTATAGAATTGCAATATACTCTTTATTTTGTTACAAAACTTAACAATATATTCTAAAAGGCTTATTGATGCTATTCTTCGTAAAAATTGTTAGTAATTAAGTTTATATACTCAACCATGTGTGAAAAATAATCAAGGTTACATTCGCCGTTTATTATAATATCGCAGCTGTCTTTGTGCGTGGCTACATATTTTTTACCTGCATTTTTTACGTATTCCCAGTGCTTTATGGCATTTTCATGGTCTTGATTACGAGATTGAGCTCTGTTCATAAATCTGTTTTTGCGTTCTTCAATATCGAGATCAACATATACTTTTATGTCAAAAATATCTTGAACTTTGTTGTAAATAGAACACATGCCCTCAACAATTATGATTTTTCTTGATTTAACAGGGATTGATTTAGGTTTTGATTTTCCTGTTCCGTTAACTAAATATTCAGGCGATAATATGTCTTCACCTTGTTGTAGTTTTAAAACATCTTCTCTTAGAAGCTCTAAATCAAAATTATCCGGTGAATCAACGTCATAGCCGTTATCTCTTAATAAATCAAAGTTGCCGTATTTTGCAATAAGAGAGGATATGTCTTTAAAATAATTATCTGCACTAAGGATTGTTATGGGTAAATTAAGCTCATCAATACACTTTGATATTTGCCCGCAAATAGTAGATTTTCCGCTCGCTGATTCTCCGCTTAATGCAATTAAAATTTTATCTTGCGGACGGTTTATCAGTCTGTTTGTAAAGTTATCAAGAAAATCTTTTTTGTAGTCTAAAATAAGCTGTTTATCTGATTTTTTGTCATGGTTAATTATTTGTTTAAATTTTGTTTGCAGATAAAACGCTAACAATGACCTTCCAGAACGTGTTTGGCAGTTTGGTTTCTGGATTTTTTCTTTCATTTGGGATTCTAATAAATTTTTTAATAAGCTGTCCATTGTATTTTTTATAATAACCCTAAATATTTTTCTTTGCCAGTTTTTCCAATAATATTAAGATACTTTTAGAAATTTCCTGATAGGTTTTATCTATCGAGTCGCTTTTGGCGATAAAAATAAGACTTTGATAATTATTTAGCGTGTCGTTGTTGTTTTTTAAAAGTATTCTAATATTTTCTCTCATTAACCTTTTTATTTTGTTTCTTACAACAGCTCTTTTATGAACTTTTTTAGATACAACAAAACCTACCCTGGTGGGGCAGTTTTTGTCGATTTTAACTTTTCCTGCATACAAGACAATTAAATCAGTTTTAACAATGTTTTCGTTTTTGTATGTTGCGCTAAAGGCCCTATGGGACTTTAGTCTGTTTTGTTTCTTAAGCACGATTTTTTGCTGTGATTGCTACTTCGTGACGTCCTTTAGCACGTCTTGCATTAATAACACGTCTTCCGTTTTTAGTAGCCATTCTTGCTCTAAAACCACTGACATTTTGTCTTTTTCTTTTAGTACCTTCTAAAGTACGACGCATTTTATTTCTCCTTGTGATTGTTAATTTATATTAAGGGTTGACAATATAATAATGTCGGTATTTACTATACTATATTAGATATACTGAGGTGTCAAGTTATGGATATAATTGATAAAAAGGCTCTGAAATTGGGCGTTATAGGCTGCGGAAAAATGGCCAGCGCTATTTTGGGCGGAGTTATGAATAATAATTTTTTAACAAAAAATAACGTTTATGTTTATGACATAAATGAAAAAGCAAAAAATGATTTAGTATTTAAATATGGGTTTCATCCTCTAAATTCAATAGAAGAAATAGTTTTTAATTCAGATGTAATTTTAATTGCAACTAAGCCGTTTGTAGTTTCAGAAGTTTTAGACAAGATAAAATTAAATTATACAAATCAACTTATTTTATCTATATTAGCGGGCGTTAAAATTGAAAAATACCAATCACTATTAAAAAATGCAAAGATTGTAAGGATAATGCCGAATACTCCGGCTCTTGTCGGCGAAGGTATGAGCGCAGTTTGTTCAAATGATTGCGTTTCGGATGTTGAATTAAATTTTGTATATGAATTTATGAACAATTGCGGTAAAGTAATTAAAACAACAGAAGATAAAATGGATATAATAACCGCCCTATCCGGTTCAGGACCTGCATTTTATTTTAGGATTATAGATTTATTGGCTAAATCTGCACAAAAATTAGGGCTTAGTTATGATGAAGCTGTTTTATTATCATCTCAAACAGCCCTTGGAAGCTCTAAGATGGTATTAGAAAATAACTTTGATATTGAACAATTGATTACTAATGTTACCACTCCGAAAGGGTGCACAGAAGTTGGCAATAATGTTTTAAATGAGTCCGATATTTCATTAATATTTGATGAAACAATCAAAAAAACAATGCAAAGAGCGATTGAATTGGGTTAAAATTTTATTATGAAATATAATAAATTTATTCTAAATTCCGAATTTAAGCCTTCTGGAGATCAGCCAAAAGCTATTAAAGAGTTAACTTATGGTATAAATAGCGGAATGGATTCTCAGATTCTTTTGGGTGTTACAGGTTCCGGTAAAACTTTTACAATTGCAAATGTTATTGAAAAAGTTCAAAAACCAACTCTTGTAATTGCACACAATAAGACCCTTGCAGCTCAACTTTATAATGAGTTTAAGGAGTTGTTTCCAAATAATGCTGTTGAGTATTTTATTTCTTATTATGATTACTATCAACCCGAAGCCTATATTCCCAGAACTGATACATATATTGAAAAGTCGGCAACGATTAATGATGAAATAGACAGATTAAGGCACAATACTACAAGAAGTTTGTATGAAAGAAATGATGTTATAGTTGTTGCTTCTGTTAGTTGTATTTACGGCTTGGGTTTGCCTGAAAATTATTTTAAAGGAACAGTTAATCTTTGTGTCGGTCAGGAAGTATCACGGAAAGATTTATTAACTTATCTGGTCGGGGTGAGATATGAAAGAAATGATGTAGAATTAAAACGTGCTACATTTAGAGCTCGTGGTGATGTAGTTGAAATTATGCCAAGCTATGAAAAAGTTATTAATCGTCTTTCTTTTTTTGGAGATGAAATTGAATCTATAACAAGAATTGATGCGCTAACAGGCGAAATCCTTGAAAAACCCAATGAAATTGTTATCTATCCGGCTGTTCATTATTTATCTTATGATGAGGAAGTGGACGAAACGCTTTCTTTGATTAGGGAAGAGTTGAATAACAGACTAGTTGAATTGAAAGCTCAAAATAAAATTGTTGAAGCCCAAAGATTATCTCAAAGAGTCAATTACGACATTGAAATGATAAAAGAAATGGGGTATTGTTCCGGTATTGAAAATTATTCAAGAATAATCGAAAGAAGACCGCCGGGGACACCGCCTGCAACATTGTTGGATTATTTCGGCGATGATTTTTTGGTTGTAGTTGATGAATCTCATGTTACTTTGCCTCAATTGAAAGGTATGGCATATGGTGACAGAGCAAGAAAAGATGTATTGGTTGATTTTGGTTTTAGATTGCCTTGTGCGGTTGATAACAGACCGTTAACATTTGATGAATTTTATCAAAAAATTAATGAAAAGCATGCACAGAAAATATACATATCGGCAACTCCTGCAGATTTTGAGAAAAAAGAAGCTTCTCAAATCGTTGAACAAATTATCCGCCCGACAGGGCTTTTGGACCCCGAAATTGAAGTTAAGCCTACAATAGGACAAGTTCAAGATTTAATCAAAGAAATTGAAAAAACAACCAAAAAGGGTGATCGAACTTTGGTAACAACTTTAACAAAAAAAATGGCGGAAGAACTATCAAGCTATTTGCAAAATCAAGGGCTCAAGGTTCGTTATTTGCACAGTGAAGTTAAATCGCTTGAAAGAGTTGAAATTTTGAGAGATTTAAGGCTTGGTGAATTTGATATTTTAGTTGGCGTTAATCTTTTAAGAGAGGGTTTGGACTTGCCTGAAGTATCTTTAGTTGCCATAATGGATGCTGATAAAGAGGGTTTTTTAAGGTGTGAAACTTCTTTAATACAAACAATCGGAAGAAGTGCCAGAAATGCCGATGGCAGGGTTATAATGTATGCTGATAAAATAACTGATTCTATGCATGTTGCAATTGAAGAAACTATGCGAAGAAGAAAAATACAGCTTGAGTATAACAAAAAACATAATATAACACCAAAAACCATTAAAAAATCGGTACAAAATAATCTTCTATCTCTTGTTCAAAGCTACAGAAGTGTTGAAGATGTAGTTGCACAACAAATGGCAGAATATAATGTTGATATTAAGGATTTACCAAAATTATTGGATAAGTTGGAATCCGATATGCATAAAGCAGCCAAATTATTGGATTTTGAGCGTGCAATTCAGCTAAGAGATGAAATTAAAAAACTAAAAAGCATGATTAATTAAGCAGCACCGTTTTTTAATAAATCGTGGATATGTATTGCGCCTATTGGTTTTTTATCTTCAATTACAAACATATTAGTAATTTTCTTGTCGTTCATGATTTTAACGGCTTCAGATGTAAACATATCTTTTGTTGCTGTCGTTGGGTTTTTTGTCATGATATCGATTGCAAGAGCTGTTTGTGCATTTTTTTCAATACACCTTCTTAAATCGCCGTCTGTGAAAATGCCGGTTAGTTCACCTTTTTTATTAATTAGTCCTACACAGCCTAATCTTTTTGATGTCATTTCTAAAATTAATTCTTTGAGAGTTGAATGTTCCTCTAATATTGGCATTTCATCTCCCGTATGCATTAAATCTTTTACTCTTTGAAGAATTGAACCCAGCTTGCCTCCAGGGTGTCTTTGGTTAAATTGTGCTTTAGAGAATCCTTTTCTTTCAATCATACCGACTGTTATAACATCCCCTAAGACCAAAGTTGCCGTAGTGGAAGAAGTTGGAGCTAAACCTAGCGGGCATGCTTCTTTTGCTTGCGGTAGTCTTAAAACAATATCTCCTGCTTTTCCAAGGGAGCTATCGGGATTTTTTGTAATAGCGATTAATTTAATCCCAAATCTTTTTGAATAATTTAGCACATCAACTAATTCTCTTGATTCTCCGCTGTTTGAGATGGCTATTATTACATCTTCTTGTGTTACCATTCCTAAATCACCGTGGCTTGCTTCAGCAGGGTGCATAAAAAATGAAGGAGTTCCTGTTGAAGCTAATGAAGCAGCTATTTTTTTAGCAATATGACCGGATTTTCCCATACCCGTAAGAATTATTCTGCCTTTTGCCTGTTCAATTAAGTCAAGGGCATTTGTTAAACTTTCATCAAGATTATTTTTTAGTTCCTCAACAGCTTCTATTTCACAATCTATTGTATTAATTGCCGTTAAAATATCTCTATTTTGCAGTTTGTTTATCATTTTCGCCCCTAATCTAATCTAATTATATTATAATTGTATATTAAAATTCAGCGTGTGTTAATATATTCTTAACAAATATCAATTTTTTTTATTCAGATGTTTTTATTTTAATATAAGCAAATAGGTTAGTATAATACTATGATTAACAGCATAGGAATTTCAAATAATATTACTAAAAATCCTGTATCTTCCAAAAAACAGTTTGATGTTAAAGATACTTTTAATAATCCTGTGTCATTTAAAGGCGCAAACAGCAGTGTTTCAGCTCAAAATGTTTTGGCTTATTCTAATATCAATACTTCTTTGTCTCCAACAGACAGCCAAAAATATACTTATCTGTTGAGTTTTTTAAGTGATGTTCCGATAAGTTTGAATTCTGATAATATGAGCTGTGCTATGCAGCTGGATAAGCTTTTAAAAAATGGTAAATTACTTTCAAAATCGGCAAATGATAATTCTACAACTTTGGATAATTTGTATGAAGTAGCTACTACAAAACGTGCTTATGATTTAAATGCAAAAAATATTATTTCAAATACATTAGACATTTTATCCAATCCCAGAATTGTTACACAAGCTTTTGGTGATATTCCTCAACATGAAAAACAGGCAATTTTAGACAGTTTGCCTGAGGATGATCCGATAAAAAAAGACCCTTCGTTAATGGATGTCGAAGCGTCAGCTACATGTGCAGCTGCATCTAACGAGGTAAATTTCGCAGATAAATATCCGGCTGAGTTTGCTCGCTGGGTTTCAAAGCTTTCAGGTGAAGATAAGGCTGTTTATGTAAATTTAAAACTAAATGCTTTATCTAAAAATCCTCTTGAAGCAATTACGATATTAAACATTTTGGACGCCCAAAAACAAGGATTTTCATTTAATAAAGTAAAATTGAAAGTTTCAACTGATAAAAACGCATATATTAGAGCTAAAATTCAAGATAAATATTGGGATAAAGGCGAAAGAAACGTTGTTGATGTTTTAATTCAAAGTGCAATAATGCATACGGGATCTCAAAATACATACAATTCTCTTTCTGATACCCCCGCAGGATTAATAGAAGTTGAAAAAACATTTGTAGAATCAGTAATTAAAAACAAAGAAATAACTTCTCTTGTTTATCAAAAAATAGATGATGACCAAAATCTGGTAGGATATAATTGTTCTTTTGAAAAAATGCAGCAACATATCTTAGATACTATTGATGCCGGTGATGATGTAATAATAGGTTATGTTTTGACAAATGAAACTTCAGGTAAAACTAAATCGCCAATGTATAATCCAAAAACAGACGGTCAACCTAATAAAGTTATAAATGGTCATGAAATTACCATTGTAGACTATAAAAAAGATGCTAACGGAAAAGTTACTTTTGTTTGCGTTGATACTGACGATGATGACCCAAGATTTATAGAATACAGTGCAGATTGGCTATTGCCAAAATTACACCATGCAGGATATCCTGCTCAAATTGTTGAAAAAGATGAAAAAGAAATAATGAAAAACGTTGCTTAAAAATTAAAAAAAGGCGACACCCAGATTCGAACTGGGGATAAGAGCTTTGCAGGCTCCTGCCTTACCACTTGGCCATGTCGCCTTAGAATTTTTCCTTGTTTCTATCGTATAAAATAAAGAAATATTGTCAAGTATCTTGTAGTTTGTTTATTTAAGCATATTTTTGCTTCTTAATTGCCTATGGAATGTGATTGCAAACCTGTGTGCTTCATCTCTTATTCTTTGAAATAAATGCAGAGCTGCTGAATTTTGCGCTAAAATTACAGGTTCTTTTTTGTTGGGCAAGAAGACTTCCTCTTCTCTTTTTGCTAAAGATACAATATCCAGCTTAAGCTCAAATTCTTTCATTATTTCAATTACGGAAGATAATTGACCTTTTCCGCCGTCAATTATGATTAAATCAGGAGCTTCAATCAAGCCTGATTTAATTCTTTTAAATCTTCTTGATAAAATTTCTCTCATGGATTTAAAATCGTCCACTTCGCCTTTTTTAAGGGTTTTTAGTTTATATTTTCTGTATTTTGATTTTTTAGGTTGACCATTTTCAAAATACACTCCCGATGCAACTGTATTTGTGCCTTGAATGTGAGAAATATCGTAACATTCAATTGTGTGTGGAAATTTAGATAATTTTAATTTTTCTTGGATATAAGAGCCAACTTCGTTGTAGTCATTTTGAATGTTGGCAAGTTCTTTTAGCTTTAATTGTTCAATGTTATATTTTGCATTTTTAAGGGCTAAATTTAGCATTTCTTTATCGGTTTTAGTTGTTGCTTTGATGATTTTAACTTCTTTATTTAATCTTAAAGTAAGCCATTTTTGATAGATTTCAAAATCACTAAAAGTGTCCGATAAAATAATTTTAGAAGGCAATTCTTCATCATTTAGCATAATATAATATTCTCTTATTGCGCTTTGCGTTATTTCATCAAGGTCTGTGTTATCAGATAAAAATTGAGAGAATGAAAAGTCTTTTTTATTGATTAATCTGCCTTGTCTTATTTGCAAAATGCTTATACAGATTAGATTTGATGAATTAACTATTCCAATATAGTCATAGTTTGATTGAGATGATTTAAATACAATATTTTGTTTTTCAAGCGTTTTTTCAATATCTTGAATGCTGTTTCTGTATAAAAGCGCTTTTTCAAATTCAAAATTTTTGCTTGCGCACTCCATTTCTTTTTTAAGGGTTTTAATTAATTCTTTTCTTTTTCCTGAAAGAAACAGTTCGGCGTTTTTTATAATTTCATTATATTCTTTTTTTGATATTTTATTTTGGCAAGGTCCTAAGCATTGACCTATATCATAATAAAGACAAGTTCTTGATTTATATTTTGGATGATTGCACTTTTTAATCGGAAATATTTTATTGATTACTTCTAAGGTTGCATACATTGCTCTTGAATCTGTGTAAGGTCCATAGTATTTACCTTTTAGCGGATTTTTATTTGCTTTTCTTACAACGATGATTCTGGGGTAATCTTCTTTTGTGATTAGAAAATAGGGAAATTTTTTATCGTCTTTTAATAATATATTGTATTTTGGTTTGTGTTTTTTAATTAATTCATTTTCTAAAATTAGTGCTTCAATTTCTGAATTCACTACAATGCATTCGATTTTTTCAATTTGAGGCACCATAACCTGCAGTTTTACAGAATCTTTTTTATCTCCCATAAAATAGCTATTTACTCTGTTATAGAGGTTTTTTGCTTTTCCTATATAGATTATTTCTCCTGATTTATCAAAATATTGATAACATCCGGGGAGTTTTGGCATATTTTTAACTTGTCGTTTTATATTTTCGTTTTTAAAAGCCATATTTTTATAATATCATACATTAGCAAAAATTTATTTTTACGCTATTTATATAATTGCTTGAAAGGAATAATGCGCTAATATGAAAATTTCACCGGTATTAAACAGATTTAATAATATTCCAAAATTCAAAAGCTCAAGAAATAGCAATGGCGCTTTTGATGAAAAACCAAAAAGTTATCAAAAAAATGAAACCGAGATTTATTTTCATGATGCGCTGTATGATTTATTACTTTTGAATTTGAATAATAAGGCGGCTTTGTCTGCCGGTTTAATTAATGAGGGTGAAGATGTGTCGGCATTTTTTTCGGATGCTAAAACTCAAGACTCTCAACCTAATCTTAAAGATTCAGCTGATCAAACCATTAGAGCAATAAAAGCAGATGCTTATGTTAAAGGACTGACTCCTGAAGATTTAAAAGATAAAGTTTTTCCTTTTGTTCAATACAGTTCGAAAGAATTTATAGATAATTTATATTATACATCTGAACTGTTAATTAAAAGCGCAAATAGAGATTCTAGACCTTTTTCGTTTTTAAAAAACTTGATAATCGGCAAAAAAGATACCGATGAAAACGGGCAGCTTTCAACTGCACAAAAGATGGAAATGGGAACAAGATATAAAATTTTTGCAGATTTTTTGAGTGAACAAGAAGAAAAATTGCAGTCTGCTTTAGATATGAAATCTGATGCATTTAATTATAAATTGTATTCAATATTGATTAACGGTTTTAATTCAAACCCCAGAGGCGTGCTTTTGGCTTTGACTTCAAACAGCATTTTGAAAAACAATTATACTGTTGAAACATCTGATGACGGTAGTTTAGTTTATACTTATAAGGATAGTAAAACCGTGCTTACAATAAAAAGAAACCGGTATAATTTAGACTATATCAGTGCTCATGCAGAAAATGCAGAAACAGATGATGGATTTGATGTTCAATTTTATGAGGATGGTTCAATTAGGTCTTTATATATGTTGACTGAGTCTGATCAATCAAATATTTATATAGAACAAGATAAAAGTTTTAATTCTGCTATGGTTCAAAGATATTCCGACAAGCATTTAGAAAGTTGGAATATGTTAAATATGAATGGCAGATTGATACAATTAAACTAATAATATAAGGAAATTAAAAAATGATGATTTCACCTATTTCTGTTAAAAATAATTTTAATCTTAAATTTAAAGCTAATTCAAGTGATTTCAAACCAGATAACGATAAGACTAAAAGTAAGCAAAATAATAGTCCGGATATTTCCTTTGACAGTGCTTTATATAATCAGGCTTTATTAAATAAGTTTTTGCAGAATTTTGATAGTGATTCTTTTTCTGCTATTGATGATGCTTTGGAGTTTTCTGATGATGATTTAAGTGTAGCAGATGATATTTCTTCAATTGATGATGATTTTGGACTTGATATTTCTAAAATATCTCAATCATCTGCACTTGCTTCAATTATTTCTTTAAAATTGGCTGCAAAATCTATAGGATTGCCTTCTGATGAAATTAAAGATTTTATACCGCATTTTGTAAATTTTAGCGCAGAAAATTATTTGAAATATTTAGAAAATTCATTAACCGGCTATGGTTTACTTGATAACTTTAATCATAATAATCCTGATGCTATTAATAAAGTTGCTGCTGATGAGGGTGATTTAGTCGGTTCTTTCGATAATATGATGGGAATGGTTTTACAATCAGTTCAGCAAACAATAAAAGCTTTGAGTGATTATAAGCCGCAATTACAAGATGCTCTTGATGATGTTGCCCGAGCAAATGATTATATGATATATAAAGCCTTGATAAACGGGTTTAATTTTGATGCCAGACAGGTTATATTGAGTTTAACTTCTGATTCTATCTTGGCGGTTAATCCTAAAATTACCGATAAAGATGATGGTACTTTAATTTATGACTATAGTACGCCGTCTAGCTTTGTCAGGGTAATAAGAAATAAGGATAATCTTGATTATATAAGTGCTGTTTCATATATGACCGGTGATCCGAGAAAGATTTTTGATGTCCAATTTAATGAAGATGGCTCAATTAAAAAGTTGGAAGTAAAAAACGATATTGACGGTACGAATATAATAGTTTCTCAAGATAAAAATTCTCACACTGCAAAAGTTCAACAAATTAACGGCAATTTAATGGCAGATAGGAGCTATGTTTTAATAGATGGTAAACTGAAACAAACATCATTTAACTTATTGCCTTATAAAAAGTAATTTAAATAATTGATTTTGTATTTGAAACACTACTATATATGTAGTGTTTTTTGTTATAAATGCCAAAAGCGTGGAATTTTACTAGAAACGGTATTGCAAGAATAAAGGAAAGTCAGGTAGATTATGATATTAGAATTTAAGGTTGATGAATTATCTGTCCAGAGCGCATGGCTTAGAACATTATATGATTTAATTGAGGAGCTAAACTGTAAGTGTCAGACATTTATGGAAGAAAAATATAACACGAACAGAAATTGTTTTGCTCCTGTTCGTGTTGTTAAAATTTCAGGTTCCAACCTCATGCTCGGTTGGTTAAAATTGAGAATGGAAAGATATAATCATTTTGTGGATTCTTTGAATTCTCAAGATGTATTTTCTGCTTCATTTTCAGATGAAGATGAAGAAAATAATTAAGCAAGTGCAAATTCAACGTTTAAAAATTCATTAGTTGCATAGTTAATTTGTAATTCTTGGATTTTTGCGTTGAATTTTTCTTTTTCCATAGAAAGTTCCCAAACGGCATCTTGATTGTTTTTGTATGCCATTTCAAATTCATGGGTGTTTATTTGAATGTTTTTAGCTTCCATTCCTTTGCCGTATATTGAACCCGGTAAAAATCCTAAAGATCTGATTTGACGAGGATTTTTGCCTTCTTCTCTTGCTGTGATTGTAAGTTTAGCGTTTGCCATTTTATTCTCCTTGACTTAATGTTATGCTTAATCTATTAATATTAATGTATTGTATAATTAATTATATTTGTAAAACAAAAAAATGCAATTTTTATCAAAGACAGTTTTAAGAAAGTTTATAAATAAGGAAATTTCATCAGTTGGTTTTGATGAGAGTTACGTCAAATATGCTATTAAAAAACACAAATTTATTTCAATTAAAATATTTGACGTTACACCTTCGCAAGCAACAATAATTAAGCAAACGGCTCTTTCTGTCGGTTGTGATTGCGCTGTTAATCGAGGGGTGATTGATTGCTCTGTAAGTTTTTCTGATTGTATATTATCCGGCACTTTGTGCCAGATAGAGCATGTTGCAAAAAAACTTAAAAACCAGCCTTTTTCCTTATCAAAACTCTCAGATATTTTAATTGAGCAAGTTGAGAATGAAACAAAAGATTATCATAGAAGCAAAATTGTCGGGATTTTAAATCTGACTCCTGATTCATTTTCAGACGGCGGAGAGTTTGTAGAGATCGATAAGGCAATTAATCATGCAATCGATATGATTGAACAAGGCGCTCAGGTTATTGACATCGGAGCTCAATCTACAAAACCTTATGCTGATTTAGTTTCTGTTGTGTATGAAATAGAAAAAGTTGTTCCTATTGTAACGGCGCTAAAAACTGCATATCCGCACATTCAACTGAGTGTTGATACAATGTCTTTAGGGTGTGCAAAAGCTGCCATCGACGCGGGGGCTGATATAATTAATGATGTTAGTTTTTTATCAAATCCTGAGTTTGTGAATATTTGCAAGGAAGCCGATAAAAAGATTGTTATAATGCATTCAAGAGGTAATTCAAAGACAATGGATTCTTTAGCTCAATATGAAAATATTGTAGATGAAGTATATCAAGAATTATATGAAAAAACGCAATTTGCTTTGTCATCCGGACTTAAGAAAGAAAATATTATTGTTGATGTTGGCTTTGGATTTGCAAAAACAACTGAACAAAATTTTACTTTGCTTAAAAGAATTTCAGAGTTTAAATCTTTGGGCTATCCTATTTTGGCAGGTGTTTCAAGAAAAAGATTTTTGCAAGATGTAGTGAATACTAAAGAACCTAAAGATGCTGATATACAAACAGCTTTTGCGACAAGCTGGCTTATTCAAAATGATATTGAATATATTAGAGTGCATGATGTCGGCTTGTCTGTTCAAGCGTTGAAATTTAACGATAGAATGTATAGTTTTAGTTAATTCTTTCAAAGTTTTTAACAGGTTTTTTTGATATCTTTTTGAATATTTCATCAAAAGATTCTATTGGAGAAAAACGGTATCCGCAGTTGTCTTGAAGTTGAGCACCAAATGAGAAAATTTCTTCGCTTGGGTAGTTTTTGCAGATTGAAGGTCGGTTTTTGTGGTCTTTGCAGAGTCTTTTTTCTTTGTCAAATTTATTGCATTCAAAAATAAGCCCAAAATCATCTTTGTTAATTATTGTGATGTGTTGATAAAATGAGTAATTGTCTTCTTTTTTTATTTTTTCAAATTCTTCTTTTGTTTTTATTACGCTGCCATTGTGCCGAACGTAGATGTTTTCGCAGCATGCACCGCACATATTACATTTTCCTGTTCTGTAATAGTGTCTTTTTAAGATTTTTAAATGATAAAACTTTTTTAGTTTTTCAAAGATGTTTTTATAAAGCAATTTCATTTATAAAATCTTCATTATTCAAAAGTTCAGATAAAAAGTCGTCATTGTCTATAGAAATAGTGCCATCAAATGCTTGTTGCAATACAAGTTCATTTGCGGCCTGTTCATCTGTTTCCATTAAAATGTCGCTAAATTTTTTAACATCTAATTCTCTTTGATATTTTTCAAGCGCTTGTGATGAAATGCGTGACTCGTCAACAAAAAAACCTTTGTCATCATCTTCGAAAGGATTTGTTGTTCCTAAGCCTCTAATTCTATCCAAATTTTGACTTTGTACAATAGATTCTGAATTCGTATTTTGAATTTTATCCAGCATATATCCCTAAGTCTTATCCTTACATATATAGTATGTAATAAATTTTTTGTTTTGTAATTATACTAAAGGTTGATTTTATTTTATCATTATTTTTTTGTTTAGATAATCCGTTTCTTTGAAATCATAAGTTTTAATATATTCAATTGCTTCTTTGGGTGTTTTTGCAATGTAGTACAGGTTTGTTGTTTCTTTTGGGGCGAAGTTTTTTTCAATGATGTCATTAAAAAAATTAATCAGATTATCGTAATAGTTGTTAGTATTTAGGATTACTATTGGTTTATTATTGTAGCCAAGTTGTTTTTGTACAAGCATTTCAGACAGCTCTTCTAATGTTCCAAAGCCTCCGGCTATGGCTATCAGAGCTTGCGATAGTTCATCCATTTTTGCTTTTCTTTCTCTCATGCCTTTGGTTAGGATGAATTTTGTACAATCTCCGGGATGTATGCCGAAATTATATAGTTTTTCGGGCATTATTCCTGTAATTTCGCTTCCGTGGGTTTTTGCGGCTTGTGTTACTTCGCCCATTAGACCGAGGTTTGAACCGCCATATACAATGTTGAAATTATTTTTGGCAATTTCAATCCCTAAGTTGTATGCTGCGTCATAGTATACTTTGTTTATATTTTTTGATGAACTTGCAAAAATGCAAATAGTTTTGATTGAATTATTCATGATTTTTAATTAATTTCCTTATAATACATATTATATAAAATAAAGTTTTGTTTTTTAAAAGAATATTCAGATAAACTTTGTCTTTTGTTGTAAGATTTTTGTTTTGAAGCATTTCTTTTAAGTTGTAATTTTTGATTGATGTATATATTTTGTTTAAGATTATTTTGTTGTATTTGTTTTTTGTTCTAAAAAAATTCCACATCATAATTTTGTATTTAAAAATGTTGATTATTGTTTTTTGCTCTTTATTTATGACTTTGTTTTTTAAAAAGGCGTTTATTATTTTTAATTCTTTGTAAATTGCAAACGGTTTATCATTTGAATGTGTTGATGAGTTGGAATTGTTGGTTCTGTAATAATATAATGGCATATTTAGAAAGAATATTCCTTTTGCTAAAAACATTGATATAAAATGAAAAGATATATCTTGATAACTTGCGCCTTTTGATGTGTTAAATTTGATATTGTTTTTTGTTAAAAAATCTTTTTTGTATAATGATGACCAGATACTCGGCTGTATTAATATCATTTGCGGAAATGTTGTTATATTTTCAATAGTATTGTTGAAATACTTTGATGTGTATTCTTTTTGCTTATTTCCGGCGTTATAAAAATTGGCTTTTGTTATTTCGCAATTGTGTTTTTTGGCATATTCAAATAGAGTTTCAAGCATTGTGTCTTTAATATAGTCGTCTGATTCAACTATTGCTATATATTCACCTTTTGCCTTTTGTATTCCTGTATTTAAGCTGTCTCCATATCCTGTATTTTTTTTGTTTATTACTTGAATTCTGTTGTCTTTTTTTTGCAAATTTTCAATGATATTTTTTGTGTTATCTGTTGACCCGTCGTTAATTATGATGATTTCAATATCTTGTAACGTTTGATTTGATATGCTTTTTATGCAATCCTCGATATATTGCTCATTGTTGTATACGGGTATAAGGACACTAATTTGTTTCATAGATGTATTTTAATATAAATAATATTAAAATGGGGGTTGATTTTTAAAATTTAGAGAGCATAATAATTGTGTAAGGCGAGTTTATTTTATAAATAGAATAGATATCGCGGGATGGAGCAGTCTGGTAGCTCGTCGGGCTCATAACCCGAAGGTCGTTGGTTCAAATCCAGCTCCCGCAACCATTTAATATAAGAGAGTTTCAGCGATTTTGAAACTCTTTTTTTAACAAAAAAATAAGCAAATTGTAATTTAACGGGACATTTTATCTGCACGCATAAAAAGATTATTCGGCAAAGTCGGCTTTGTGCTTGATTTTTGCTAGTCGGAAGTAATCGTTTTATATGTTACAAAATGGTCTTTTACTGGTCTTGATTG
>CALVHD010000004.1 GCA_944327245.1 Candidatus Gastranaerophilales bacterium
TTTGGTTCTATTTCGTCACCTAATTCACTAATTAGTGAATTTCTTAATTCTTTTTCTTTTTTCTTTTTCTTTTCATCTTTGTATAAAATTTCTGCTGCATTTTTAAAAATGTTTTGATTTGACAAAATATTCTATCCTTTCATTTAATTAACACCCCTGTATTCTATTGTATGGAATTATATTTTGTAAAGAAAAACGCTCATAATTTGTAAGACCTTCCAAATTTGGGCGGATTTTATGGAATAAAATCCTAGGTCGTGGTATAATAAAAAATTTATAAAATGATAAAAATTAAATAAGATTTTTATATTTCTTTTACTAAAATAATCAAACCAACCGTACACAATAATCAAACCATGTGTTTCTTTACACCTGTGGAAATCGAAGATTTCCGCGTAACATCGGTACGGTTTCGCTCTGTCCGCCCGACCTCAACGGTCAGCCGCCACGAGCTCACACACTATGGCTTTTTCATTCTCGTCTAAGTCCAGTCGGACTAAGACTTGAATTTCAAAAGATTCCTCGGAGCAACCGCTTCGCTTATGCCCTCTCAGAAAACTCCTTCGGACTTTTCTTCGGCAGAGTGAGACGCGGCAAATTTTTTGCATTAAATTTATGTTGAATTTTTGGGAATGTTTATTTTTTAATTATTAGCTTCAACATAATAACCATTAAAGCTTCTTTTTGCCATATTTTGCAGGTCTTCAGGAGTAATAGAATTTAAAATTTCTAATTGTGATTTTAGGCTGCCATCAGAATCATTGTATCTGCTTAGTGCATTATTTATTCTGCTGAATCCTGTTGTAAATTTTTCAGCTATAGCATATTCTCTTTCTTTTTTAATTTTTGAAAGTGTGCGCTTATCTATTTTTTCATTAATTAATTTTTCAATTCCCGTATTAACCATTTGCTTAAATTTATCTAAATTGTCTTGATTATCTTTAGACCATGCGTCAAAACGAATAATGGATGTTGTTTCATCGGTTATATAATTTGCACCAAGTTGCATTGATTTGTCTTTAAAATCTCTTTGCATAATTTCAATATAATAATCATGTAGAATTAGACCTATTAATTCATTTTTTAATTTTGAACCATTTTCGAGAATAAAATATTTTGAATAAGATGGTTTATCAACAATTTTACCATTGAAGGTTTTATTTTCTATTAATGGTTTTGTTGGTCTTGTAAAATATTGTTCATTAAAAGACGTAAATGAGGGCATTTTTGAAAGCGCGCTTAGTATATTACTTTCGCCTGTGAAATTGCTGGCTGCACATATTGCAATATCTGCTTGAGAATTTGCAAATAATTCGAAATACAGTTTTTTAATGTCATCAAGTTGTATCTTATCAATATCTTCAATTGTTGTGCTTTTGTTTTTATTGAGTAAATAATCTTCTGCCATTTGACTGCCATATTTCAGACTATTTAAATCTTCTTTTTCTGCATCTTTTGCGTATTTAAGCGTTGATTCTGATAAAATTGGGTTTGTTATAAATTCTACAAAATTTTTAAAACATTGATTTGTGTTTGCTTCATCAGAAGAAAAAATAGCTGCTATGCCGGTTTGTGTACCATAAATTATTGTATAATTATTGTCCTGATAATTATTATTTGCAGCAACATTCATCATTCTAGCAAGAATTCTTAATTTTAGAGGGTCAGCTTCTATTTTCTTGGGAGTAATTAACATTTTTCCTTCAATTGTGCCATCATCATATATTGGTATTTTGGCAATTGAAACTTTTAAATTATTTTTTAAGTTATATTTTTTATCCTTAAATCTTGTTGAATTTGTGCCAATTCGATTAATACAATTGAATGCAGCAGTTTTTCTATAAGTTTCAAAATTTATTAAACCTATTGTTGTTGCGTTATTTATTTTTGTTGGATTTTTTTCAGGTTTTTTTGTTGCAGTGTTTTTAAATCTAACTGGATAATATGAATTAATTGCATTGATTTTTACCATATTATATGTGCTCCATTATCTTTTAGTTTTCTTGCCATTCTTTTAAATTCTGCAGTATCTGACGGACTCATATTTTCGGTTATATCTCTTACGCTAAATTGTTTGTTTGGATTTCTTTTGATTTCATCAATTATATTTTTAAATCTTCCTATTGGGCTTATATTTTTTAATATTTCTATTTGATTATCGTTGTTTTCAGTACCTTTAAATGCTAAATCAAACAGACCTAGGTTTCCCAACCTTTTCGCTAAACTCATATTTGAAGCAGTATTAGTTAGAGTTGAAATAGTATTTATTGGATTAGCGACTTTTGAAAACAGGTGTGCTATAACCGATGGACCAAAATAATATACCGCTCCACCTGCCACAATTGTCGATGCAATTATTATACCAGCTTTTAATAATTTTTTCTTTCTTATATCATTTTTTTCTTTTTTTGCTAAATCATCAATTTTTGATAAGAAATCTTGAATATCAATTTGTTCATCTTGGGGCAATAATTGAGTTAATTCAGGAACAATTTCTTTAAAATATTTATCTTTTTGAAGCTCTAAAAGCTTTGTTCTTGTAATTACTCTTAAATATGAATTCATTTCTTTTGTATTTAAATCAATAGAATAAAGTGTTTTATTTGCTTCAATTAATTGATTTAATTGCGCTTGTTGAATTGATAAAGATTGATTTGCATAATCAGAAAAATTACTTGCAAAATCAGAAATTAATCTACTTTGAGAATTAATTGATGAATTAATTTCATCTAATTTTGAAACAATTTTATTTCCTTGAATAGTAACGTCTTTAGCGTCTTGATTAATTTGTCTGAATTTATCATTCATCATTTTATTAAACATCTCATCACTAAATTCAAGATTAGAGTCAAAAATTAATTGTCTGTTTCCTGCTTCAAAAAATACCAAATCTTCAATAACAGATGTTATATCAATATTGGGATTTTTAAGCATTGTTTTAAAACTATCATTATTAGCATATCTTGTAATAAATTCTTTTTGTTCAATTGTTAAGGATGGGTCATTAAGAATTTTTAATATTGTTTTATCTGAAATGCCATCTTTTTTCTGATTAATTGAGTTTAGAAGTTCAATATTTCTATCTGTTAAATTGTTTAATTCAGAATTTAAAAAGTAATTTTTTGCAATATCAACTAAATTTTGCCAATTATATTCTAATTGTTCAATATCTCCTGTTTCTTTTGCTTGCATTATATTTTGCAAGGTTAATTTTATAGCGTTCTTGCTATCTTTGTTTCCATCAAGCGCTGCTTTTGAAATTAATTGGAAAATATAGCCTATAATTGCAATATCGTCCGAATCTTCACTTGATAATATCATTACATCTTTAGCAGGTTCAAAAATGTGCTCTTTAGCATTTAATGACACTTTTTCTTTTTCTTTTGCAAGTAGTTCTATTGTTGATAACACCCTATCTTCAATTTGAGCAAGGCTGTTTGGGTTTATTTTATGTGATATAACGTCAAAAAATAGCTTGCTATCTTGTTGTTGAACTAAAATTGCTTTTTGTTCATCTGATATTGTATCATCATTTTCAATAATATCTTTATATGCTTTTCTTGCCAGTTCTATAGTTTTATTTTCTTTTTGCAATATATCTAAGCTTTTTGAAATTAGTTTAGCTGTTTTTGTCTTATCTTGCAAAACTTCTTCAAACCAAATCGCTTTAAGTCTTTCATTTCCTTGATTTACAATTTCATCTTTTGAAATTTCAAGCCAAAAATCAACAAGTTTTTTTCCTTTAACCGATATTTTTCTTAATTTTTCAACATCGAAATTATCAGCATTTTGAATAAAATCAGCGTTTGAAGATATTATTTGTGATAATTCATCTTTTGGATTTTCATTAAATTGTGTTTCAGCACAATTTTCTTCAATTTCACTTAAAACATCAGGATTTATATTTTTAAAATCAGGAGTTTCAATTAAACCATTTTGTATTAGCCATTTTCTTGATTCAAAAATTCTTGAGATAATTCTTGGGGAAACATCTTTTTTGCTTGAGGCAATTTTTTCATTTAATACTTGATAAAAACTGCTATTATTTTGATTTTGCCAGTCAAATATTGCTCTATTAACAATTGAATTAATTTTATCATCGCTAAAACCGCCTGAGATTTTGTTAGGAGCAAAATGTTGCGCTGTTTGATTTAATTCATCTTCTGTTAAGGGCTCAATTTTTCTTGAATATTTGCTATTATTAATAGCAAATTCAATTAATTTTTTAGTATCTTCTATTGAGCTGATTTTAACATCTATAGCTCCTCCAAAACCTTTTCTTTGTAGTAATTCTGGGCTTATTGCTTTTGGGTTATCGGTTTGAAGTATAAAAGTTGCTCCATATGCATTTTGCATATTATCAACAGGTTCTTTAGCACAATTATCAAGCCAGGGCTTCATCATTGCAATATTTTTATAATTAATTTTTAAATCTGAAAGAAGTAAATCAGAATTTTTTACATAAATTATTGTTCTTTGTCCATTGTTTAGATAATTTTCTCTGGAATTTTTTAATAAGGTTAGTGTATTTGTTCTGAAGTTATCGCTATCTGTTTCCAATTCTATAATTCTTGAATTAGTTCTTTTTCCTACTCTATTAAGCAACTCGGCACTTTTTTTATCATCTTCGCTATATAGTAATATAAAAGATGGAATATCTTTATTTTCTTGTAAAGTTAATATTTCTGCTAATTTATCTTCTTGGGGTTTTGTTGTAGTTTCTCTAAAATTCGTGAAATGTATTTCATTTCCTTTAAAAGCAATTAAATTATTTGAATAGAAATTTAGCGGATTTATTCTATTATTCAATTTATTGTTTTGTATGGATGGTTGAGCACTTGTTTGCTGATTATTTTTATATTTAATTTTTTTATAAAAATAATTATTAAGATTTAAATCTACTTTCATTTTTCTCTCCTTATATCGTTATTGATTTTTTAATTTATCCAGTGTTTCTTGAGCTATTTTTCTAACACTTTCGCTTTTATGGTTTAATAATCTTCTTATTGGTTTTAAAATAATTTCTTTATCTTTAGGATCATCATTTTGAAGTTGAGCTAATTTTTGTATTGTTTTTAATACTTCAATAAAAGTTTCATCTTCTTTTATTTCTATTGTCTCTCTTCTAATTGGACCAATTATATCGAAGACATCTTTATCTGTGCCACATTTTTGATAAATTTTTAGAGTTTCTCTAATGACGCTTTCATCTTCGCTTAACATCATAGTTGAAATATCATCAATATCACCTATTCCATATTTTTCAATTTCTTTTAGTGCTTTTAGCTGTAGTTTTGTATCTGGAGTAGAGTTTATATATTTTATTAGTTCATCAACATATTCATCCCTTTGAGCAGCATTTGGGTTTGAGGTGAATTTTGGAGTTGGGAATATTGATTCTTGGATTTTGTGTTGAATTTTATTTGGTTGAATGTTAGCCGGTGAAACATCAGAAGGTTCTATTGAAGCCGGTTTTGGTGGAATTTGCTCTTTCTTTTTAGAAAAATTTGAAATAAAATTCATAATTTGTTTTCTTTTTAAAAAAGCAGTAATTGCAATTAAAATACTTGTTAAAACAGCCCCAATTTTAATAATTTTATTTTTATCTATTTTTTTATTTTCACTTTTTTCAAATTTATCTTCTTTTAATGTTTCATTTTGAACAATATTATTAACCTCCACCTCTTTTTTTAAAGGTGTAGTTGTTTTTGGATTGCGTATATTGTTTATATATTCTTGCATTGTAATCATAAAAACCTATGTTATCTAAAACATCTGAATGTTAAAAATTGCCTTTAAATTCTACATTTGACTTAATTTATCCAGTGTTTCTTGAGCTATTTTTCTAACACTTTCGCTTTTATGGTTTAATAATCTTCTTATTGGTTTTAAAATAATTTCTTTATCTTTAGGATCATCATTTTGAAGTTGAGCTAATTTTTGTATTGTTTTTAATACTTCAATAAAAGTTTCATCTTCTTTTATTTCTATTGTCTCTCTTCTAATTGGACCAATTATATCGAAGACATCTTTATCTGTGCCACATTTTTGATAAATTTTTAGAGTTTCTCTAATGACGCTTTCATCTTCGCTTAACATCATAGTTGAAATATCATCAATATCACCTATTCCATATTTTTCAATTTCTTTTAGTGCTTTTAGCTGTAGTTTTGTATCTGGAGTAGAGTTTATATATTTTATTAGTTCATCAACATATTCATCCCTTTGAGCAGCATTTGGGTTTGAGGTGAATTTTGGAGTTGGGAATATTGGCTCTTGGATTATAGAATTGTTTTCTTTTTGTGTTTCTTCAATGTCTTGATGACTTACGTCAGGTGTATCATCGTTATTTTTGGCTAAACTATGTATTTTTGACAAAAATAAATTAAACAAATCTACAAGTTGCTTTTTATAGAATGTTGTTGCAATTTGTTTTTTACCATGTTCTTCTTGTTCAGTTGTTTTGCATGATAGTGTCGTGTTTTGTTTATCGGATTTATTGTTTTTTTCTTTTTTTTGAAAAACTACATTGTTAAAACCATTTATTTTTTGTATATTCATTTTTTAGTCCTCATATAGTTCTTCTAACTGTTGTCTAAATTCTTGTAAACGTTCGGGTTTAATATTTCTTTTTGCTTTATCTATTCTATCGTTTAAATATTCTTCAAAAGTCTTTTTGTTATCAATATCTTTATCGAAATCTTCACAAGCTAATTGAATAATTTTTTTAATTTTATCGTTGCCAAATCCCCCTTTTTCATCGTCCGGGTTCATTTTTTCAGTTATTACATCATAATCAATACTATCAGGGTCAATCATATCTCCATTTTTATCAAATTTTTGAATATAGAATCTTATTATTGCTTCAATATTACCTTCTGACGCTGGTTCAAGAGAAATTAATTTTTTAATTTTTTCTTCTCTGGGTAATATTTCATCTGATATTTCAAGAGGGTGATTTGTTGTAAAGAAAAATGTGGTTGCATAAGCATTTTGAAGATTATCAGTTGGGAGTTTAGCGCAATTATCAAGCCATGATTTCATTTTTGCTATATTTTCGCGATTCATTTTTGTATTTTCAAGATGATTTTCGATTTCGTTAAGTACAATTATGGTTCTTCTTCCTTCGTTTAAATATCTTTCTCTCGCTTCTTTTAATTTTTTATATACCTCTTGAGAAAAATTTTCAGGGTCAGGATTCATTTCAACTAATTCGCAATTTGCCTCATTTGCAACGGCGCGAACAAAAGTTGTTTTCCCTGTTCCAATAGGACCATAAAGAAGTATGCTGTTTGGTACATCTGCTTCCATACCTGCTTTTTCCATAGCGATTTGTTCTGTAAAAATGCTTCTTATGATTTGTTTTTCGGCATCGTAACCTGCAATTGATTCATCAATATTACCGCTATCATAAATTCTAAATGCTTCTGTTAATCTTGCTGCCTTTTCCATTTTTGAAACTTTTTCAGATCTTTGGGCAAGTTCAGCTGCTAATCTATCATTTTGTTCGCTTTTTAAAATATTTTGACTTTGTTGTTGAGATAATGTAACTAAATTTTTAATTATTGCATTTGCCGCTATTTCTTCTTTTTCTAAGGTTTTAGCATACATTTGTTTTAATTCTTTAGGTGCATCTGTAAAATGTTTTTTCCAAAATGACATTCCTTTAACGGCTTTTTCATATTGATCGTCTAATTCTTTTTTTCTTTTATCTTTATCCCAATTTAGCGCCCAATCAATTGTAGTTTGGGGAGTGGTTGGCAGTTCAATTGTTTTTCTGGCTTTAAAAGCTACATTGTCATAGGTATAGTTTTTAATTGTCTTTGTTGCTGTGTTTTTGTTTTTTGAATAATGTCTAACAGGTGTGTAGGCAATTTGATTGATTTTCATATTTTTCCTTTCTTTATATTAAAAAAGTCGACAATTTTAATGTCGACTTTTGTTTGTAATTTTAAAGGCTGAAAAATAAGCGGAATTATTAACCACTTTTGCTATAAGTATAAAATAGTAATTCTTTTTATATTTCATATAGCCTCAAAAGTTTTATTATTAATACAATACATATAAAAAAATTTTTTTGTTAGGTATGTAGTGAAAATGTAATAAATTTTTACAAAGTTTTTAACTAAAATTATAAAAAGTAAATTTCTTATAATATTGTTGGCAATTTATTTTTTTATTTGTTTTGTATAGTTAAGACCATTAATTAAAAAAGGATTATTTATGAAAGTTCAAATAAATCAGCTGTCTTTGCAAAAAAATAATATGCAAACAAAAAAAACTTCCGATATAAAACCTCTTGAAACCAAAAGCAATTTTGCATTTTGTGCAAATGAAGCAATATCAAATTATAATAGAGTTTTTGCTAATTACAAAAGTAATCCTGATAAGTGGGCTTATGATTTTTTAAATGATGAAAGATTGCAAGATGAAAGTCTAAAATCTGTTATAGATTTTAATACATGCATGCAATTTTGTTCAAAAAAACCTGTATTTTTGTCTTTTGATCCCTCACATTTTATTGATAATGTTGTTTCATTGATAAATGATGACTCTTTAAAAGATTCTAGCGGTAATCCTCTTTTGGATTTAAGCACATATCTTGATGCTTGCAAACGTTATCCTGCGTTGTTATGCGTAGCTAAAAAAGTATTAATCCCAAATCTTAAAGAAACAGCTTTTTTATTAAAAGATGAAATGTTATCTAAAAATCCTTCAGTTCAAACAGATGAAAAAGATATATATGCTAAAGCGCTAAAATCACCTTTATTGTTTTCTAAAGATAAATATGAATATATGCTTGCAAAAAAGTACTTCCTTATGGAATTTTTAATATAGAGGGTATAGATGTTAAAAGGGTGCTTGAACTGTATTTAAAACGAAATCAAGGCGACATATATTCATTTGATATACCAAAAGATGAACTTAGTGAAGAATTTATAGAATTTTCTGAGCTTTTTGCAAAAAGAGTGACGGGCGAAAAAAATATTTTTGATATTAATGTCAGATAATGTTATAAACATTTAAAAAATAAAAAATTTTCATATTTTTTATTTTAAAAAATGCGTCAATCCTTCAAGAATTCCTTTTGCACCATTTGATAAGGAAAAATATATATTTTCATTTTCTTGACTTAATTTTTTGCAAGTTTTTGTGAGGTTGGGTTTTGAATTGTTTAAACAAATAAATTTGGAGCCAAGTTTTGATAGTTGTGCCATCGAAATATCATTATTGTCATTACCTGCCATAAGAATTTCTTCTTGAGGAATGTTTAATTTATTTTTTAGGTATTGTATAGCCGTTGATTTATTATAAGGAGCTATAAATAAGACTTGATTATCCGTGTTTTCTCCTTTAAAACCGCATAGGGACGTAATTTTTTCTTTTGAAAGAGCTAAAAGAATATTTTTTCTTAATTGATTTATATCGATTTGCTTAGGTACTTTATATTTTAAAGTCATAGCTTCAGATTTTATTTCTTCAAGATTTTTATTTATTGAATTAATTATTTGATTAACATATGCTTTATCAAAATTTGTGCTTTGTTTTATACGCAATAAATATTCAAAATCTTTGTATAGTTTATTATCTATATTTATATAAATATTACCGCCGTTGTTTGCTATTAAAAAATCAGGCAATTTCAGATTAATGCCGTTAGATAAAAGTTCATTTTGAAGCAAATAAAATTCATCTAAGCTGCGTCCTGTAGCATATATTATTTTTGCGTTTCTTTTTTTTGAAATATCTAAAATTTGGTTAATTTGTTCAAAATTTCCGTTAGCTAAGGTACCATCTAAATCATATATAAACATTGATTTTTCTTCAGGTTTTTTAATTCCGTTAAAGGAAATTTTATTATTGTATAAGTTTTTTATGTATGTTTTTTCTATATTTTTAATTTTCATAATTATTGAATAATAATATAATACTGTTTCTATATAAAAACAGGTAAAAATAAAAAATGAACAAAAATTAATAAAATATCAGTTTGATTTTAAATCATTGTATAATAAAGTAACAGACAAAGGAAAAATATGAAAACATTAAGTCTTGTAATACCTGTATATAATGAACAAGCTACTTTAAAACAAATTGTAGATAATGTTTTAAAGATTCAAACTGAAGAAATTAAATTGGAAATAATTATAGTTGATGATTGTTCGTCAGATAACAGTTATGACACAGCGTTAAGAATTGCCCAAGAAAATCCTTGTGTCAGGGTATTTAGGCAAGATAAAAATCAAGGAAAAGGTGCCGCCTTGCGAAAGGGATTTTCTTTTGCAACAGGTGATTATATCGGCATACAAGATGCGGATATGGAATATAATCCCAAAGATTATTTAAAAATGATTAAGCCTTTAATTGAAAATAAGGCAGATGTTGTATACGGCAGCAGATATTTAAAACAAGATACAAGGCGAGTTTTATATTTTTGGCATACATTTATGAATAAGGCTTTAACCCTTTTAACTAATATGTATACAAATTTAGACATCACCGATATGGAAACATGTTATAAATTATTTAAAAAAGAAGTTATAAATTCAATTATTCCGAAATTGAAAGAAAATCGTTTTGGTTTTGAACCTGAAATTACCGTATATATTTCAAAGGGGAAATTTAGGGTTTATGAATGTGCAATAACATATAATCCAAGAACATATGAAGAAGGCAAAAAAATCTGCGCAAAAGACGGATTAAGGGCTTTGTATTGCATATTGCACTACGGGGCTCATAGCGCGCCAATTCCAATGCAATTTATTCTTTACATATTAATTGGCGGAATAAGTGCTATAGCGAATATCTTGATATTTTTAATATTAATGAACCTAAATATTAGTTTGGTTTATAGTATCGGAATAGCTTTTATTTTTTCTGCTGTAATAAATTACTTATTATGTATCGTTTTTCTGTTTAGGCATAAAGCACACTGGACATCTTTTGGTGAAATTCTGTCTTATATATTAACGGTTGCAATTATGGGTTCTCTTGATTATGGCATTACTTATGGACTATTATTTTTTGGAATGAGCAACTTTTGGGCAAAAGCATTGTCCAGTTTGATAGGTGTGGTTGGAAATTTTTTGTTAAGAAAGTATTTTGTATTTTTAGAAACAAATAAAAACAATATTTTTTAAAATTATTATTTTAATTTATTGTATATAGAATCATCTACAGCTTCTAGCCAAACATTTTCGGTGTCAACTCCGTCTATTTCAATGGCTAAATGTGAAAACCATGAATCAAAAGCTGCGCCGTGCCAGTGTTTTACGTTGGCGGGAATGTGGATTATTGTTCCTTCTTTAATTTCAATCGGCTCTTTTCCCCATTCTTGATAATAACCTCTTCCGCCTACACCAATCAGCATTTGACCGCCATTAGATTTTGCTTTGTGAATATGCCAATTATTTCTGCATTTTGGCTCGAAAGTTACATTGTAAATTTTTACTTGTTTATCTGAAATAGGCGCCAAATAGCTTTGTCCTATGAAATATTTTTTATAAGCATTATTAGGTTCTCCTATCGGAAACATTATTGTTTTTTGGTATTTTTCTTTTTCAGATAATTTATTATCTGTTGAATTATCATCGTCTGTCCATACTGTTTTTGCCAAATTAAAAACTGCCCAAGCTTTTGGCCAGCCTGCATAGAATGCATTGTGGGTGATTATTGCCGCTATTTCTTTTTTTGTAACACCGTTATTTTTGGCATTTTGCAGATGGTATACAAGGGAATTATCCGTAATTCCCATAGACATTAATGAAACAACCGTTATTATGCTTTTTGTTTTTAGGTCAATATCTTGATTGTTCCAGTTTTCACCAAATAATACATCGTCGTTAAAATGAGCAAATTCCGGCGCAAAAGAGCCAAGTTGAGTTCTGCCTGCGGTTTGTGTAACTTTTTTCATATTTACCTCTTTTTTCTGGGCTAAACACGGATTTAATATAAGCAATGTGAAAATTACGGGAAGAATTGATTTTGTTATTTGTTTTTTCACTAAATTGTCCTTTTTAATTGAAGTTTATATTTATTATTATGAATAATTTGTTCTATAATAGCAAATACTTATATTGTATTTTGCTTTATGCTTGTTAGGTATAAAAATTTTTATTTTTTGTTAAATTTAAGCCAAATGTAAAGATTTCTAAAATTATAGTCAATTTTGGCAATTATATAATAAATATATACTTTATAAATATATAACGATATCAAGAGAAAAAATTAATGGAAAATATTAATTCAAGTATTGATACATATAATATTTTGGAATTTTCGAAAAAGAATAATTCCGATGAGAGCCTTGTTTTGGATGAATATAAAAATGAGTCATCAATTTTTGATGAAAATAATTGCCTGACAAATTCAATCTCAGATAATTATAAATCTTTGGAAGAAGTATTTCAAAAAGCACAAGATAAACAAGGGATTATAGGTCAAGCTTGGAATGGGTTTAAAAATTTAACAAATCTTGGCTTTGGTTCAGATGACGTAGCAGCTGAAATAGAGCAATATAAACAAGGTAAAATTACCTATGAAGAAGCACTGGAAGCTATTGAGAGTTATGAGGATAAGCAAGACGGTGCAATAAGTTTAATTTCAAATACACTAAGCGGATTGTTAACTGCAGGTTTTGCCATTTCAACGGGTGGCATTGGGGCTCTTTTTATGGGAGCTTTGGTTGGCGGAGTCGCAAATGCCGGATTTAAAACTATAGACAGGGCATCAAATAATGTAAAAAACGATGCACTTGATGTTAATGAAGTTGTAAAAGACGGTTTAACAGGGGCGGTTGATGGATTTGTTTCTGCTGCAACAGCCGGTTTAGTTAAAGCTCCAGTTGCCGGTCAAACAATAAAAGAAGCTATAAAACTAGGGGTAATACAAGGGGCAAAAGCAGGAGCTATAACAGGTGCTGCAACGGGAGCAGCTGATTACACAATAAATACCGTTGCAGATAAAGAACAATTCACAATTGACGGTTTAGTATCGACAACTGCCCAAAATGCATTGTCAGGAGTTGTCTTTGGAGGTCTATTCGGCGGTATTTCAGGTGGTTTGGCTCAAAAAAAATTAAGTTCAACATATAAATCAGAAATTGAAATTAAACACAATGATAATCTTGATATTGAAATTGATAATGATTTTCAATCAAAAAGATATTTAGATAACTTTAATGAAAATAATAAATCTCAAGCCATAGTAGGTGAAGCATATGATGAAAAAATTAAGGAATTGAATAATTTATCTAAAAAATCACAAAAAATGGCAAGAAAATATGATTCACAATTAGACGAAGCAGCGTATCAATTTGATGGTGTTTTTGCTAAAAATGATGATATTGAATTGGTTACTGCACGGGCTAAGGGGCAAAATTCAATTTTTTCTAAATTGGCAAAGAAAAACATAGAAGATTTAAAAGAATTAGACACAATGACACAATGCTGCGATGCAATCGGGGATGCAATAGGTGTCAGAGTCCAAGTTAAAAACTTAGATTATAGTGAAACTACTGAAATTGTTGAAACAATTCTTGAAAAAAATGGCATAAGTGCTTCATTTGATGACTTTTTAAGGTATATTCAAGGTGACAAAATAGATGATGAAACAAAACAAGCTTTTTTAAGCGTCAGTGATGAAATAATAGATTCTCTCAAAACAAAACAAACACAAAGCGTTGTTAGTCAATTGTGTGACGGTATTAGAGATGGCAGCGTTAAAATTACGGAATTAAACAACTATGGGGATGAAATAACATCATATTTTACGAATAAGCAAATCCATGAAATTATTGATGCTTATAGCGATGCTGTTAAAAACGAAGTTGTTGTTCAGCAAAAACCTTTCAAAGTTGTTTCAAATTCAAGCTTGATGGATTTAAGCGAAACAGAAGTTTTACCTCGTGATGTTGTAAAATGGGTTAAAACAAACGACAACGGGGTTAATGTTGAATTTAGCCAAATAATAAAAGGGGCTAAAAAGGAGTCAGGATATACTTCAGGACAAATGAATACAAAGCACGTTTTAAATAACGGCAAGATTGTAAATGGAGAATTGCAAATAAGAGGAGTTGAAGTTAACAGTTTTGCTGAAGTTGAACACATTCCTTACGATATCAGAAAAGGAAAAATATTTTCTGATGATTCGAAATATTCTGAAATTTATAATTTAATTAAAACAATGAGTGATGATAATTACTCAAAATATAATGAATATTTGGCTGCAACATATAAAACTTTAAGAATGAAAGAATTGGGATTGTTAGGAACTAATGCACCTATGCCAAAAATTGGTGAATTTATCAAAGAAAGAATTTCTGCTTTAGACCTTGCTAAACTTGATATAGACGGTTTGATGAATATAAGTAAATAATAAAATGACAATAAATTTCTTGTTTTTGTTTTAAACATGATAAAATAGGAGAAATTAATGAAAGTTTTACAAAATTATTATAATTGCAGACCTTTTGGTGCTATAAAAAAAGAAACGGGAGCCTCAAACGTGCAAGAAGATAAAAGTGATATGGATTATTTTGTAAATAAAACTTTTGAAGTGTTATCTCAAAGAGTTGAAAACGAAGTGCCTGAAAATGGAAAATATAAGCCTATAGCTGTTTCTTTTAAAATACCTGAAAGTGTAAACACAGCCAAAATGATTGTAGGATATGATGAAGTAAATCCGAAAGATTTTAGGAGATTGTTTGTTGGAGTTCAGCGCACCGGATATGACAAAATGGAGTCTTATCAGTTATTAAAAGGTACTAAAAAAGAAATTCTTGAATATTTAAATAATCCTTTGAATAAAGGCGTAGTATTTAAATATATTGAAGAATTGTCAAAAAATATAGACTCCGGCTATTAATTTTACAAGATGATTGTTTGTCCGTCATCAGGTATTAATAAATTTTCGACATTGTATTCTTTTTTGTATTTTTTTAAGTCTTCTCTTGTAAGAGTTAAGTGGCTTACAGTATCCATATGACTTGCTATTATGGCTGCTTTTGGAACGCATTTTATAACTTCTTTTATATCATCAATATTCATAATAAGGCGTTCACCGTTTAAAACGGTTGCTGCGCAAGCATTTAGAATTATTATATCGGGATTGTATTTGTTGAGTGTTGTTTTTACTTCTTCACACCAAATTGTATCTCCCGCAATATATAAAGTTTTTTCATTTTGTGCTTTAAAAATAACTCCCATAGCATCATAAGGCATATTAACAGATTCGCATAGAGGCTTTATTATTTCTCTTTTTCCGTGTTGAGTCGGGGTCTTGTATAGGGTTGTATTATTGTATTTTGTTCCTTCAAAAGATAGAATTTCAACATCTAAAAAGCCTTTTGATAAAATATATTGTTTATCATATTCAGATTGAACAAAAATTTTTATGTTTTTATCAAGTGCATTTTGTGCAAATTCATCCCAATGGTCAGGATGTATGTGAGTAATTATTACAGCATCTACATCGATTATTTTTTTAATTTCAAAAGGCAGCTCAACTCTTGGCTGGCGTATATTTGAGTTAACTCCTGAGTCAAAGCCTTCCATGTAGTCTTTTGGCATAAGCCAAGGATCTATTAAAAATTTTGTGTTATTAAAATTTATTATGATTGTTGCGTTTCTTATTTGTGTTATTTTCATTTTTTAATTCCTTATTTCTTATATATTTTAAAGTCTAATTTTCTTTTTGACAAGAATATACTTTTTTGTATAATACTTACTAAAAAGTAAATTAAGGGATTTTTATGAATAAAAGAAAAAAAGATGAATATCAATGTCCGCTTGAGGTTACTATGGAAATTATCGGAGGTAAATATAAAGGAGTTATAATAGGACACTTGATTGATAAAACTTTAAGGTATAGTGAACTTCAAAAATTAATTTCTTATGCAACTCCAAAAATGCTAATTCAGCAATTAAAAGATCTGGAAGCTGATGGCATTATAAAAAGAAAACTTTATCCCATAGTGCCTCCAAAAACAGAATACTCCCTTACTTCAAGGGGAAAATCTTTAATTCCTGCGATTGTAGAGTTAAATAAGTGGGGTATGAAATATTTAAAAGAAGAAAATATTCCGTGTGCATATAAGGGTGATATGAAATTGCATTATTCGGAAAATTGACAATATTCATATATTGTAATATTCTAATAGCATGAAAAGTAATGAAATTAATGTTGATGAATATTGCGCCATTTTTAAGGCTTTAGCTCATCCGACAAGACTTATAATTGCATATAATTTGGCTTATAAAAAAGAATGCAATGTAACAAAAATGAGTGAGTGTTTAAATATTGCCCAGCCAACAATTTCTCAGCATTTATCAATTTTAAAGAATGCAAAAGTATTGTCTTCACACCGCATTGGAAATCAGATTTGTTATAAGGTTGAAAACCCAAAAGCAATAAAAATTTTAAAACAATTACAGAAGGTTTAACATGAAATCAATAATTTTAGCTGGAGGAAGCGGAAGCCGTTTGTGGCCGCTATCAAGAGAAGAATATCCAAAACAACTTTTGTCTTTTGATGAAAAAGAAAGTTTGCTGCAAAAAACATTTAAAAGATTAAATTCTTTTTGTGCTGCTTCTGAAATAGTTACAATTACAAACATTAAACATTATTCCGATATAAAATTACAATTGAATTTAACAGACAAAGAAAATGTTGTTTTGGCAGAACCTTTAGGAAGAAATACTGCTCCGGCAATAGCTTCGGTTTTAGAGTTTTTTAATCAAAAATATAGTGAAGATGATATTGTATTAATTGTCCCTTCCGATCATTTAATAATTGATACTGAAAAATTTAATCAAACGGTAGACTTAGCTAAAGAATTGGCAGCAAAGGGTTATATTGTTACTTTTGGTATAAAACCAACTTACCCTGAAACCGGTTACGGATATATTAAAACAGGTCTAAAGCTGTTAAACGGCTATAAAGTTGAAAAATTTGTAGAAAAACCTGATTTGGATACTGCTAAGGAATATTTGAAATCCGATGAATATTTTTGGAACGGCGGTATATTCATGGGAAAAATTTCAACGCTGATGGGTGAATTTAAAAAGTATGCACCTGACATATGTTCAAATTTAAAAAATCTCGATTTTTCAAAGAAAAATTCAATAGAATATTCAATATATGAAAATATGCCTTCAATTTCAATTGACTATGCAATAATGGAAAAATCAGATAAAATTGCTCTTGTTAAATTGCAATCAGATTGGAATGATTTGGGTTCATGGCAATCTTTGTATAATGTTAAAACAAAAGATAAAGACGGAAATGTTTTAAATGGCAAGGTTGTAGTTGATGATGTGAAAAATTCTTTTATATATTCGCAAAAAGAAATTGTAGCTGTTTCAGGGCTTGAAAATTTGATTTTGGTAGAAACTGAAGATGCTATTATGGCTTGCAGACTTGATAAATCGCAAAATGTTAAAAATTTATATGAAAAATTAAAAGCAAAAGAAAGCGATACTACAAAGCTGCACAAAACAGTATTTAGACCTTGGGGATACTACACTTGTATGAATAGAGGAAAAGGTTATTTAACCAAAACAATCTGTGTTATGCCTCATCATAAGTTATCCGTTCAATCTCATAACCACAGGTCTGAACATTGGGTCGTATTAGAAGGAAGCGCATTTGTATTATTGGATGGAAAAGAATATATTCTAAATAGCGGAGATAGTATTGATATTCCAACAAAAGCAATTCATTCCTTACAAAACCACCAAAATGAAGAATTGAAAATTATAGAAGTTCAAAAAGGTGATTATATATCAGAAGATGATATTATAAGGTATGAAGATTGTTACGGCAGGATTTAATCTATTGGTTTTCTTGAACTAAGGTTGCCAATTGCGTAATTTTCAAGTATTTTGGTGTGTTTTTAGGAATGAATAAATTTTCATACCATATTGCCCCGCCAACATAGCCTAAGTTGTACATGCTTTTTATTTTTGAATTTTTAAAATGAGCATTACCATCTATATTTTCTAAATCTTCAAGACTTACAAGGGGGCAGTTTTCAAAATAAGCATTCAAACCTATGCTTTTTAGTTTGCCCAGAGTTCTTAGTTTTGAATTTTCAAAATATGCACTTTCTCCTATTGATTTTAGTTCTCCGAGGTCATTTACGCTTGAATTACAAAATACTGCATTGCCGCCGATTGTGCATAAATTACCTAATGAGGTAATTTTTGAATTTTCAAAGTGCGCATCTTCACCAATGTACATTAATCTTCCTAAATTTTTAACATTTGAATTGTTAAAAAATGCATTTTTATGAATATAGCCCAATTTATTAAGACTTGTTATGTGTGAATTTGAAAAAATGGCGTCGCCGTGAATTTCTTTTAAATTTCCTAAATTGGTTACTACTGAGTTTTCAAAATGCGCATCTTTACAAATAGTGCCAAGTTTGCCTAATGATTTTACTTTTGAGTTTGAAAAGATTGCGTCTTGTCCGATAATTTCTAATTTATTAAGGTTGGTTATATTGGAGTTTTCAAAATTTGCATTTCCTCCGATATTTTCTAAATTTTGTAAATCAACTATGCTTGAATTTTCAAAATCCGCATCGCCTTCAATGTGTCTTAATTCTTGTGTGGAAGTAATTAATGAGTTTCCAAAATAAGCATTGCCGAAAATTTCTTCAAGTGCGCCTAAATCTGTTATTTTTGAACCTTCAAAATTTGCGTCTTTACCTATTAACGTAAGGTTTTGAAGAGAGGTTATTTTTGAATTTCTAAAATCAGCATTTCCCGTAATTGTTTTTACATTTTTAAATAATTCGTTTTCATTTACACCCATAGCGCTAAAGGTAGTTTTTTTATCAGGTTGTCTATATTCGCTGATTGTAAGCGTTTTATCTTTTTCATTAATTTCTGCTTCTATTCCTACTGATTCAAATATTTCTTTTGCTTTTTGCGGGCTTATTTTTTCATTTGTAGGAATTTGGGGTGTAAAGTATATTAATGTGCCGCAAAAGGGTATATTGTTTTTTGTTTTTGGTTGGGAATTTTGAGTTTGAGTTTTTGTGATTTTGTTTTTATTGTAAATTGTTGTATTTGAACAATTTGATATAGAGTTGATTTTCATATTTATTCCTTTTATATAATATTTTTATATTGCATTATTAAAATGCTTCTGAATAAAATTTTTTGTTAAAAAAGTTGAATGATAATAACTTGCAATGACATGTTTTGCAAATTAAAATATGATTATGGCACATAAAACAAATGTAGAGCGAATTTTAGATAAATATAAAATAAAATATAATTCTTATTCTTATGCAAATACAAATGCAATAAGCGGTGTTGAGGTTGCAAAAGTTCTTGGGCAAAATGAAAAACAAGTTTTTAAAACTCTTGTTACTGTTTCAAAAACAAAAAAATATTATGTTTTTATGGTTCCTGTAGCAGAAGAGCTGGATTTAAAAAAAGCCGCAGTTTGCATTAAAGAAAAATCAATTGAAATGATTAAACAAAAAGAATTATTGCCTTTGACCGGATATATCCATGGCGGATGTTCGCCAATCGGCATGAAAAAAGAATTTCCTTTGGTTGTAGATATTTCGGCCAAAAATTTTCAAACAATAATTTTTAGTGCAGGTCACATTGGTTATCAGGTTGAAATAAATCCAAGTGATTTAGAAAAAATATTAAAGAATGTTTCTTATTATGACATTATAAAATAATTTTATATTTTACCGTCAATTCTTAATTGCGGTTTTTCTTCTTCTTTAATGTTATATGCATTAAGCGCTTTTTTGACTTTAATGTTGTCAGAATTTTCAATTTTTTCTTCTTTTTTTGTTTCTTCTTGAGAATATTTATTGTCACAATATTCAATATATTCATCTATGCTGATTTCTTTAGCGTTATCTTCATCAGCATAAATTGATAGTTTTTGTTTATCTAAATCTTCAAAATCCTGCGGATTTTCTTTTTTAATATTTTCTTTTATTTCAGCAACGGTTTTAGATAATAAAATAGTTGTTAGTATTTTTAATCTACCATCTCCATCTATAGAATTTTCTTCACAATATTGATTAAATTCATCCATTGTGATTTTGCCGTCATTATTGTAGTCCATAGATGATATATATCCGGAATCAGTTTTTTTTGCCAGAACAACATTCCATGATTTGTTTGACTGGTTGGCAGAAATTGAGCCTATCTCCGGCATGTTATTGGAGGAAATGTTCGAAAGCATAAAAATATCCTTATTTATTTGCTTACTGATATAGTGCCCATATATTATACTTTTTTATCAAAATAAGCTTTTATTTTTTTTCTTAAAATGGATAATGATACGCCAAAAAGTACCAGAATAATCCCAAGGATAATTTTAGCGTCTAAATGCTGATTAAAAAGAACAACCCCGAAAAACAGAGCAGTTATGGGTTCAAGAGAGCCTAAAAGGGCAGTTTTTGTTGCGCCGATTAATTTTATCGATAGAGTTATTGTTTCTATTGAAATAATTGTCGGAATTATTGCCAATCCTACAGCACAAAGCCATAAAAAAGGGGTATTTATTATTTGTAATTCCGTACAAAATTTTAAATTGAAGATATACAAAAAAAGACCAAATAACATTACATAAAAACTTAAAATATCTGATTTAATTTGTTTAATGGATTTGATATTTTTTACTCCAACGATATACAGTGCATATAAAAGTGCAGATAATAAAACAACATATATTCCTTTTGGGTTTATTGAAGTATTGTTTGGACCTTTATATAAAAGACATATTCCGATTGTTGTTAAAATTAGCGAAAATATGGTTGTTTTGTTTATTTTTTCTCTGAAAAAAAGATGCATAATAAAAGCAACTATAACAGGGTAAATAAATAAAATTGTACAAGCGATGCCTGCATCTATATATTTAAAAGACATAAAAAGAGCTAATGATGATCCTGAAAATAAAAGTCCTAAGATAA
This sequence comes from Candidatus Gastranaerophilales bacterium, assembly GCA_944327245.1. Lineage (GTDB taxonomy): Bacteria > Cyanobacteriota > Vampirovibrionia > Gastranaerophilales > Gastranaerophilaceae > RUG14156. The sequence continues at coordinate 20,952 of CALVHD010000004.1, forward strand.
ACAAGGGCAAAATGGATTTTTTGGGTATTTTTAGCGATTTTTTGCTTATAAGTTTTATCCATAAAGCATATAAAATAACAGCTATGGCATATCTGTAAAATAAAACCGAATTAACTCTTATTCCTCCCAAATAAAGATATAGCGCAAATAATGGGTTTGTGCCATAGCTTATGGCCGCTAGTGTGCCAAATATAATTCCTTTTTTGTTTCTGTTAATCATTTTTATTAATTTTTTGACCGTATTTTAATTATATCTGAAATTATATAGCCTGACTTACTAATTTTTAAATTTTACAATTCAAATTATTATTTGAACTATGAAGAAATATTTATTAATAACATTTTCATTAATTTTAATTTGCAGCGGATTTTATATTTATAAGCTTACGACTTATACTTATATTAATGCTAAGTTTTCAGAATTGCGCCCTATTCATCAAAAATTACCGGTTTATTATAAGGGTTTAAAAATAGGCAGAGCAAAAGAACATAAGCATTCTCTGGATTTTAATCATACTATTATAAATATTGTGTTGTATCCTAAAAAACTTATGCTGCCTGTTAATACAACGGTTTTATTAAAAAAAGAAAAAATTAAAGATAAATATTATGATTTTTTGGAATTGGTATATCCTAAAAATCCTTCAAAGTTAATGATATCAAATGGTGCAACTCTTGAAGGCAAGGCAACGTTAGATGTTGAAACATATATGGCAAGCCAAAATATTGAGGATTTAGAAGCAATAAAAGAAAATCTTTTTAAAAGTTCGCAAGAATTGGCAAAAACCCTTGATGAAGTAGAACAAATGTTTGCCATAATTAATTCAACATTAACAAACAGTCAGTCTGATATTAAAAAAATAACAAAAAATACCGGTGATTTGACAAAAAAAGTAAATGATTCAATACAGGAAAATTCTCTGGAAAACGCGGTTTCAAATATTGAAGCGACAACAAAAAATATAAATGATTTAACATCAAGCTTAAATTCCGTATCTGACAGTGTAAACGGGATTATTCCAAAAACTGATACGGCAGTTGAACAGATAAACGGCATTACAAGTAATGTTAATGCGATAACTTGCGGAGTAAGAAAAACCCTCAGAAAAAAATGCGGAGGTTTAAGGCTTATTTTTGGACAGGTTATAGATGAATGCAATTGATATCGAAAGTTGTTTTCTTACTTTGTGGTATATTTGCCAAGACGGAAGTTATTTTATCTAAAGATAAATTTTTTTGTACTAAATATTTTGCATAATCAGGATGGCATTCGTATATTGCTGCCAAATAAAAAGGTATAGTTGCTCCCCAAGGGGTTTTATTATAAATCGGCTCTATTTCATCTCTCATTGCTTTTAATATGGATAAAATATTATAGTTTGAGTTGAAGTTATCATTCAGATATTTTGCAAGCAGTTCGCTTTGGATGTTTCCTGCGCCTCTTCCCATACCAAAAATGCTTGTATCTACAATTAAATTTCTTTCTTTTGTTAAATCAATTAAAGTTTGTGCATTTAAAAATGCCAGCCCTAAATTATCGTGGGCATGAAAACCGATATTTATATCTTTGTTTAAGTGATAATCAATTAATAAATATAATTTTTTAACGGTTTGTTTGTTAAGCATTCCTAAAGTATCAACTATGGTAACAGCATAAGGCTTAATGTCATTAATTTTTTTTATAAGTTCACAGAGTTCTGTGTCTGAGTATTTATTTATGTATGTCGGATTAATAAATATTCTAAAGTTATTTTTGATTAGTTTTTCACAGTATAACAGTGCTTCTTTTATTTTTTCTTTTTTAAAGATAACTCTTATATTTTTAATGGGGGAGTTTTTTATTATTTCATCAGAAGGAAATTTAGAGTATTCAACCATTAAACATAACTTTTCTTTTGGAAAATCTGAGGTAATTTCGTTGATGTCATTGAAATTATCAAAAAGGGCAGTTTGTTTTTTTTCTTTTTCTTTTGTTAAAAAACCTAATTCAATAAAATCTATATTTGAATTTAAAAGTAGATTTAAAACGGTTTTTACTTGTTTGATTTCAAAGCTCCATTCATTGATGTAGCCGCCATCTCTTAATGTGCAGTCAAGAATTTTTATATTTTTCATATATTCTATCTTATTTAATTATGTTCTTTTAGTCAAAAATTTATTTAGTCTTTTGGACAATTTATTTATTAAAAGTTTATTTTAAAAAGATAAAAAAGGAGGAAAAAATGGAATTTCATAAAGTTTGTGAACTCAAGGACATGATAGATTACAAAAAGGATGGAGTTTTTGTTGAAAAACTTTTAGAAAACGGAGATTTTAAAGCAATGCTTCTGGCAATAAAAAAAGATCAGGTTTTAAACGAACATATTTCAGAAGTGGATGCATTTATATATGTTATAGAGGGCGAAATAGAATTTACAATTAAACTTGAAGAAACAAAAACAGTCGATATATCAAAAGGTGAGTTTTTTGCATTTTTTGCAAAAGAAAGACATTTTCTTACTGCAAAAAAAGATTCAAAAGCATTAGTGGTTAGAATATAAATTTTTTATAATAGGCATTTACAATTTAAAAATTTATAATATATTAATGGTATGAAACATATTTTCAAATTTGTTTTAATAATTTTATTGTTTTTTGCAGCAAATGTTGTAAATGCACAAACGGTTGCGCCGACTATTGTGCCCATTAATTTCGGAGGTACAATCGGGGCTGTTGAAACAAGTGAAAATATAGCAAGAACAATAAACAGAGAATCTGCGGTAATAAATCAAAATAAGGATAGCGGTTCAATATTTAACTTTAAAAATGATGACAATTCTTCGTCATCTTCCAATAATCCTTTTTTATTGCCCAAAAAAATAAATGACAATATTATTTCTCACTTATATTCCGATAAATATTTGAGCGAAAGTGCTCAAGTATCTTTTTCTTATCTTTTATTCCAAATACAGCCTAATGCTCCTTAAGTTCCAAAACATAGTTTTTGGTAATTACATTAATATAGGAGAATAGTAAAATGGAACAACTTGCAAGTTTGCAAACAGGACTTGTTATTACTTTCATTGGCATGTTTGTAGTTATGGCTTTTTTGGTTGTATTAATATATGCCATGAAATTAACATCTTCTTTGATTATTTATTTAAATAAAATTTTTCCTGAGGAAGTAAAAGAAGAAAAAACATCAAAGAAAAAACAACATAAATCAGATGATACTGAAATTGCAATCGCAATTGCAGCGGCAATCAGCGCACAAGGCACAATAGAAGGAGCAAAATAAAATGGAATTTTTGCATAATTTTGTTAGCGCAAACAGCGTTATGGTTTCGGCTGTAATTTTACTTGTTGCATATGTGTTTATTGCAACGGAAAAAATTTCAAAAGTTACCATAGCATTGCTTGGAGCATCAATAACAATTATTCTTGGTCTGTTGAGTCAGGTAAAAATGGACGGTAGCGCAATAAATCCGCATTATTTTATAAATTTTGTAGATTTTAATGTAATCTTTTTACTTGTTTCAATGATGATTATTGTTTCAATAACAACAAGAAGCGGAGTATTTAATTATTTAGCAGGAAAATTATTGAAATTGACAAAAGGTCATCCTGTAAAGATATTAATTGCTTTGGGGCTGTTTACAGCTTTTGTAAGTGCATTTTTAGATAATGTTACAACGGTTATTTTAATTATGCCGATAACATTCTCTATAGCAAAAAAATTAGACATAAATCCAATTCCATACTTGTTGTGTGAAATAGTTTCTTCAAATATTGGCGGTACTGCCACATTAATCGGTGATCCGCCTAATATTATTATAGGAAGTGCCGGTAATTTAAGCTTTATGGATTTTATTCAAGAGCTTACAGGAGTGGTTATTGTAATTTTAATTGCAGTAATTGCCTTTTTAGCTTTTTCATTCAGAAAACTTTTGAAAGCTGATCCTGAAAAAATAATGGAAGTATCAAAAATGGATACCTCTGATGCAATATCTGATTATCCTTTAATGATAAGGTCATTGACCGTATTGTTCTTGGTGATAATCGGTTTTATGCTAAGAGATATTATTCACATAGATACTTCAATAGTTGCTATGCTGGGTGCAAGTGTACTTTTGATTTTTGAAAAGCCTGATTCTATTTTAAGAGATGTTGAATGGAATACCATATTTTTCTTTATGGGTTTATTTATCATAATTGGCGGACTTGAAGCATCTGGCGGTATTAAATTGATGGCTGAGTGGATATTAAATGTTACTCAAGGTTCAAGAGAACTTACATCTTTAATTATTTTATGGGCTTCAGGAATTATTTCAGGAATTATTGATAATATTCCTTATACTGCAACAATGACACCTATGATAGCTCAGATTGAGAATGTTATGGGTGCTGATTATGCATATCCTCTATGGTGGTGTTTGTCATTGGGTGCTTGTCTTGGCGGCAACATGACTATAATAGGGGCTGCAGCCAATGTCATTGTTTCAGAAAATGCTGCAAAGGAAGGTCATCCGATTGCATTTATGAAATTTATGAAATATGGCGTTATTGTTGTGCTTATCTCTCTTTTAATAAGTACAGGTTATATATATCTAAGATTTTTAAGATAAGGATTTATATATGACTGAAAATAATGAAATAAAAAATAAAAAAAGAGAATCATATTACGGCGAACATCAGCTTCAAGAAGTATTATTTACCGTTGTTTATACTGTGGTTTTAATATTTCTTATGTGGATAGTTTCAAGTTTTATGTATTAATTTTATTTGTACCCTATAACTAATAAAAGCCGCTTGTTAGCGGCTTTTCATTTTAGTATTTAAAAATTATTCTTTAAAATATTTGTCGTAATATTGTTGAGCGGCAGATTTAAGTTGTTCATCACTGCATTTTTCTACAAGATATGCTTCTTGTTCTGTAATTATACCATCAGGTGTATTTTGTCCGAAAGTAACTTTTAGGGCATTTTCATCTACTTGTGAAATGCTGTCGGCAGCAAGAAGATAACTTGCATATTCTTCGGCGGATAATGTTTTTTCTTTGCCGTCTAAGTCAAGGTTTTCTATAACACTTCCGCTTTTTGGTGCTGACATTTCTGTGTATGTTGAAAGTTCTCCTGCTTCCAGTTTGCCATTTTTATCTGTTCCTTTTGCTGCTTTTGCCGGAGCTTCAATTGCTTCGATATCTGCTTTTGCAAATTCAAGCGCACTTTCAATTAAGTCTGCATCATCTTGAGCATATTGAATACCATTGTTTTTAGCTCTTTCTTGTTGGAAAATGTCGTTTTGGAAAACATTTCCGCCTGATAATATTTCTTGACCTTCTTCTGTTTCAAATATATTGTCTGCTTTAGAAAAGAACCATTTTTTTGCATCTTGTTGGCTTATATTAGATGAATTTTTGCCGTGAAATGATTTAAATTTTTCGCTGAAATCTTGAAGCGCAACAGTAATTGCTGAGCTGTTTTCTTCGTTGGTTGTATTTTCTTGGGCTAAATCTATAATTGAGGTGTCGCTGCCATTGTCAACCATGCTTTTTGCTTGGTTAATTCCTCTAAAAACAGTATATGCATTATTTGTTTTTTGACATGCACGTATACCAGCATAATCTATTAAACTATCGTTAGCCATTTTTTATCTCCCAAAAATTCTTGATAACATCTTTCTTTAATAAAAACATTTTGTTTGTAAAAATTGCCTGTTTTTTAAAAAAAGTTAAGATTACTTAAAAAATATTCTGATATGTTAAAATATATTATGCTTAAAGGAGAATTAATGAATAAAATTCCTGTAGTTTTCACATTTGATAAAAGAATAATTTTAGGGGCTGCCATTGCAATAAAGAGTTTAATGGATAGCGCTAAATCTGATACTTTATATGATATTTATATTTATCACCCTGATATTGATGATAAAACTATTATGGAATTTCAAAAGATGGCTGAAAATACAAATCATAAGATTGCTTTTCGGTATATTCCAAAAGAAAAATTCAAAGATGCACCGATTAATAAAAATGATTCTTGGACAGAAATTGTATACTACAGGCTTTTAATTCCTGATTTATTGCCTCAATATGATAAAGTAATTTATGCAGATTGCGATGTTCTATTTAAGGGTGATTTATCTGAAATATATAATGAAGATATCTCAGAACATGATTGTGCAATGGTTGCAATGGAGAAAAATAACGAAAATATGATATGTCATAAATATTTTCCTGAAAATAAAAAAGATTTGGTTTATATTTCAAGTTTTATTATTTTTAATTGTAAAAAATTAAGGCAAGAAAATTTTACAAAAAGAATATATGAGGTAATTGAAAAATTTAACAAGAGATTGAAATTTTTTGATCTTGATACAATAAATATTGCTTCAAAAAATATTAAATCGCTGCCTTACCGATATGGGGTTTTTCAAAGCATTTATTATAACGATTCACTAGAAAAATCTTGGGAATATTCCTTTTTAAAGAATGTTTATTCCGATGAAAATTTATTACACGAAAAAGAAAATACTGTTATGCTTCATTATGCCGGTGCTCCCGGCAAGCCTTGTAGATTTAAAAAAGTACCTGAAGATTATAAGCAATATTTGGAAAAAATTCCTAAAAAATTAAAAAAATACACCTTTAGAGATATCAGAAAAAGATTGTTAAGTAAAATTTAAACAAAACTATAGTCGGACTTGGGAGAATAATTTGCCATTTGTTTTTGAAAAAACCGAAATAAAAGATTTAATTTTAATAAAACCTGAGGTTTTTGCGGATAATCGGGGGTTTTTTATGGAAACATATAAAAAATCAGAATTTTATTCTAATGGAATAAAGGTTGATTTTGTTCAGGATAATTATTCTGTTTCAGCTAAAAGAGTTCTCAGGGGATTGCATTATCAAATTTTCCCTTATGAACAGGCAAAATTGATAAGGTGTACAAAAGGAAAAATATATGATGTTGCACTAGATATTCGTCCAAATTCGAAAAGTTTTGGAAAATATTTAAAAACGGAGTTGTCTGAAGAAAATAAACATATGCTCTTTATTCCAAAAGGTTTTGCTCATGGGTTTGTTGTTTTGTCTGAATTTGCAGAATTGTCATATAAAACTACAAAAGAATATAATCCGACTGCCGAAAGAGGAATTTTGTGGAGTGATAAAGATATAAACATCGATTGGGGCATTGATTTTGAGCCTGTTTTATCAAAAAAAGATGAAAATCAGCCGAGATTTTCGGATATAAATAAAATGGAGTTTATATATGACTAGTATATTGGTAACAGGGGGCGCCGGGTTTATTGGTTCTTGTTTTATAAGATACATGTTAAAAAAGTATTGTGATTATAAAATAATAAATTTAGATGCTTTGACGTATGCAGGCAATATTGAAAATCTTGATGATGTTAAGAATAACCCTAATTATCTTTTTGTTAAGGGTGATATTTGTGATAAAAATCTTGTAAAAGAAATAATTTCCAAAGTTGATTGTGTGGTTAATTTTGCTGCAGAATCCCATGTTGATAATTCAATTAAAAATTCAAAATTATTTATTAAGACTAATATTGACGGCACTTTTAATCTTTTGGAACTTGCAAAAGAATTTAAAATTGAAAGATATTTGCAAGTTTCAACAGACGAGGTCTATGGGTCTTTAGATAGCGGATATTTTTATGAAACTACACCATTGGCTCCAAATAATCCTTATTCGGCATCGAAAGCAAGTGCTGATTTGTTGGTTAGAGCATATTATAAAACATATAAATTGCCGGCTTTAATAACACGTTGCTCGAATAACTACGGGCCGTATCAGTATCCTGAAAAATTAATTCCTTTTTTTATTTCAAAGCTTTTGAAAGATGAAAAAATTCCGATATACGGTGATGGTCTAAATGTAAGAGATTGGATATATGTATATGATCATTGTGAAGCATTAGATATGGTTTTACATAAGGGAAAAATCGGTGAAGTATATAATATCGGTGCTCATAATGAAAAAACAAATCTTGAAATAGCTCATTTGATTTTGACCTCTATGGGAAAAGATGAAAAATCTATTGAATTTGTTGAAGACAGATTGGGTCATGACAGGCGTTATGCCGTATCAGGTGATAAAATTATGAAAGAATTGAATTGGAAACCGTCTTTTTCTTTTGATGAGGGGATTAAAAATACAATTGATTGGTATTTGTCAAATCAAGAGTGGATTGAAAAAGTAGAAAATAAAAGGCAAGTTTTATATAATGAAAATTCTTGTAACGGGTGCTAAAGGTTTATTAGGTCAGGACTTGTGTTCTTATTTTGAAAAAAAGGGTTATGAAGTCATAAGAACCGATTTTGAAAATTTAGATGTTTGCTGTGAAAAAATGACTAAAAAATTTATTCTTCAATGTAATCCGATGGTTATAGTTCATTGTGCTGCTTATACAAATGTTGATAGAGCAGAGGATGAAATTAACCAAGCCAGAAAAATAAATGTTATAGGTGCAAGAAATGTTGCAAAGGCAGCAAAAGAAACAGGTGCTGTTATGGTTTATATTTCAACCGATTATGTTTTTGACGGAGCAAAAAATAGTCCTTATTTGCCCAATGATAAGCCAAATCCTATCAATGTATATGGTAAAACAAAATTAGAAGGTGAATTAGAGGTTCAAAAATATTGTGAAAAATTTTATATAGTACGCACAAGCTGGTTGTATGGATACAGCGGTAGAAATTTTGTTTCAACAATGCTGTCTTTAAAAAACAGAGATGAAATTAAAGTTGTGAATAATCAAAGAGGGTGCCCGACTTGGACTATGGAGCTTACATACGGCATAGAAAAACTTTTAAATTTGCCTTATGGAATATACCATATATGCGGACAAAATTCAGCAACTTGGTATGAATTTGCGCTTGAAATATTTAAACAATTAAACATAAATGCTAACATAAAACCTTGTTTAGATAAAGATTTTCCAAGAAAAGCAAAAAGACCCTCATATAGCGTAATGGCAAATAAGGAAAAATTAAATCTTACGAGAGATTGGAGATTGGCTCTTAGTGATTATTTGCGGTTATATAAAAATAATTTTATTGACAATTATTAAATTGAAGTTTAATATAACTCTATCTTGCGGATTAAAAAGAAAGGAGTTTAAATGAAAAAAATTTTTTCTGCTTTGTTGTTATCGTCTGCTTTGGCAATTACTTGCGCAGCAACATTTGCCGCTGAAACAACAGAATGCAATGTTCCTGATTGTAAATGTTCTTGTCATAAAGAATGCCCTGCTGATTGTAAATGCGGATGTCATGAAGGAAAAGAATGTACTTGTAATAAGACAGATGTAGATTGTAAATGTCATCAAAAATGTGAAGAAAACTGCGAATGCGCTTGTCATAAGGCTGAAGTAAAAGAAGCACAAGATGAAAACAGTGTAAAAACAGATAAAAAATCTAAAAAAGTAAAAAAATCTAAAAAAACTTCTAAAACAGAAGAAGTAAAAGCTCCTGTTGTTGAACAAACAGAGCCTGCTGAAGTTGAAAGTGCTGAACCGAAAGCAGATGAAAATGTATCAAAGACAGAAAAAACAGCACCTATAGTTGAACCGGCTGCTCCTGTTGTTGAAAAAGTTGATACTCAAAAATCAAGCCAAGTTGAAAATAAACCTATTGTTATTGAAACAGTTGGTTTAGACAAATAAACATAAAATGAGTTATATTAATGCCGCATTTTGTTGAAGTAAATGCGGCATTAATATTTTAATATAATTATGAATTTTCTATGATATAATCGGTTAAATCTTTAAAATTTTCATAGATGTGTACTGCGCCGTTTTTGATTAAAAAATCTTTATCTTTGTATCCCCAAGTAACACTCAAGCATTCAATTGAAGCGTTTTTTGCGGTTTGAATATCGACTTCGCTGTCACCCACAAAAATAACTTCCTCTTTTTTTAAATTGAATTGCTTAATTATAAATTCGCTTGATTTTGGGTCAGGTTTTTTATCAAACTTGGCGGTTTCTCCTTGTGATATATCAAAAATGTTGTCAAAATAGAGTTTTGAGAGTTTTTTTACTTCAGAATCTATCTTATTTGATAAAATTGCAAGTTTAATATTTTTTTCTTTTAAACGCTTTAAATTTTCTATAACCATTGGGTATGGTTTTGTTGTTATATTTGAATTTTCTTTATAGTGCTGTTTAAAAATTTCTAAACATTCAAGATATTTTTTTTGATTGTTTTCAATTGCTCGCTCTATTAGTTTGCCTATTCCGTTTCCGACAAAATTTCTTGTTTGTTCTAAGGTAATTTCTTTTAAATTGCAAGATTTTAAAGCGTAATTTACGCTGTTTTTTAAATCTTCCAGAGTATATAGTAACGTGCCGTCTAAATCAAAAATAATACCTTTTATTGTCATTTTTTACCTCGTTAATTAAAATGCATTTATTACATGATTTAATAAAAGTTAATAAATGTGATATAATATAAGTGTTACGTGGAACCTTCTATATTATAGTATAACTATAAGGATATATAAAAAATTAAAAGGATTTAATTATGTCTACTACAATTACAGGCGTAGGATCAGGGTTTGATATAGAAAGCTGGGTCTCTCAGCTGGTTAGTGCTAAGCAAGCTTCAATGTTAACACCATTGCAAGAAAAGCTCCAAAGTTTGCAAAAAACAGACAGCACAATATCAAGCATAAAAACAAAGTTTACTACACTCCAATCAGCTCTTAAGACATTTACATCAACTATTTATAATTCTTCAAGTGATATGTGGACAAATACAACTATCGCTTCTTCTAATGATGCTTATGCAACTGCTGTTTCAACCGGAAGTGTGGCAAGTGCTAATGTTAATTTGCAAATTGAACAAATTGCAACTTCAACAACAGCGAAAAGCTTGAATAGTTTGGGTACAATAACAAAAGAAAATATAGAAAGTGCGAAATTTGTTAATCTTGCAAACGGGCAAGCTAAAGCAGGCACATTTTCAATGTTTTTAGACGGTAAACAATATGAGATTGAAATAGCTCAAGAAGATACTGTTAAAGATGTAATAGACAAGATTAATACGGCAACCGATGGTAAAATTCAAGCTTCTGTTGATGATAGCGGTAATTTTTCCATAAAAGCATATAAAGAACAGGTAGTTGACGGTGAAACTTCTTTTGTAGAAGATACTTCCGCTAATCTTATGATTGGTTCAGGCGGCGATACATCAAATATTGTTACTGCTCTAAAATTAAACGAAAAAGACGGTTCAGGTTATACAAGCTCTTATCCTGTGTCTTTGGTTAATACAGGCGTTGCAATGATTAGTTCTGAATCAGGTCTTGGTGAAGTTAAGTTCTTTGATGAGGATGGTAATCCTGCTCAAACAGGCAAAATTACGATTAACGGCGTTGATTTTGAAATTAATGAAACAACTACTTTGAACAATTTAATTTCAAGAATTAACGGAAATTCCGATGTTAATGTTAAGGCAAGTTATGATTCTTTAACAAATAAACTGGTTTTGACTTCAACTCAGACAGGACAAAGCAATATTAGTTTATCAGAAGAAGGAACCAATTTGTTAAATGTTTTAGGGTTAACAGAAGGTTCAGGTGAAGATGAAAGATTAGCAAACGGCTCTCAAACTTTAGGTCAAAACGCAATAGCTTATATAAACGGCAATAGAGTTGTTTCATCTTCAAATACAATAACAGGCGAAGCTTCCGGAATTGCAAATCTTTCGATTACAATTAAAAAACCGACAAGCGATTATTCAAATAACGAAAAAGACGACAAGGATGTTACGCTTGAAATTTCGCCTGATTATACAGAAGTTAAAGAAGCATTGAATACATTTGTAGATGCTTATAATGATTTAGTTACGACAATTAGAACCGAAACTTCATCATCAGGAAGTATCGGGCATGATTCAAGTTTAAATTCTTTATTAAATAATATAAGAAGTATTACTTCAGCAATAAGCGATAATGACGGCAAGTTTTCTATGCTTGCTGAAATTGGTATTTCAACATCAAAAACCGATGCTGTTAATTTGACTATTGATGAAGACAAGCTTGACAAAGCATTGGCTGAAGATTTTGAATCCGTTAAAATGCTTTTGTCTGACGGCTATACATCTAAAACTGATAATGGTTTATTTGACCAAATGCTGGTTGATATAGAAAATGCTCTTGATTATGAAAATGGTTATTTTACTACAAAATCAGACAGTGTTCAATCGCAAATTACATCCATGAACTCAAGAATTGAAAGAGCAACAACTCGCATAACAACTTATGAAGAAAGGTTGTATAAACAATTCAATCAAATGGATGCGACAATTGCGGCACTAAATAGTCAATTAAGTACATTTAGCACTTATATCGGTTAATTTACCTGCCAGTTGTCCGCAGGCTGCATCTATGTCTGCACCGCGTTCAAGTCTTACGGTAACTTTTTTGCCTGAGGCTTCTAAAAGATACTTAAATTTCATCATATCCTTTTTGTTTGGTTTTTTAAAGCCCGTATTATCTTCTACGGGATTGTAAGGAATTAAATTAATGTTGCATTTAATATCTTTTAGATAATCAATCAATTCCAGCGCGCATTCTTTTGTGTCGTTTAAACCGCCTATTAAAATATATTCAATGGTTATTCTGTCTTTAGTTCTCAGGTTGTATTCTTTTAAGGCTTTTTTTAATTCATCGATATTAAATTTTTTTTCAATGGGCATTATTTGTTCTCTTATTTTATGATTTGGTGCATGCAAAGAAATTGCAAGAGTTGGAACAAGCTCATTTTGAGATAATTCATATATTTTTGGGATAATGCCTGATGTTGATAAGGTCATTCTTCTTATTGAAATTTGAAGATTTTTGTTTATAAGATGTATTGCTTTTTTAATGTTTTCAAAGTTATCTAAGGGTTCACCTTGACCCATAAATACAACATTTGTGATTTTTAAATCTGTATCCATTTGTGCTAATAAGATTTGAGAAACAATTTCATGGGCTTCAAGGTTTCTTTTAAATCCGTTTTTGCCTGTTGCACAAAATTTACAGCCCATTTTGCAGCCAATTTGGCAAGATACACACATTGAAAGGTTTGAGCGATTATCAAAGCGCATCAGCACAGTTTCGGCACATAATCCATCGCTAAATTCGACTAAATATTTAATTGTGCCGTCTTTTGAAATTTGTCTTAATTTTATTTTGCAATCAAGAATTTGACAATTTTGGTTTAAAAATTCTCTAAACTCTTTTTTTACGTCTGTCATTTGGTCAAACGAGGATGCATTTTTTGCCCAAATCCAAGAGAAAATTTGTTCTGCTCTGAATTTTTTTTCATTATTTTCTATGATAAAATTTGTCAATTCTTCTTTTGAAAATTTTGATAATGTAATTTTTTCCATAAAATAATAGTAACATAACTTATTAAAAATATCATTTTTGCTTGATTTTTCTTTATTTTTAAAATATTATAAAGTAGCCTAAAGTGGCTTTGGTATGCCACAAGGGTTTAGTAAAAGAAATGGAGAAACAAAATGCCTAAAATGAAAACTCACAGATCTGCTGCGAAACGCTACAAAATCACGGCAAGTGGTAAGGTGCTTCGTCAAAAAGCAGGTAAAGGACACTTATTAGCTCACAAAAGTCCGGCCAGAAAAAACAGACTTTCAGGTACTACTGAAGTATTTGAAGGAAATTTAGCAATGATTGCTAAGGAATTACCGTACAAAAAGAAATTTACAAGATAAGGAAGGCTGAACTATGAGAGTTAAACGTGGTAACGTATTAAGAAAAAGACATAAAAAAATATTAAAACTTGCTAAAGGTTTTCTTGGTGCAAGAAGCAGAATTTTTAAAGTTGCTAATATTGCAGTAATGAAAAAATTAAAATATCAATACAGAGACAGACGTGTTCTTAAAAGAAACATGCGTGCTCTTTGGATTGTTAGAATTAATGCTGCAGTTAGAGAATTAGGTTTAAGTTATTCAAAATTTATGAATATGCTTAAAAAGGCTGATATCCAAGTTAACAGAAAAATGTTGGCTGAATTAGCAGTTAATGAACCTGAAGCATTTAAAGTTTTGGTTGAAACTGCCCAAAGCGCAAAATAAAATTAATATTTAACACATAAAGGCTCACACTAATTTTGTGTGAGCCTTTTACATTTTTAAAAATCCTTTAATCCAGTAAAGCTTCAAGAATTGCTGCATTTTTAGTTGCAAGTCCGTTTTCTCTTATTTTTGAACGATTGATATAAGTTCGAAGTGCTTCTCTGATAAGTTCGCTTCTTGTTCTGTTTTCGCCTTGTGCTACAGAATCGATTTGTGTTAAAAATTGTTCGGGCATTGAAATTAGAACTCTTGCCATTTTACGTTCTCCTTTTGATATATACTGTTGTCTTTTGTTTTTTTGTTTTTTATTTTACTTATCTCTCTTGTATATATAAAGTATATTTTTTTTGAATAATTGCTATTTACTGGTTATTTGTGTAACATTTCTTAATATTTCGAAAATCCTTATTTTGACTATATTTTGGGAAAGTTTGATTAATAAGTTTAAATCATTATAAAAAAAATATGAAAAATATTTTGTTGAAGTTTATAAACAGTCATACGAAATGTCATCATAAAAATGCACTTTTATATCAAGATGAGGGTTATTGTCCTGATTGCGGGCAATACTTGGTTAAAAATTATTATATTGTAAGATGTGCAAGATGTGAGGTTAAAAGACAAGCAAAGCTTATTTGGGGCGAAATTGTTCCAAAAGACAAATTTTGTACTAATTGCGGTGCTAAAGATTATTATATTGAAAAATTAGACAAAGTTAGCTTTGTTGATGCAAGGTATGCAATTTATCTTAAAGAAATTGCATCGGATTTTATGAATTTACATCCTGATACTCAAGTGTGGGTTGATGATAAAGACAATATATTAAAACAAATAACATGGAATAAAATTTTGTTTAACTAAGATGCAGGACGCTGATTTCCATCTTATCTTTGAAGGTTGCACCGATTTCTTTTTTCATTTCATCGTTTATGTTGACCCATAGATGGTCGTTAGTTAAAAGTTGAAATCTCTTAGGTTTATTAAATTCATCCAATGCTTCAAAATCAATGACAACCGGATTTTCACCTTTATGTTTAGCTAAGAGTTCTTTTAGAAGAATATTTTCTTCCATTGCAAGCTCTTTTAAAACTTTCAAGGTTACGAGATTAACTTCTTCAATTGGCTTAACCTCATTTATTGCCAGATTGATTTCTTCATCTTTAACATTAACTTTTGCTTTTATTATGACTTTTTGTTCTGATTCAATCAAAGCTCCGTATTTTTCAACAATTTTAGGAAAAGCAACAACACCTATTCTTGATGTTAGGTCTTCGATAATGCCTGTTTTGATGAATTTTGAAGGGTCTTTTTTGGTTGGTTTTTGTACAATTTGAGATAGTAAACCGCAAATTGTAACCGTAGCGTCAGGTTTTGGATTTTCAAAAATATCAGAAATTGTTTGAGTTGTGATATATTTTAAAATACCTTGTATTGAAGCTAATGGGTGAGATGTAACATATATGCCCATTAGTTCTTTTTCAAAAAGCTGAATTTGAGAATCTGAAAATTCGTCATCACTGTTTCCGCTCATTTGGAATGTCGGAATGTTCAGTTCTTCTTGAGCTTCTCCTCCTAAAGCCGAAAATAAGCTAACTTGACCTGAAGATTTTGCTTTTGCATTTATTTGTACAAATTCAACAACTTTATCAATATTTTCTAAAAGCTGTTTTCTTGATTTTTCAATACAAGAAAATGCTCCTGCTTTGATTAAACTTTCAAGAGTTCTTTTGTTTAGGCATTTCATATCTACTCTTGAACAAAAATCATAGAAACTTTCAAAGGGTTTATTTTCTCTTTCCTTTTCGATTTGCTCAATTACTGCTTCACCTACGTTTTTAATTGAAGCCAGACCAAAACGGATATTGTTGCCGTCAGGTGTAAATTGTGAGTTTGATTTATTTATATCGGGAGCTAATACCTCGATTCCCTGTGCTTGACATTGAAGAATATACTGCTGTGTTTTTTCTTGTTTGTCTGCAACAGATGTTAACATTGCACACATAAATTCAACAGGATAATGGGCTTTAAGATATGCTGTTTGATAAGCTACAAAAGCATAAGCCGATGAGTGTGCTTTATTAAAACAGTATTTTGCAAAGCTTTCAATTTGTTCAAATAATTTTGTTGCAGCTTCGGAGCTCATTCCTTTTTTTGCTGTTGCTTCAACAAAAATTGATTTTTGTTCTGCCATTTGTTGAAGTTTCTTTTTACCCATCATACGGCGAACCATATCGGCACCGCCCAGAGAATAATCAGCAAGAGTTTGGAATATTGCCATAATTTGCTCTTGATATAAAATTGTTCCGTAGGTATCTTTTAATATACCTTCTAATAACGGATGAGCATATTCTATTTTTTGACGTCCGTGTTTTCTGTCTATAAAATCTTCAACCATGCCGGCTTCTAATGGCCCTGGTCGATATAGCGCAACCATAGCGCCTAAATCCTCAAATACTGTTGGTTTTAGACGTTTAATATATTTTTTCATTCCGTTTGATTCAAGCTGAAATACTGCATCTGTTTCGCCTTTAGAGAGCATTTCAAACGTTTCTTTGTCGTCAAGAGGAATGTTATTAATATCTATATCTTTTCCTGTTCTTGCTTTAATTAAATCAAGAGCGTCTTGAATAATAGTTAAAGTTTCAAGTCCCAGAAAGTCCATCTTTAATAAGCCTAATTTTTCAATACCTGCCATAGGGTATTGCGTGGTAGTGGCTTTTTCTTTTGAAAGGGCAACAGGAATGATTTCATCCATTGGCCTTGGGGCAATAATAACACCTGCTGCGTGTGTGCCGACTTGGTTTTTAAGCCCTTCCATATGTAGTGCTTCATTAACAAGGCTTTGAACTTGAGAATTTTCGTCACACAGCTTTTTTAATTCCATGCCGTCAGACAGCGCATCTTTTAATTTAGTCCCCGGCATAGAAGGAATCATGCCTGCCCAAGAGTTTGCTTGTGAAAACGGAATGTCGTAAACTCTGCAAACTGCTTTTAGGGCAGCTTTTGCTGCCAGTGTACCAAAAGTAATAATTTGACAAACGTGGTCTGCGCCCCAGCGTTCTGAAACGTAGTCAATAACTTCGCCTCTTCTTCTTTGGCAGAAGTCAATATCTATATCAGGCATTGATATACGTTCAGGATTTAAGAAACGTTCAAACAAAAGGTTGTGTCTGATTGGGTCAAGCTCTGTTATTCCAAGTGAATATGCGACAATACTTCCTGCTGCTGAACCTCTTCCCGGTCCTACAGGGATTTTGTGTTCTTTTGCCCAGTTAATAAAGTCCCAAGTTAACAGAAAATATGCAGGAAATCCCATTTTACAGATTACATCAAATTCATATTCATATCGTTTTATAATGTCATCGGGAATTGGGTCTCCGTATCTTTTTTTAAGCCCTTCTCGACATAAATGGTCAAAATATTGGACTTCATCATAGCCATCCGGACATGGATATTTTGGAAGATATTCTTTTGTTTTGCCAAATTCTAATTTATCCATTTGGAAATCTATTTTATCAGCTATTTCGACAGTGTTATTTATGCAAGTGTTGAAATAGTCTTCATCCATCCACGAAAACGCTTTTCTTAGTTCATCAACCGTTTTAACGTAAAATTCATTGACTGAAAATTTAAAGCGGTTTGGATTTGCTTTTGATGATTTTGTTTGTTCGCACAATAATGTGTCATGCCAAGCGGCGTCTTGTGCTCTTAAGTAGTGTGAATCATTGGTTATAACGGTTTTTATGTTTAATTCTTTAGCTATTTCCATTAAAAACGGATTTGAGTCTTTTTGTTCTTGCAGGCCGTGGTCTTGAAGTTCGATGTAGTAATCATCACCAAAAAGTTCTTTATAATATTTTGCTTTTTTAATAGCTTCATCTTTATTGCCGTCTAAAAAGTTTCTTGCAACTTCGCCTTGTATGCACGCAGACAAACAAATTAAATCGTCTTTATATTGTTCTAATATCTCATGGTTAATACGAGGTTTGTAATAATATGCTTTTGTTGTGGCTATTGAATCAAGTTTACATAAATTGTGATATCCTTTTTGGTTTTTTGCAAGTAAAACCAAATGATACATTGTTTTTTTACTTCTGTCTTCTAAAACATCTCCGTCACATATATAAAATTCGCAGCCTAATATTGGTTTAACGGCTTCGATTTTCTTTTTCATTTCTTGTTCTTCTTCAGAGAGCATATGTGATAACATTTCATTTTTTGCAATGAACATATCAGCACAACCATACATAACACCATGGTCTGTTATTGCGATTGCAGGCATGTCGTTTTCTGCCGCAAACTTGTAAAAGTCAGGGATTCTGATGGCTCCGTCTAAAAGCGAATATTCCGTATGTATATGTAAAGGCACATATTTCATAACTAAATTTTAACATATACTTTAAAAAGAAAATGCTTTTATTAAGCTTATGTAAAAATTGTTTTAAAGTTTTTTTATTAGGGTTTTAATGTCTTGAACCACAATCATTTTGGGATGTTCGTTGATAAAGTCATCAAAAATTGTCCGAGCCGTTGTTTTATCGCCTGTTTTTAAATATATAAATCCTGCCATGATTTTATTGTAGGGATTAGTTGTATCATTTAGGTATTTGTTTAGTTCTTTTTTGGCTGTGTTTGTTTTAACAAAGCAATCGGCCAGAGTTTCATAATAAATCAGATTAGTATAATTTTTGTTTATTGCACCTTTTAAGGGCTTTATTGCTATGTTTGGTGCACCCAAATTAATAAAACATCTTGCAATGTTGTATAAATAAATAGATGCCGAAGGGTCATTGGGGTTTAGATTATATGCAATTTGATATTCTTTCAGGGCTGCAGTGTAATTTTTTTCATCAAAGTATATATTACCCATATTTGAATGTAATCTGGCATTTTTTGCTGCATCAATTACATTTTCTTCATATCCTTTTAGACCTCTAAGGGATGAATCTGCCAAAGCGGATAGTGTTAATAAAAATATGATAAAAAATATTAAATGTATAGTTTTAGATTTCAAATTCATGGTTTTCTTTTGCAAAAAATACGTTATTGTATTTTTTTGTTAGTTCTTTTTCTAAGTGTGAAAGCTTTGTATCGTTATATTCAGGGTCATAATGAAAGAAAAATAATTTTTTTGCATTTGTAAGATGAGCTATATCCACAGCCATTTCAAATGTTGAGTGTCCGAAACCTTGTTTTGGGTTTGTTGGGTTTATATAGTCATCATTTGTATATTGTGCATCATGGATTAAAAAGTCGCAATTTTTTGCAAATTCTATAAAATCTTTATCAGATGTGTTTTGGCTCTCTTTATCCGTTGCATATATAAGTGTTTTTCCCTTGAATTCTATTTTGAAACACAAACAGCCGTTTTTTGGGTGCATTGGTGTTTTGTATGCAGAAATTATTATATCGTCTTTTTTTATAATAAAATTCTCATCTGATGAATTATATTTTTTTGTATTTCCGTTTTGACTTATTATTATTTTGTTTTCATTTGAAAAGTTTTCAATATTAAAATTGCTTTTAATTTCATCAATGCTTAAGGGAAAAACTTTATCAAATAAAACTTTTTTAAGGGTTTCTTTTAGGTTTTCTTGTGAGTTTAATCCGTATAAATTTATTGTGTTTACAGGGTTGTATAATGGTTTATAAAAAGGCAGACCTTGAATGTGATCTTGATGGATATGTGAAATTAAAATTGTTGTTTGATTTTGGTTTTCATTTTGTTTGATATCAATAATTCCTGTTCCCGCATCAAGAATTATTGATTGCTTCCCGCATTTTACTTCAATACAAGCAGTATTTCCGCCATATTTAAGATAATCAAATTTAGCTACAGGATATGACCCTCTTGTACCTTTAAATTTTATTATGAATTTATCTTCTTGTGCGGCAATATCTTTCATTGTTTACCTTTATGTTTCTTGTAGCTGCAGCGGTTCTTGTTGTTCTGTTTTGTCTTTCTTTTTGAAGATATTCAAATTGAATAATCTTTTCTTTTTTTGAGTTGTATTTGTTTCTTCTTGCTGTTTTATTTTCTTTTCTTTTGTTTTTTTAGGCTTAATATTCTTTGGTTGAGAAAGTTTTTTAATTTCTCTTTGTGATGTCTTTGTTTGTTTGGTTGCATTTTTGATTTTATTTCTTTTATATCTTGCAGATTTTGGGTGTTTTTTATGATAGATAAAATATAAATCCCTGTCATAAATATTTCCCGATAATGTTGAATATGAAATTACATTTTGTCTGTTTGATTCTTTAACATCATCTAATCTTGTTGGTATAAATTCAAATTTATATTCAACTCTGTCTTTGAAATTAACTATTTTAATATGACGAAATGCCATAGGGTAAGTTACTAATGCAGGTGTTGAAACAAAGACTAAATTGCCCCAATGGCGCAGCCTTGCAGCATGATAGTGTCCTGATAAAACAACAATCGGGTTTTTGTATTTTAATAAAATTTCATTAAATTCATTAGCATTTAATAATGAATGTTCGTTTGCAACAAAAGGCTCAACTGACGGATGATGGAGTGCAATAACTACAATTTTATCTTGATTTTGATTAAGCTCGTTATCAAGAAACTGCAATTGTTCTTGAGGAAGCATTCCGTTTGCGCTGTCGTCCATTGTTGCATCTAAAATTATAATTCTATAGTCTGTTTTTGGACTAAAGGCGTAGTAACTGTCTGAAAAAGTGTAATTGGGATTGTAGTTTTTAACTGTTTTTAATACTTCTTCTTTTGTCATATCTCCGTGGAAATCATGGTTTCCAAAGGTGTTTAAAGATGGGTATTTCAGTTTTGTTAAAAGCTTATAAAATTCATAGTAGTTTTCTTCTGTGGCACTATCAACCATATCTCCTGTAAATAGTACGAAATCGAGCCCTTTGATTTCATTTATTTGTTCAATAGCATCTTTTAGAAGTTCTTTTGACGAGCCCAAAGCTTTATAGGCAGTATCTTGCCTGTTTGAGATATGGGTATCAGACAGTTGAATCAAATCAAGCGTCATATTTCTAAACGAAAAAGCATATGTGCCTATCGTTGTAAAAATTATAAGACTTAATATTAAAATTAATTTTAGATATTTATTTTTCATTTACCAGTTTTTCCAGTTCTTCAAGAAGATCTTGATGGTTTTTATAGAAATTCCAGCCTCTTGCTTTCATTGCATATATCATAACTAAAGGCAAATTAAGAGCTTCATTTGAGTTTAGCTTTTCTCTGTAAAAATCAACAAAATTATTGGGTAATCTTAAAGTCCAGTTAGGATCTCCGGAGGTTCCGGGGGTATTATAAACTTCGTTAATTCCAAAGAAATCCGTAAAGAAAATTTGAATGTTCTCAGCTTTTGAAGCGAAGCATTCAACTATTTTCATAAATCCAAAATATTTTTCATCTGTGTACATTTTATGCCAAACTTCATCTTTGTTTCCAAATTCTGAGCATAAATCTTCAATTAGATTTTTAATGTATGGATTAGCATCTTCTGTATTAACAAGTTTTGATGCCCACATTCTTATCGGTTCATTGTCATGAGTTCCTACCATTGCCCAAGAATTTGGCGTAATATTTTTACATCTGTAAGGATGATTTTCTTCATACGGTACAACAAACTGCACAAGGCGCATTCCTTGAAGTCCGTATTTTTTCATAACTTGAACAACAGGATATGTCAGTGTTCCAAGGTCTTCTGCTATAATTGCATTTTTATCAAGTCCGGCATCAAGTGCTGAAGCTATGACAATTTTTTCAATCATTCTGCCATATAAGGTTACTTGTTCATCAGAAAGATTATCTAACCATTTTTCATCATCAGGTGTAACAAATTTTCCTTCAATTGGTGTTTTGTTGATGTTTTCTTCTTTGGCTATTGAATATTTAGCTAATTCAGGATGGTTAGGAGAAGAATAAAGTCTTCCTGCGCCTTCTTCAACTTTTGGCATGCATCCTTTTTTATATACCCATGGATCAATCAGACCTACTGTGTGGTCAATTCTAACTCCGCCGGGGTTTTCTTTAAACATTTTTGTATACAGTTTTTTAAGAAGTTCGCCGGCAGGACCTAATGAACCGTCTTTATTAAATAATTTTTCAGGATCAACCACTGAAAAGCCCCAAGCTTGACCATCTTCAGAAAAATAATCCGGAGGGCAGCCTAAACACCAGCCGTCTAAAAATAGCGATTGATAAGCCCAGTTATCTCTGTCAGAAAATGCAACTTGTCTGTCTGCAATTAACTTCAAGCCTAATTTTTTGGTATATTCAAGAGTTTCATCTGTTTGTTTTTGGACGATAAACTGTTCAAGTTTATATTTTTCAATTGTATCTTGATATTTTTTTTCTATTTCTTTAATTCTTTTTTCGGCTTGCTTTTTATCTGCTGAGCCAAAAAGAGTTCTGTCTAATTCACTTTTCCATTGCGGCCAGTAATCTGAATTGTTTTCCAGAGTTAATGCTTCATATAGGGCATCTTTATCAAGCCAGAATGAATTTTCTTTTTTGAAGTTTTCAAATTCTTTTTTCAGGTCTTTAGAAGCATTTTTTTTGAAATTTTTATAAAATTCATTGGAAGCAAGTTCTAAATTTTCAATAGCATAAATATATGCTGCTCTGTTGGTATTTTTGTTGGGATTCATTTCAATGATTTTTTCAAGAGTCTTTTCTGACAAAATTCTATCCCATTTTGATGTTGTTAATTCTTTTAAGTTTATGAAAAGAGGATTTTTCGAAAATACTGTTCCCGTGTAAGGGCTTGAATCACTTAATTTTGTTTTACCGCAAGGTCCTAATTGTATTGCGGAAAAAACACCTTCAGCAAAGTTAAATAATTCTTTTGCGCCGTCAGAATTATATGTTCCAAAGCCTGTGTTTTCATCTTTTTTTGATGGAAAACTAACGCCCTGTAATATTAGGGCAAGATTTTTTTTGCCTAAGGCTAAAAGTGCTTTTTCTATAGTTTCTTTATATTCTTTTGAAAATAATTTGCCTTTTTCCAACAACATTTATTCCTCTCCTATGTCTAAAATTAAATTAATCAATAACTTGTTAAACCTCTTTTGTTCAGATATTCACGAACGTGATTCAGCGAGGCTTGTACAATTCTTGTAATTCTTGAACTTGATAATCCAACCATTTGCGCAATCTGTTTTACCTGCATGTTTCTGTAAAATCTATATTCGACAATTGTTCTGTCTTTTTGAGGGAGCTTTGCAATTGCTTCTTTTATTAGTTTACTAAGCTCGCTTATTTCTGCTTTTTCATCAGGTGTAGCAGATGTATCCTTTATAAAATCAAAAGGTGAGTCATTATCAGAGCTTGCTGCCATTATTGAATCAATTGATAAAATTGTTTCATATACAGCTTCTCTTACTTTTGTCGGAGATACATCAAGCGTTGATTGATTATCACTGTATTCTTCACCTGTTAATTCCCCGTCTTCTTTTTTGTGTTTTAGAGTGTACCATTTATATCTGTTTCTTAATTCATTTCTTATTGCCCATCGAACAGCGGTTGCAATATATGATGAATTATAATGGGACATTTGTTCTTCTGTTTTATCTTTAAATAGTGCTTGCAGCGCAATAATACCTATAGAAACAAGCT
Source organism: Candidatus Gastranaerophilales bacterium (assembly GCA_944327245.1). Lineage (GTDB taxonomy): Bacteria > Cyanobacteriota > Vampirovibrionia > Gastranaerophilales > Gastranaerophilaceae > RUG14156. The sequence continues at coordinate 44,651 of CALVHD010000004.1, forward strand.
CTTCGCAATCAAGCATATGGGAAGGTATTCTTTTATATTCTACCCTTGCAACTTTTTGTATTATATCGATATAATCTTTTAATTTAGCTTGCAACTTTGCTACCAACGTATTACTAATCTATATTTAAATTTTACTATCATCAAATAAATAATGCAAATAACATCAAAAATATGTACTAAAACTTAAAATAAGTTTAATTTTTTTCGTGCTTATATGCTTTATGTGACATATAAGATAAAATTGCACAAATTATTCCAAATGCAATTGCCCAGTATATTGCAAAATGGTAACCTCTAACAAAAGCATCGGTTAAATCAAACCCGTTTTTAAGTGCATTATTTTTAACAAAATCAAATATGCTGACTGAAATAGTAATTCCTAAAAGCATACCAATGTTTCTAAACATTGCTAAAATGCCTGAAGCTATACCCATTTTACCCATAGGAGCAACAGAAACTATAAGAGCATTGACACTTGGTTGATAACATCCAGAACCCGCACCTATTAAGGCTTGAGCCAGTAATATGTTCCAGTAGGTTAATTTATCGGTTATTGTTGTAAAGAATATATAGCCTAATATTATCAATATTGTTCCTGTTGTCATTAAAATTGAGCTATGAAGTTTTTTTGTAAGCTTGCCGTTTAATAAAGCCATTAGCATAAACATAAACGAAAACGGCAAAATTAAAACAGCTGTCATTAGAGGACTAACTTTTAAAACTTCTTGAGTATAGAAAGGAAATAAGAGTGCATTTGTAAACAATGAAAAATATGCCACTAAAAGCGCAAAATTTCCGTATGTAAATACTTTTGATTTAAAAAGTTCAAAATTAATAACAGGGTATGGTATTCTTTTTTCTTGAAAGTAAAAAAGAACTGAAAAAACAATAAAAATTATACTTAAGATTATTATTCTTTGGCTTGTATAGCCCCAATCATGACCTTTTGAAATAACTAAAAGCATCGATAGTATTGCAATAAGCTGCAATATCATTCCTAAATAGTCAAATTTAAATTCTGATTTATGAACAATTTCAGGGATGTATTTTTTAGAAAAATAAGCACCAATTAACCCGATGATTATACTGGGGACAAATATTGCTCTCCAAGTAACATAGTGCATTAAAAAGCCGCCAACCATAGGGCCTGACATACCGGCCAGCGCCATAAGAGCTGTTGAAAAGCCGAGTGCTTTTGCTCTTTCATTTCCTTTAAAGATTGATGAAATAATGGCGTAGTTATTTGATAACAATATGCTGGCTCCGGTTGCTTGAACGATACGGGCTAAAATTAGAGTAATTAAATTAAAAGAAATTGTGTTAAAAAATGCACCAAGTGCAAAGATTAAATACCCTAAAGCATATAAATTTTTTCTTGAAACAAGGTCGTTTAATTTTCCAAATAAAGTTAAAAATGTTGATAAAATTAAAATATAAGCTGTTACTGCCCATTGAGCATGGCTTATATCTATATTGAAATTTTGTGCAATTTCATAGAGTGCAACATTAACGGTGTTTGAATCCATCATGGCTAAAAAACCGCCAATTGCGCTAACTGTAAAAATAATCCATTTTAATTTGTGTGTTTGCTCGCTAAACATATTTGTTGTGCTTTCAATTAGTATGATTAATAAAAAAATATTATCACTTTAAATTTTTATTGGCAATATTTAACAATAATGGTATTTTGTAGTAAAATTTATTTGCTGAAGTATTAATTTAGGAGGGATATATGTTTGAAGAATATTTTTCAAAAAGAATTAAAAATACACCATCATCCTTTATAAGAGAAATTTTAAAAGTTACACAAAAGCCTGAAATTATTTCTTTTGCAGGAGGTTTGCCAAATCCTATATCTTTCCCTCAAGAAGAATTAAAAGTTTCAATGAACAGAATAGCTGATAAATTTGGCGATAAAATTTATCAATACTCTACAACTCTGGGTTTAGATACTTTACGTCAATATATCGTTGACAGATATAAAAAAATCTGGAATATGCAAATATCGATTGATAATGTTATTATAACAACCGGTTCTCAACAAGCGCTTGATTTAATCGGAAAAGTGTTTATTAATGAAAATGACAAAGTAATGATTGAAAAGCCTTCTTATCTTGGTTTATTACAGGCTTTTTGTTTGTATAGCGCGGATTTTGTTCAAACAAAATTAAACGATGACGGACTTGATATTGATGAATTGAAAAAAACTCTTAAAATTCATAAACCTAAATTAGCTTATCTGATTCCGAATTTTCAAAATCCGACAGGTTTAACATATAGCGCCCAAAACAGAAAAGAAGTTTTTGAAGCAATTAAAGATGAAAACATGCTTTTAATTCAAGATGACCCATATGGAGAATTAAGGTTTGAAGATGGTGATAGAATTCCATATATCGGCTTAAATCAAACAGAAAAAAACATATATCTCGGTTCATTTTCTAAAATTGTAACTCCCGGCATGCGTCTTGGCTATATTATAGCCAATAAAGAAATAATACATATGCTTGAAACCGCAAAACAAGCTTCTGATTTACATTCAAATATCTTTGGTCAATATTTAATTTCTGATTATTTATATAATAATGACCTTGATAAACATATTGAAAAGATTAAAAAATTATACAAAGCTCAAGCTCAAGCTATGGTCAGCGCTATGGAAAAATATTTTCCAAAAAATGTTAAATTTACAATTCCAAAAGGCGGAATGTTTTCTTGGGTTACTTTAGAAGAAGGTAAATCTTCGGTTGATTTATTTAATAAAGCAATTAAAAAGAATGTTGCTTTTGTTCCGGGAGATCCTTTTTATGTTAATGAACATAATGTTAATACTCTTCGTTTGAATTATACAAATGCAGACAGTAAAACAATAGAAGAGGGCATAAAAAGATTAGCCGATGCTCTAAAAGAAATATAAAATCATAATTTAATATTTAAAACCCTTGCAGCCCAAGGGTTTTATTTTTTTATTAATTTTTGTAAATAAAATTGACAAATAAATAAAATATTAGCAAATTGTTTTTTTCAGGGTCATTAAATAGCATGTAAACTCCTCTATAAACTCCGTAATACTAATTCTATCCATCACGGCTTAATTTGTTCACAAATTAGCCGTTTTTTTTATTTTCAAATATTAAATAATATAAATAATCTTTTTGGTTGCTTGAAAAATTATGTACATTCGTACATAATAAAATCATGAAAAAATTAACACAAAAGCAAAAAGTTTTTTTCGAAAAATTGAAAGAAAAATATCAGCTAAGAGCATTGTCAAGTTATGAAAAAATTAAAAATGAACTTGGTTATAAATCAAAAAATTCAATTAAACAGTATGTTGAAATTTTGAAAGAAAACAATTTAATCGAAAAAATCGATAATAAATTATATATAAACAAAAATCAATTTGGTGCTTATCTTGCAACAACATCTGTTAAGGCCGGATTTGCTTCTATTATGGAAGATAAAATCGAAAAAAGAATTTCTCTTGATGAAATTTTAGATATTAATTCGCCTTCCACCTTTGTTTTCAGGGTTTCAGGAGATTCAATGTGTGAAATAGGGATTTTTGAAGGTGATTATGTGATAATTAAAAAAACAACCGAAGCTATGATTGATGATGTTGTTTTGGCTGTTGTGGACGGAGATTTTACTCTAAAAACTTATAAAAAAGATGATAAGGGGTATTATCTTAAGCCTGAAAATTCTTCATATCCTATTATTCGCCCAAAGGAAAGTTTGACAATTTTTGGCGTTGCGCTTGGAATAACGAGGAAAATTAAATGAAAAGAGTTATAGCGCTTGTTGATTGCAATAATTTTTTTGTTTCATGCGAAAGATTATTAAAACCCGAGCTTATAGGAAAACCCGTTTGTGTTTTGTCTAATAATGACGGTTGTGTTGTTTCAAGGTCAAACGAAGCAAAAAGAATGGGTGTTGAAATGGGTGCGCCTTATTTTATTGTTAAAAATCAGTTTAAAAAGGTTGTTTTTTTGTCGGGAAATTTGCCTTTTTACTGTGAAATATCAAAAAGAGTTATGGATAAACTTTATGATTTTACTCCGGATGTTGAGATTTATTCAATTGATGAAGCGTTTTTAGATTTAACAGGTTTAAGAAAAACTTTTAATTGTTCATATGAGGAGCTTGTTGAAAAAATTGTTAAAGATATTAAAAACGAAGTTGGGATTGATGTTTCAGTCGGACTTTCGTATTCAAAAGTTTTAGCAAAATTAGCAAATGATAAAGCAAAAGCTCTGCAAAAAATAAAAATTGACAAAAAAACCTATAAAATAGGCTATAGACAAATTCAAGAAGAATTAAAATCAACTTTAATTTCTGAAGTCTGGGGAGTTGGTAAAAATACAACCGCATTATTAAAAAAACATTTAATACAGAGTGCATGGGATTTTGTTAGTCAAGATGATATTTGGATTAAAAAGAATTTGGGAAAAACAGGTCTTGATTTAAAACAAGAGCTTTTGGGAAATATCGTAAATCCTGTTCAGGTGGTTTCATCTGTTCCTAAATCGGTTTCAAGAAGCGAAAGTTTTAAAGAATTTCAAACAGATAAAAATTATATTCAAGAGCAGCTTAATATTCATATTCATAAGGTTTGTAAAAAATTAAGAAATGAAAATCTTGTAACAGGCTGTATTTTAGTAATGTTAAGAACAAAAGATTTTCAGGTTTTTGATATAAAAATTAATTTGATTTCGCCTACTAATACTGAGTTTGAGCTAATTAATCATTCAAAGGAGATTTTAGATAAACTCTATCAAAAAGGTATTATATATCGTTCTGTCGGATTTTGTGCAATGAAATTAACCAGTGCAAACACTCAGCAAATCTCTCTTTTTGATGGAGGAGATAATTTAAAAAAACAAGAATTGTCTAAGTCTTGGGATAAATTAGAAGAAAAATTCGGAAAAGGAATTGTGACATTGGGTTCCAAAAAGAAAAAAGATATTCCTAAAAAATAAAATAACTGCCAACTGTGGCAGTTATTTTCCGAGTTATATTTTTTGTATTTGCTCGGGTAAACTCCTATATAGGTTTCCATCTTTGTGTATTGCAACAACCTTAAAGGTTGCTTCAACGTACGTCTTTTTTGTTTTTTCATCAGTAATTGTTTGATGAAAAATAAGGTAAAATCTGCCTTTTTCCGATATTTTTGTTTCGATAATTATTGTATCATCAAGTTTGGCGGACTGCTTATATTTTACATTCATTTCCGCTACAGGCAGGACTATATCTTGTTCTTCAAGCTCGGATAGTTTATATCCTGATTGTTCACATAATAACACACGACCCATTTCAAGCCATCTGAGATAGCTTCCATGCCAAACAACACCATAAGAATCAGTGTCTGCGTAAAATACTTTTTGTTTAAAAGCATGACTCATAGGACAATTTTACCATAAATAAAATTATTTGACCTTTTAAATTTTATGCTAGAATAATTTTATGTTTGAAGTAAGAGTAGAGACAAATTTTTCATCTGCACATCATTTGCTTAATTACAAGGGTAAATGTGAAAACATGCATGGTCATAACTGGAAAGTAGAGGTTGTGGCACGAGGATGTGAGCTTGATAAATCAAATATTTTGGTTGATTTCAAAACTCTTAAGAAAATAGTTAATGAAATTATGGACTATTTAGATCATAAAGATTTGAATGAATTAGATGAATTTAAAAACCAAAGTCCGAGTTCTGAATTTATAGCAAAATTTATATATAAAAAAGCTCAAGAAAAAATACCCGAGGTTTATAGGGTAAATGTTTGGGAAACGCCGACTTCAAGAGCTAGTTATTTTGAGATAGAGGAATAAAATGCACACATTGCAAGCGATAATAACAGGTTCAATTCAAGGATTGAGTGAATTTTTACCGATATCAAGTTCGGCACATATTGTTTTTTCAAATGAACTGTATGGTCTGATTACAAAAACGGCGGTCGAAGGAGCTGTAAGCCAAGAGGAAATATTTTTTGATATTATGGTGCATTTAGCAACTTTGTTTGCGGTTATTATCTATTTTTTTAATGATTTAAAGAATATCTTTTCTTCATTTTTTAAAGCTTTAAAAGAAAAAAATTATCAGGATGAAAATTTTAAATTATTTAATTATATTGCTCTATCTACGGTTATAACAGGAATTATCGGTTTAGCTTTAAAAGATAGAGTTGAATTTATTATCGCAATGCCTCAATTAATCTGCATTTTGTTATTTATAACAGGAATTATTCTATTGTTAAGTGAAAAAATGTATAAAGGAAATGAAAAAGTTTCTTTAAAAAAATCAATATTTATTGCAATAGCTCAGGGGCTTGCTGTATTTCCTGGGTTTTCAAGAAGCGGTTTAACAATAAGCACAGCCCTATTTCAAGGAATGGACAGAATACAAGCTGCAAGATTTTCTTTTCTAATGAGCATTCCTGTAATATTTTTGGCTTCTTTGATTTATCCTTTAGTTGAGCTGGACTTTAGTCAAATTTTGACTTTTAATTTAAAAGCAATTTTTCTTGGCTCATTGGCTTCATTTGTTGTTGGTTATTTGTGTATTAAATATTTTATGAAGCTTTTGGGACGGTTAAGTCTAAGAACTTTTGGTTATTATTGTTTGATAATTGCGGTTGTGATGTTTTCAGTATTTCAATTCTTTTATCATCAATAAGTTCCAGATTTTCTTTGTTTTTTAATTTGGAAATATAATTAATGGCTGTAGTGTCTTTGTCAAAGTCAAAGTGTTCAGTATCAAATTTTGGTGCCATAAGAGGATATTCACCGTCTTTTCTTGCAACAAAATCATCATAAGCTGCAGTATATGTTATTGAATCAGATGGATTGTTGATATCAATCGGGGTTTTATTTCCGTTTTTGTCTACAAAATTCATTTCTAATAAATCGCCTTTATCGTTAATTTTGTATGTTAGACCGCTTACTTGTAAAAGTCCGGGTTCGCCGCCATCTGATGTCATGGATTCTTTTGCTGCGGTTTTTATTGCTTCAACAATTTGTTTTTGAGTAACTTTAGTTTTTAAGAGTTTATTTTTCATAGGGGCAGTTTCTGTGATGTCCCTTTGAGTTAGATTGCCCGCTTTAGGTATTTTTCTGATATTAGCGGAATTAATAATCGCTATATCACAATCAAGTTCTGATTTCATTGAATCTGCAACTAAATTAGTCCAAGCGTTGGGCTCTATTCTTCTGTTTTTTGGCATATTTACAGATTTTGTTAATATTGCTACTGTTGGGCTTTTTCCCAGATTTTGTTCTTTAATGTATTCTAAAACAGGGCTTTTTTCACTTTGGGGACTTTTAACAAGGGTGTTATTTGCTTTTTTTACAACACCGTTATCATCAAATTCTACATCTAAAAGCCCGTAGTATTTTCCGTTTTCTCCAGCTTGCGTTATAATTACGGGTTCGTTTGATTTAGAGGTCAGAAGATTTTCACCTTGTTTTAATCCATCAATAACCGTGTGGCTGTGCCCGCCCATTATGATGTCTACTCCATCAAGATTTTTAGCGAGTTCTTTTTCTGTTTCGTTACCTGTATGAGATAAAAGGATTATTCTGTTTACGCCTTGTTGTTTTAATTTATTTATTTCTTCTTGCAAGGCTTCGATTGTGTCATCGAAGTCCATTACTTTTACACCTTCTCTTGCTTTTTCTTTGGTGCATTTTTCAATATCAATCGGCATTGCGCCTATAAAACCATATTTTATGCCGTTTTGCTCTTTTATTACGGATTTTTTTGTTATTTCACCCATTGGGCTGTCATCGTCAAATTCGGCATTTGTTACAACAAAAGGAATATTTTTTCCTTTTAGTGCTTTTTCAAAACTGTCAGCACCTCCGTCAAGCTCATGGTTTCCTGTTGCAGATACGTCAACCTGCATTATATTTTGCATTAAGTCAAAAATATAACTGTTTTTCTTTTCATCGGCTCCCGAAACGTTATCTCCAGATGACAAAACAAAGTGTGCACTGTCTTTTTTGTGTTTTTTAAAATCTTTTGCTGCTTCAACTATACCCGCCATTTGGTCTGAATTTCCGTGAGTGTCGTTGTAATAGTATATGCTTAGTTTATTTTTATTCTGGATTTTGGGTTTTGTTGAAGATATGAAATTTTGAAAATTAACTGAATTAACGTTTAACATACAAAGATAAAACCACTAAATAAAAAAAATTGCTACAACTTAAAAAATTTTAATATATTAGGTTGATTTCATTTTGCGCCTATTTATTTATACTTTTTGATATTACAATTGGGGAAAATTTTATTATGCCTATCAGTTCTAAAGGTACAAAAAAGCAAAAAGCCGTAGCTCTTGAGGTGGTGAAAGCGCCTAAAACAAAGCCATATAATGACATTGATTTAAATAATTGGAAATTATATGAAAATGTAAAAACGGGTACATGGTGGGAATTTTCTGCTCGTGAAAAGAAAAACGGCCACAGTTATGATTACCATGGAAATTATATTCCCCAAATTGCAACACAGCTTTTAGAAAGATATACAAAAAAAGACGATATTGTTCTTGATTTGTTTTTTGGTTCCGGTACAACGGGAATTGAAGCAAAGAATATGCAAAGAAGATGCATTGGTGTTGAATTAAAACAAGAAATGGTAGATTATGTATCTGAAAAATTCACTCCAAAAGAGCTTGTTGTGGACGTGAATATAATTCAGGGCGATAGTGCAAATGAAAAAACAAAAGAAAAAGTTAAAGCACGTCTTGAAATCATGGGTAGGAAAGAAGCTCAGTTGCTAATTTTGCACCCGCCATATGACGATATTATTAAATTTTCAGATAAGAAAGAAGATTTATCAAACTGCAGCTCAACTGAAGAATTTTATGAACTATTTAAAAAAGTTGCAAAAAACGGATATGATTTATTGGAGCAAAATCGTTTTGCCGCATTAATAATCGGGGACAAATATGCAAACAGCCGTTATATTTCTTTGGGTTTTGAATGCCAAAGAAGAATGGAAGAGCTTGGTTTTATAACCAAGGCGGTAATTGTAAAAAATATTACGGGAAATGAAAAAGCAAAAGGAAAAACTGCAAATTTATGGCGCTATAGAGCTTTATCGGGCGGTTTTAATATATTTGAACATGAATATATTATGATATTTCAAAAAACCAAATTGAAAAAAGTTAAAAGATAAATACGGCTTATAAAAATTATAGGCAACAAAGAGAATAAAAAGGCTGCTATATGCAGCCTTTGCTTTTTGAGATTTTGACATTATGACATTATGATTTCTTTTCTTTTGGAATCCCTTTAACAAATAACACCAATGGAATTATAACAAAACAAGCTATTGCGCATACTTCAAAAGTATCTCTAAATGCGCCCATATTTGCTTGTTGAAGCATTTGTTTGTATAGCATAGTTTGAGCCATGTAGTTTGAATGGATATCATTTGACATTGAGATAAAAGCTGATTGATAATAATGTAATCTTTCAATGAAGTTATCATTTAGCATTGTTAAATTATCAACTAAGTAGCTTTGATGTGCCTGTGCTTTTCTTGAAATAAGAGTTGTTACGATAGATGTTCCTATAGCTCCTCCTATGTTTTTTAATAAGTTTTGAACACCTGATGCGTTTGTCATTTGTTCATTTGTTAATGTCATTGTGGATAGAGTAATAATAGGAATCATGCTCATTGACATACCAATACCCATAATAAAGTTGGGTATTACAATATTCATTGTTGCAATATTTAAATTCAGCTCGCATAACATAAAGCTTGATATACTTAAAAGACTCAAGCCCATCATTACAAGAAGTTTGTTATTTATTTTACTTCCGATTGTTCCTATAAAGATAACTGTCGAAAGTGCGCCTATACCTCTAGGCATCATTGCAAGACCTGATAAATATGCATCATAACCCATCAGCCCTTGTAAAAATTGCGGTAAAATAGCCAATGAAGCTAATAATACACCTTGCATTACGACTTGTACAACTGTTCCGAAAAAGAAATTTCTATCTTTAAAAACATTTAAATCTATTAAAGAATCTTTTTTGGTAGATTGTATATAGAAAAACCATGTTGCAAAAACAACGGCAAAAAATGTTAACCAGCAAACCCAAGTTGAGCCGAACCAGTCGGCGTCATTACCTTTATCCAATACGATTTGCATACAAGTAAGCCAACCTATTAGCATAAAAAAGCCAATGTTGTCTATTTTTACATTTTCTTGTTTTTTTGCATACGGCGGATCTTCAATGAATCTTTTAGATAAACCTACTGCCATAATACCAACCGGAATATTAATAAAATATATAAAAGGCCATGACCAGTTTGTTGTTATCCAACCGCCCAAAACAGGTCCTATGATTGGAGCAATAACTACAACTAAGCCAAATAGAGCCATAGATTGCGCTCTTTTTTCAATCGGGAATAATTCAAGCATTATAGCTTGAGATAATGGCAGTAATGCGCCGCCTCCAAACCCTTGCAAAATACGCATAATTACCATCTCAGGCAGCGAACGGGACGTTCCGCAAAGCAAAGACGCAACAGTAAATATAATTATGCTTAATATGAAGAAATTTTTTCTTCCCATTAATTTACTAAAGAAATCAACAGAAGGTATAACAATGCCTGATGCAATTAAATAGCTTGTTAAAACCCAAGTACTTTCTTGTCTTGATACTGAAAAACTTCCTGCCATATATGGCAGAGCAACGTTTGCGATTGTTTCATCCAAAACAAACATAAATGCTGCAACCATCAAAGGGATACATATTACCCAAGGGTTGTTTTTGGGCTGCCAATTTTCTTGTGTTGTTTCTGCCACTTTAGTTTGCCTTTATTTAACTTTTACTTTCGGTACTACGCTCATTCCTGAAACGATATTATATTGAGATTTATCAATAGGTTCATCAAAAACAATTTTAACAGGAATTCTTTGAACGATTTTTACAAATGAACCAACGGCATTTTCAGGCGGGAATAAGCTTGATTTTGCTCCTGATGCCCTTTGAATTGAATCAACATGTCCTTTGAATTTTTTGTGTTTATATGCATCAATTTTAATTGTAACAGGTTGCCCCGGGCGCATTTGTCCTACTTGGTTTTCTTTAAAGTTCGCAACTATCCAAACTTCATCAGGCACTATTGCAAATAAAGGCCCTCCAACAGAAACATAACTTCCCTTTTCAATTCTTCTGTTTGTTATTGTTCCTGAGTTTGGTGCTATGACGTTTGTATATTTTAGATTAAGCTCAGCTTGTTTCATGATTGCTTCAAGGGTTTTCAAGTCTGCATCTGCAACATTTTGTCCATCAGAGAAGATATCTTCTTTTGCTTTTGTTTGTCTTGCTAAAACAGAATCATAGTTGGTTTGTGCTTTGTCTAAAACTTGTTTTGAAACCGCGCCTTGTTGATAAAGAGTTTTATATCTTTCAAGGTCTGTTTTTGCCAGTTGAATTTCGGAGTTAACTGCGCTTAAATTTGCTTTTGCATTTTTTTGGTTTAAAAGGGCTTTTTGATATGCCGCTTTTGCTTGTTTATATTTTTCTATATATACTTCATCATCAATTTTAGCAACTAAGTCGCCTTTTTTTACTTCCATATTATCTTTGACATAACTTTCAATAATATGCCCTGATACTTTAGGTGTTATTTGAATAATATCGGCTTCAACATAAGCGTCATCAGTTGATTGGTAATGACTCTCGTGGAAAAGATAAAGCGAAACAAGTATTGCTGCAATAATTGCAAGCGGAACTAATATTTTTCTTTTTTTTACTCGTTTTGGAGCTTTATTTTCTTCTTCTTGTATATTTTCGTTTGACATTTTTTTCTCCTATATATTTGTTTTTACTGCTTTTTCAACGACTTTTATAAAATTTTGGAGTGTTTTTTTTGTTTCTTCAATGGTTTCTTGTGAAAATTCGCTTTGAATTTTTTTCACAATAGGGTCTGATATTTTAGACATTTCATCTATGATTTTGGCACCTTTGGGTGTAATTGTAAGAATTTTTGCAGGTCTGTTGTTTTTTGTTGAAAGTTTAATTTCTATGTAACCTTTTTCTTTTAAAAAATTAACCAATTTGCCCGTATTTGAGCGGTCTTTCAAAAGAATTCTTGCTAAATCTCTTTGACAGCATTCTTTCGTTTCTGAGATTATTTTTAGAGCAAGATGTTCATTTGCGCTTAAGCCGATTTTTAATTCTTTAAAAAATTGATCAAAAAGCATGTGAAAAATTTTTGCACTTACATGAATTTGATAAAATAAAGAATCTTCATATTTTGTTGAATATTTGTAATCCATTTTTCCTTCTGAAATTAGCTTTTGACTTGTGTATTTTATGTTGTATAAAATACATGTTGCATTTGCAACATTAATATGCTACCATCCTATTATAAAAAATGCAATAATAAAATTATAAGATACCGTTTAAACAGAGGAAATATGAAAAAATTAGTCGCATTAACATTATTAATATTTTTTAATTTTGCTTTTGTTGTTAATCCTGCGAATGCTATTTTAGAAAAAAAGAAGCAAGAAAATGAACAAACTATTTTGGATTATGTAAATTTTGACTGGTGGAAAAAGCAAAATGATCCTTATTTAGAAAAATATATTGCAAGTGCAATTAAAAATAACTATGACATTAAAACCGCAGCGCTAAAAATTGAACAAGCGAAAATAAATGTATTGGCTACGAGAGCTGGGCAGCTTCCTGTTGTTGCAGTTGGAGCTGCTCCTTTTTTAACAAAATTTCCCGAACAAACTAATACTCAAGGCTCAATTGCCCTGCCTATAATAGCTCAATATGAGCTTGATATTTTTGGAAAAAATTGGGACAAGACAAAATCTTCTAAAAAACTTTTAGAAGGTGCAATATATCAAACTCAAGCTTCTGATATTGCAATAGTTTCATTGGTTGGTTCAACCTATTATAATATTGTGAAATTGGATAAAGTAATTGAAATTCAAGAAAAATTAACAAAAGACAGAAAAGAAATCTATGACCTAATGAAAGTATCTAATCAAGAAGGTATAAGTTCTACTTCTGATTTGATTTTAGCTGAAAAGTCTTATGTGCTTGCTCAAAATGATTTAATAGAATATCAAAAAAACAGAACTAATTTATTAAATGCTATGGCTGTTTTAATTGGAGATAGCCCTAATAATATTGAAGAATATAAAAGAATTTCTTATGATGATTTGAGCAGTGAAATTTTTGTACCTAAAGAAATCTCATCGGATGTTGTCGTTAATCGTCCGGATTATAAGTCAATTGAAAAGCAATTAGAATCAGCAGGAATTGATGTCAGAGTTGCAAAAAAAGAGTTTTTGCCGACAATTAACATTTTAGGTATGCTTACTTTTGTTGCTGCATCTTCTTTTGGGGCAATGGATTGGAAAAATGCGTTTTCAATTTTGGGCGCCAGTGCCGATTTGCCTATATTTACCGGTTTTGCAAGAATTGCAAGTTTAAGATTGCAAAAAAATAAGTATGAACAACTTTTGGCTCAATATCAAAAGACAAATATAACTTCTATTCAAGAAATTAATGATTCTTTGTATAATTTAAAATCCGATAATGAAAAGTTGGAAAATAATATCAAGGCTTTTGATATTCAGGACAAAGATTATAAATTGAGTCAAGCTAAATATAAAACAGGAGTTATTTCAAAATTAGATTTATTACAGCAAAAAGAAGCTCTTTTGTATATGGAGCAAAATGTAGTATCTTCTAAACTTGGATGTTATATAGATAAAATAAGCTTATATAAAGCAACAGGAGCTAAAATTTAATAACAAGAAAAGCCCCTTTTGGGGGGCTTTTATGTTAAATATATTTTTCTGCTCTTTTTAGAACTTTGTCTGCATTTTGCATAACTTGATTTATTTTATTTGTTTCTTCGTTACTGTATTGTGTTGCAGGTGCAATAAAATCGCTTGACGGGATATATGTTGCTGTATCCATTTGTTGATTAAGCTTATCGCTTTTAATATTTGTTTCGGATTTATTGCTGTCTATTTTAGATGTTGTTTGAGAAGTGTTTATTCCTTTTTTATTATTAATAAATTGGGTGTTATAAGGACTCATTTGAAGTTGAACATCTTTATTTTGAGCAGTTTGATTGTTGTCTGCGCTGAAATTAATTTCTTTTCCGTCAAGAAAATCTAATAAAAGTTTTGGATTGTTACCCAAAGCTTGTGCTAATTTTGGGTCAGATTGAATTTTTTCTATGGCCTTTGGATTATTTTGAATTTTTTGAATTAATTCTCCTTGGGTTATTCCAAGCTCCGGAATGATTGTATTTTTTTGAGCTTCAAGTTTTGCTTTTTGTTCTTCTTCAGCTTTGTTATAAGGTTTTCCAAAGATTTTGTGAATTGCGCCTCTGATTGGTTTTGAAAACATGTTTGAAAATACAAACATAATTAAAATAAATCTTAAAGCACCGCCGCCAAATCTAAGGAAAGGATTTGTTGTACCTTTTGTTATAGTTCCATCTTTAGCTATTTTATCAAGACCCATACCAAAGAATTTACCAATAGTTTTTAATCCTTTTGAAATTAAAGTATTGCCTTCTAAATTCTTTAAGCTTGCAAGTCCATAGGTAGTAGCAAATGCTAAAGGTGTTGAAATTGCAATAGAACCCATTGTGCCTATATAATCATCGGCTACGGTTGCCGCTTTTTTATCTTTTGGTGCATCTTGAACATTATTGTATAAACTCATAATGCTGCTGCACAAAAATGCGCCAAGTCCTGATTTATCGTTAACAAAGTTTGAAATTGATTCGGTTGGAACTAAAATTGAATTTTGAACAAGTGAGCCCAGTTTTGTATCAGCTAAAGATCCGTTAACTGCGTTAAATTTAATTAATGAATCGCCAAGATTGCCTTTGCCAAAACCTTTCCAGTTTTTATTAAACAGCTTTTTACCCACTGAATCAATTATATTAACTGGCCACCAAGTACTGATGAAGTTGCCTTGATCCATGGTAACCCCTTGGAATTCTGCAAAATCTTTTCCGCTTTTAATGGTTTTTAATTTTTCTAAAAGTTCTTGTTTGTTTATTTTTCCTGAAGCATCTTTTAAGTTGAAATTATCTGCGATGGCTTCTGTGAGTTCTGAGCAGAATTTTCTGTTATCTTTTATTTCGCTTAAATCTGTAATTTGTTTAAAGAAGCCATTTGCTTTATTCTCACCTACAAGCTTTTTGATTGAATCTAAAATTTCATTATTGGTTTTATTTAAATTATTAAATATTTCTTGTGCTTTAGCTTCGTCTTTTACTATGCCTTTTAAGACATTAAGAGCATCTTCAGGTTTGTCTAAAATAAGCCCTTTAAATGCTTGCAAATCTTTTTTGTCTAATATATTGCCAAGTTCTTTATTAAAAGCAGCATTTTGTTTTTTACCTAAAGATGTTTTTATAATATCAACAGGGGTAAGTGAAAATATAGAAACAAAGCCTCTACCATAACCTCTTGTTAAGTCGGCTTTTGGAGTTGCTCGTCTGGTTTTCATGGTTTCGATTATATCTTCCATGGTTTTAGATTTTTTAAGAGTTTCAATTATTTTATTTTTTGCATTTTCAAAAAATCCGCCAATATTTTGATATAGTTTATTATTTGCAAGAAAATCGTCAACCTTTATACCTAAATCAGCCATTTTATTTACTGATTTGTTGCCTAAAAAAGCTAAGCCTGCAACAGTTGCCAGAGTTAGCCCCAATGAAGTTATAAATTTTTTAGGATCTTCAATATGAAAAACATTTTTCATTGTTGAAACAATCCAGTTTTCTTTTACCGCTTCATGACCTTGTTGAGCAATTTCAACAGCGTCTTGTTTAATTTTATCTTTATCTACAGCAGAAAATTCAGGTTGATTTTCCTGCTTTTTAAGCGTTTTTTGTTGCTGCGGCTTGATTGCTGAATTATATTGCAAAGAAACGTTATCCATGATTTAAATCCATAATATTACAGTTACCTATATTATTTTAAAACAAATTAAGGAAAAATATTGCCCTAATATTAATAATAATTAAGCAAGACGATATTTTTTATCGTATTCGTTTACTTTTGTAATAACGGTTTGAATGAAGTTAATTAATTGCATAATTTTCCTCCTGATATATTTTTTACTCTCTATGTAGATATAAAGTATATATTCAGAAAAAAATTGCCTGCAAAATTACAGATTGTTAATAATTTGTAATATTTCATCAAAACTATAGTAATCATCTAAAATATGAATTTTCATTTTTTTATTTATTTTTTTGATATCATCAATTGTTTTGCCGTCTAAAAATATTTCTTTATAGCTTTCACCGTTTTTTTGAAGCATAACAGAAGGTAAAATAAGATGTTGAATATCTTTATCTTTAATTGTATCTATAATATCCTGCCCTACGATTAAACCTGCAACATTAATATCTTCGCCAAAGAACTTATTTTTAATTTCAATAACTTCAAAATCAAGATTTTTAACATTGATTTCTTTTTTGAATTCACAAAATAGTTTATAGGCGCTCTGAGCTGTGGCAATAGTAATTTTTGTCGGTGTTTTAATTTGTTTTTTCATTTTTTTAAGGCATTTTTTAAAGCTGTCTTTTAAAAGTCTTATTGCACCAACGCCATCTTCAATTTGTAAAAAATCGCCGTAATATTTTTTGTTTGGAACATCTAAACCGGCTATTAAGAAAAATTCATCTGAAACCATTGCAATTTGTTTTTTTATGGATTTATTAAAATCATCCACTATTTTTATTGTTTCAAGAGCCGTTTTTTTATCTACTCTTTTGAAATCTTCTTTTCTATATTTTGAAATTCCAACAGGAACAATTGCAACTGATTTTATAATTGATTTAACACTTTTTAGGTCTTCAAGAGTTCTTTTTAATTCTTCACCATCGTTTATTGAAGGACATAGAACAATTTGAGCGTGGATTTTTGTTTTGATTTTTTTAAATCGTTTTAACTGCTCCATGATTTTTTTTGCGTTAGGATTTCTGGTCATTTTAACTCTTAAATCAGGGTTTGTTGTGTGAATTGAAACAAAAAGCGGAGAAATATGATATTTTTCAATTCTTTTAAAATCATCTTCTTTTAAATTTGTCAAAGTAACATAAGTACCTTGAATGTAAGATAATCTCCAATCATCATCTTTAACATATAATGATTCTCTTAATCCCTTGGGTTGTTGGTCTACAAAGCAAAAAATGCAATGGTTGCAACATTTTTTAACTCCGTCAAAAACAGCAGAAGTAAAAATAATCCCTAAATCTTCATCAAAATCTTTTTCTATTTCATATTCTTCTAGGTCGCCATTTTTGTGTTCAACCAAAAGATTAATTTCTTCGTCATTTATTATGAAGCTGTAGTCGATTATGTCTATGGGAGTTTGGTTGTTGATTGATAAAATTCTATCGCCTGATTTAATTTTTAATTCATCGGCAATTGAATTTTTTATTACATTTTCAACAACCATATTAATTTTTTTGTTCATAATAATTCAATCAGTTTTTCTGTTTGTTCAAGAGTAATCTTTACGGTTTTTTTCTGTAAATCGTTTAGAGAAATATATTCGTTATTTATGCCTTTTTCAAGTTTTATTTTATATAATTCTAAAGCATTTTTCAGATTTTCTTTAAATTCTATTAATTCATTCACACTCAAAACGTCGCTGCAATAGAGCATTATTTTAGCCTCATTTAATATATGATAGGGATTTTGAGGTATGTATGAGATTAAAAGTTCGTTTAAGTGTTTTTTTCCTTCAGGAGTTATAGAATATATTTTAGATAACATTCCGCCATTGGACATTTTTTCTATGAAGCTGACACAGTCCAAATTTTCAAGTCTTTTTAGTGCAGGGTTAATTGTTCCTGTGCTTGATTTTATATAAGCAAAGAAAACTTCTTCTAATATTTTTGATACACGATATATTGTGGCATCGTATTTATTTAGAATATATAATATTGCAATTTCAATCATAACTTTATATTAGCACAATTTTATATAAAAAAATTAATAAAAATATATAATTACTTTTATATCTGTAATTTTAAGATAAGATTATAAAGGTTTCTATAAGGAAAAGTAAATGGAATTAACGTTGGAAGAAAATATTAAAGAAATAGTTAAAAATACTAATTTGAAGCATATTGCGATTATTATGGATGGCAACAGACGCTGGGCAAAAGAGCATATGCTTCCATCTATGATGGGGCATAAAAAAGGAGTTGATGCCCTTAAAAAAGTCACAAGAGCCTGTGATGATTTTGGGGTTAAATATTTAACTTTATATGCTTTTTCTACTGAAAATTGGAACAGAAAAAAAGAAGAAGTTGATTTTTTAATGGACTTGTTGGCGACTACTTTAAAAAATGAACTTAAAGAATTGAATGAAAACAATGTAAAAATGAATTATATTGGCGATTTAAGCGCTTTAAATCAAAATTTACAAAATATTTTATCAGCTTCTGTTGAAACAACAAAAAATAATACAGGAGTTGTTTTAACGGTTGCAATTAATTATGGTGCAAGAGATGAAATTGTTCATGCAATTAAAAAAATGATGGATGACAATTTAAAATCTCAAGATATTAACGAAGACATTGTTTCAAAATATCTTTATACAAATAATATTCCTGATCCTGATTTGTTAATTAGAACATCCGGCGAAAAAAGGATAAGTAATTATTTATTATGGCAGATAGCTTATAGTGAAATATACATCACTAAAGCATATTGGCCTGAATTTAACAAAGAAAAACTTGCGCTTGCTATTGAAGAATTTAACAATAGACAAAGAAGATGGGGAAAATAATGTATCAAATTACTCTTGCAACTTCAAATAAACACAAAGTGGATGAAATTAATTTAATAGCAAAAAATTATGATATTGAATTTATTTTGCCGGATGGTGAATTTGATCCTGTTGAAGACAGTGATAATTTTATCGGTAATGCATATTGCAAGGCGAAATGCGCAAGTTTAAATGCTAAAACAAATTTAACTTTGGCTGATGATTCAGGATTGTGTGTTGATGCGCTAAACGGAGCTCCCGGTATATATAGCGCAAGGTATGCAAAAACTGCAAAAGAACGAATTGAAAAATTGCTTTTCAATATGAAAGACAAAGAAAACAGAAAAGCAAATTTTGTCTGTGCTATGGTGGTTGTAAATAAAAAAGGAGAAATTCTTTTTAAAACAGAGCAAACTTGCGATGGTTCAATTATGTATGAACCAAAGGGCGAAGGCGGTTTTGGTTATGACCCTGTATTTTTTGTTAAATCTGAAAATAAGGGTATGGCTGAATTATCAGATGTTGAAAAATCAAAAGTATCCCACAGAGCGAAAGCTCTAAATTGTGTATTGAATTGGTTGAAAGAATATATGTAAGCATGGAATTAAATCCTATATTAATATCTGTAATAATTTTATGTATTTTGTGTGTGCTTAGAATTAATGTGTTGTTTTCATTGATGATAAGCGCGATTACAGCAGGACTACTTGCAAACATGTCGATTGACAGAATTATGGATTTATTTATTTCAGGCATGGGGCAAAATTCTGAAACTGCACTAAGCTATATTTTACTTGGAACTTTGGCTGCTGCTATGACACATACGGGTTTGGCTCAGATTTTATCAATAAGAATTGCAAAGTTTATAAAGGACAATAAATATCTTTTAATTGCAATATTGGTTTTGATTTCGATGATGTCTCAAAATTTAATCCCTGTTCATATTGCTTTTATTCCTATTTTAATTCCGCCTTTATTGCCTTTGATGAACAAATTAAAATTAGATAGAAGAGCAGTGGCCTGTGCATTGGCTTTTGGTTTAAAAGCTCCTTATATTGCAATTCCTGCCGGTTTTGGTTTGATTTTTCAAGGGTTGATTGCAGATAATATGACTCAAAACGGCATGCCGATTGTAAAAACTCAAGTTTGGCACTACAGTTGGCTATTGGGGTTTGCAATGTTTGTTGCATTGTTGATTGCAGTTTTTGTGACATACCGAAAACCAAGAGAATATAAAAGTTTAGTTTCAAATATAGACTTAAATCAAGATACTAAACTTCAAAAAAAACACTACATAACTCTTTTGGGTGCGGTTGTAACTTTAGTTGTCCAGCTTTTAAGCGGTTCGCTGCCTTTGGGAGCTTTAATCGGATTAGGAATTATATTCGGATTTAGGGCAGTTTCTCATAAAAAAATGGATTTTTTAATGAATGAAGGCGTTGGTTTGATGGGCTATATTGCTTTTGTAATGCTTGTTTGTGCCGGATATGCTCTGGTGTTAAAAGAAACGGGCGGTATAGATTCTTTGCTAAATTCGGTTTTACCTTATATTCAGCATTCAAAATTATTAGCTTCATTATCCATGCTTTTAATCGGGCTTGTAATTACGATAGGAATAGGCTCATCATTCGGTACAATACCGATATTGGCGGTTTTGTTTATTCCTTTATGCTCTAAACTTGGATTTTCAATTCCGGCAACGGTTGTATTATTTTGTGCTGCGGCTGCTTTAGGCGATGCCGGTTCTCCTGCTTCAGATACAACTTTAGGACCAAGTGCAGGGTTAAATGCTGACAACCAGCATAATCACATAAAAGATACTTGTATTCCGACTTTTGTGCATTACAACACAGCGTTAATACTGGCAGCATTAGTTGCGGTTTATTTTTTATAAGTTATTAAGCTGCAAAGCTTCTTTGAATTGAACTTTGTAAGTTTTGTTTTACAGTTTGTTCTTCAGATTCAATCATTTGCAGTTGAGTTTGATATCTTTGAAGCTGCATATCAAGAGCTTTTTCTGCTTGATATAAACGTTCTTTTTTCTTTTCTAAAGATTTCATTTCAGGGCTGTCAGGGTCCATATCCGAACCTAAACCCACTAATTCGTTGATTTGAGAAGACAAATCAAGCTTAGTAGAGGAGATTAGTTGAATTTTATATTCTAAGTCTGCTCTATAGCTGTTAATTTGCGCTAGTCTCATTTGTGAGAGTAAAATTGACATAGTCTTATCTCATTTCGTTGAATTTATTGCCCCTTAGAAAAACGTGCTCGTTATTTTGAGCAATCAATTTTTCCATTTGGTTTAATTGATGCATTTGATATTTTAGTTTGTATTTAATCATCTTTCTTTTTTTGTTAATGGAAAGTGCATCTTTTAAACCTGCAACAATTTCTTTTCGCAGAATTTTAATAGGATTGTTTCTTCTTAAATAATTTTTTGAATAATTTAAGAAAACCATCAGTCTTTTTAAATTTGCTTGTATTGATTGTTGCAATTTAGGGTTTCTCCTTTTTTTGTTTTTTATTAAGAAGTAACCTTATCTTAATAAAAACATTAACGAAATAAAAATTGACTTTATGTAAATAAATATTACACTATATACTTCGTCAAATTCCATTAAAAACTTTAGTTAAAGATACAAATCTTTACATCTTGATTGATAAAATAATATTATCCTATTTAATAATTTAACTTTTATATATTTTTTTGTTATAATTATTGCAATACTACACATTTGAGGATTATCAATGAGAAACAAACTGATTCTTTTTTGGATTATTATGGCTATCACTTTAGCCGGTATTTTTATTATTTATAAAAAACCCACAAGTCTTGGACTTGATTTGGTTGGCGGCTCAAGATTAATGCTTGAAGCACAGACATCTGATGCTGTTCCCAAAATTACTCCTGAAATAATGGATAGTTTGCAATATGCTATTGAAAACAGGGTAAACGCCATGGGTGTTGGCGAAACCATTGTTCAAAGAGTTGGTTTAAAAAGATTATTGGTTGAAATCCCAAATATAACAGATACATCTAAAGCAAAAGAATTTATCGGTCAAACTGCGCAATTGGAATTTAAGCGTCCGATTCTGGGTGAAAATGGCGAAATTGCTTGGGAATCTACAGGTTTAACCGGTAAAGATTTAAAAAAATCGCTAGTTGGTTCAACTCCTGCAACCGGTGAGTGGATGGTTGAGTTGGAATTTAATGCTCAAGGAGCGCAAAAGTTTTCTGATTTAACAAAGGAATTAACCGGAAAACAAATGGCAATTTTCTTTAACGGCAAATTACAATCCGCACCAAGAGTAAATGAACAAATTACCGGCGGCAGAGCTCAAATTACGGGCGGCGAAGGCGGTTTTGAATATACAGAAGCAAAAGAAATGGTAGATTTATTGAACGCAGGCGCTCTTCCTGTTGGTGCTGAAGTTATTCAAGAGGAATCAGTAGGTCCAACCTTGGGGCTTGACAGTATAAATAAATCTAAAGTAGCCGGTATTGTTGGTGTTAGTGCTGTTATGTTATTTATGATTTTATATTACAGAGTGCTTGGTTTGATTTCATGTTTTGCTTTGTTAATTTATTGTATTTTGAACTTTGCGATATTTAAAATAATTCCTGTAACGCTTACATTAACAGGTATAGCGGGTTTTATTCTTTCAATAGGTATGGCAATAGATGCTAATATTTTGATTTTTGAAAGAACAAAAGAGGAATTGAAAATGGGTAGAAGTCTTTATACTGCAATAAATTCCGGTTTCGACAGAGCATTCACAAGTATTTTTGATTCAAACGTGTCAACAATTATGACTTGTTTAATATTGTATTATTTTGGTGCTTCAATGGTAAAGGGCTTTGCTTTAACATTGATAATCGGTGTTTGTTTGTCTATGTTTAGCGCAATAACCGTTACAAAGAATTTTATGCATTTAATATTCGGCTCAAATGAGTTGAAATATCCTCAATTATTCGGTTTGAAGAAAGAAGATATTGAAAATACATTTGTAGCTCAAGAGACAAAACGTGAAAAAGCAAAATTTGGCGTTTTGGATTAATTGTTGAGATATTCGGGAGATATATAAATGGCAAATACTGAAAAAAAGAAATTAAAGTTAGATATAGTTAAATATAGATACGTATGGTTGGGCTTTAGTGCTTTATTGCTTATTCCTTGCATTATTGCTGTTCTGTTTTTGACAATTACACAACCTAATCATGCTCCTTTAAAATTAGGTATTGATTTCACGGGCGGTACTATTTTGCAATACAGTATAGATAAAAAATTATCTACGGATGATATTTCAAAAATGAGAGAAGATTTAGCAAAAATTGGTATCAAAAGCCCTGTAATTCAAGCAACTACTCAAATGTCGACTGAAGGAGATAAAGAAGCAAAAAATCTAGTATCAATAAGAACAATATTTTTGGGCGATAAAAAAGGGCAAGAGACTGTGGATAAGACCACTAATCTTATATCTTCAGAATTTAGCGGTGCTCAATTGGTTCAGGTTAATTCAGTTGGACCTACTTTAGGCTCTGAACTTCTAAAAAATACAATGATTGCGCTGGTGTTGGCTTTTGTTGCAATGGTTGTATATATTTCATTCAGATTTCATACGGAATATGGATGGATTGCTTTGTTGGCGCTCATCCATGATGCTTTAATTGTTGTCGGAGTTTTTGCAATTAAAGGTATTTTCTTTGATACTGCGATTGACAGCTTGTTTATTACGGCAATTTTAACTGTAATAGGCTATTCAATTAATGATACAATTGTTGTTTTTGACAGAATAAGAGAAAATATGAGATTTTTGGCCAAGAAGAAAAGTACAAATGAGATTATTGATATTTCAGTTAATCAAACATTGGCAAGAAGTGTAAATACTTCTGCGACAACATTGTTTACATTGTTTGCTTTGTATTTCTTTGGCGGTTCAACAATTAAAGATTTTGTATTAGCTATTATTATAGGTGTGGCTATTGGTACATATTCATCTATATTTGTTGCAGGCACAACGCTTGCTATAGTTAAAGAGCATATGAATAAGAAACAACATGCATAAAAATAATAATAAAAATTCTCAATCATTGGCTCAGTATGTTATTCAAAAAAGAGAAGCATTGGGGCTCTCTATTGAAGACTTAGCAGATAAATCCGGTTTAAGTATTATTGAAATAATTTCAATAGAGCAGGGCATGGATTTGTTTTTGGCTACTACAGTAAGACAAAAACTGGCAAAAGGCTTAAAGGTTGACAATAAAGAAATTAAAAAACATGAAAAAAAGACAGATTTTTCTATTGCAACTAAATCTCAAAATGATGTAATCAGAGAGCAAATTCTTTTAAATTCAACAAATCCTAATTTTTCGCTTAACTGTCCTTTGTGTGGTGAAAAATTAATTACAAGAATAGCAAAGCTTTATGATCTTGAAGATAATTTGATTTTGCGGCCGAAAGCAAGATGTTCTAAATGTCCGTTTCAATTAACAGACTAGGGTTTTATATTTCGGCAACTACTTTATTTCTGCCTGTTTCTTTGGCTTTATAAAGACATTTATCTGAATATTCTATAATTTCTTGCGGTGTTATGCCATTTTCTCCTGCTGTTGCAACTCCAACACTAATTGTAACGTTTACCTTTTCTCCGTTTGCAAGGGTAAATTTATTATTTCTGACTGCTTGACAGATTTTGTTAGCGGTAATTTGTGCATCTTTTTTATTTGTGTTGGTTAATATAATTGTCATTTCTTCTCCACCGTATCTGCATACGACATCTGATGTTCTTGAATTTTTTTTCAAAATAGCGGCAACTTGTTTTAATACACAATCACCTGATTGATGTCCGTATGTGTCATTGAATTTTTTGAAGAAATCAATATCCATAATAATAATTGAAAAAACTTGTCCATATCTTTTGAAATTATTTATATTGACAATCATTTGTTCTTGAAAATATCTGTGGTTATATATTTGTGTCAAGCCATCAGTAACGGCGAGTTTGTAAGTTTGTTCATAGTCTTTTGATTTAAGCAGGTATTTCTCGCAGTAAATTAAAATAAATGTTGTAATCGTTGTTATAAAAGGAAAAACAATCGTTACCCATATATTAAATATTTGCATTAATAACAGTGAAAATACGCTGTATAAAACAAGTGTTGAAAATAAAAATAAAAAAGTTTTAGCTACATTTTCTGTTTTTAAGACTAAATATCCCACAATTAAACACAGTATAATTGAAATAGCAAAATCTACTTTTAAAGTTGATTTTTTTATAAAGTTGTTATCGAGTATATTATTGAAAAATGTTGTATGCAGTTCAACACCTGACATGTTTGATTCAACAGGCACACTTTTGATGTCAGATAGACTTGTTGTTGTTGTTCCAACATATATAACTTTGTTTTTAAAATTTTTATTAATGAAGTCTGTGTTGTTTTCTTTTTGAGCTTTTATTACTTCCCAGAGCGGTATATGTTTGTATGTGTTACTTTTGCCATACCAATTTAAAATTGCCCTTTGGCTTTTATCAAGCGGTATGGTATGGTTTTTATCAAGTATGATTTTATTATTTGCAATGGAAATGCTGTCTATATTTAGATAATTCATTGCAGCTAATAGGGATAAATTAGGGTAGTAGTCGTCTTTGTATTTGAATATTGGTGTAACATTTCTTATAATGCCGTCTTTATCTCTTGTAACATTGATTACACCGATATTTTTTGTCTCATTCATTAATTCCGGCATTACAAGTCTGGCATTAATAAAGGAGACAAACGGATTATCTTCCAGAAAACCTTCTTTAATATTCAGCTTAAATTTTTCATCAATGACAGGCGATTTTCTGATTTCATCGCTGTAGTTGTCAAAATTCATTGATAAAAAAACATTGTTGTTGTCTTTAATTGCACTAACAAGAGCATTATCTGAAGATACATCGTTTAGATTTGCTTTAATAAACAGTAAATCCATTACAATGCTCTTTGGTTGTGCTTTTTCAATAAAGTTAATTGTATCTGCCCATATTTTCCTTGAAATAGGCCAATAACCATATTTATCCATAATATATTCATAAGTTGCATCATCGACAGACAATATGATTATATCTTTGTTTGGTGTTTTATATTTTGATAAAATAGTTTGTCTTAAATCGAAACTGCTTTGTTCTATTTTTGTTATAAAATCTTGAAATACGGAGAAGTGTCCAAGCCAAACCAATAGACCAAAAAGTGCAAAAACAATAAACGCATATAGCGCATATGTAAGACGATTTTTATTTTTTTCTTGCATACTATTTCCTAATTAATTCATTATAACGAGTTGAAAAATTAAGTTCATCAATTATTTGATAAACGGGATTATAGTTTTTAAAATGAATTTTTATTCCCAAACGACAAATTGTTTCAAGTAAATTATCTTTTTCTAAATCATTGTCGTTTGTCATGGAGATAAATCTTAAAAGATATTTTTCATTTTGATTGTAATTCATAAAATGATTGTCTTATATACTTGCTTTAATTAAATCAACCTTAAGAACAGTTTAAATTTAAAAAACGTAGTATAAACAATGTATTTTTATAAATCAGAAATCACAATGGTTAAATCTTTCCCTGTGCGATTTATTCCGATTGGGTCATAAATTGTGTGTTTATCTTTAATTTCAGGAATTGTTTTCTTTAAGTCGGAAATTGTTTCGCCTGCTATATCAAGATTGTGGATTGCAATATAGTTTTTATTTGCGGAATTGGTTTCTTGCATTTTAACCTGCATACCCATTGTTTCCAGTTCTTGTTTTAGCTGATTTGCAGTGTCTGTTTTGGAATTTGCATATAAAATGCCCACAGAGATGTCTTTGGGGTCTATTTCCGTTTTGTTTCTGTATACCATTTTGTTTATTAAATCTTGGGTTTTAATCGGATCAATTATCCAATAGCTGATAACTCCTTTTGTTGATGGGGCTCCGGGGATGGTTGCAATTTGAATTGTTGATGTGTCAACATTTTTTGCCATTCCAAGATATTTTGCCATATCGTAACCCGATAAATCTGTTTGTATATATTCAGGCATAATTTTTAACAGTTCAGGCAATTTCACAATAACAGTAGGGTCTTTAAGTCTTGCTATCAGTGCATTAAAGAACCATTGTTGACGGCGAATTCTTCCTATATCACCAAAAGAATCGTGTCTAAATCTTAAATATCCTTCAGTTTGTTTTCCTGTAAGGATGTGCTCGCCTTGTTTAAGGTTGATGTGTAAATTGCCGCTGTAATCGTCATATTTCATGTTTTTTTCAATATAAATAGGCAAGCCGCCTAAAGTATCAATCATCTTAATTACGCCTGCATTTGAAATTGCAAGATAGTTGTTGATTTTAACTCCAAAAGTTTCTTCGACTGTTTTAACGGCAAGTTTTGCTCCGCCGAATGCAAAAGCATGGTTGATTTTATCTGCTTTATTTTTTCCGGGGATGTATACTTTTGAATCTCTTGGGATTGAAATTACATTAATGTTTTTGCCGTATGGCGCAATACTTATTAAAAGCATTGTATCTGAGCGATTGCCTTTAAAAGGATTTGCTTCGTTTGAGGCAATATCAATACCCATGAGCAAAATATTTTGTCTTCTTGGTGAAAAATTAAAATTTAAATCAAGCGGAGAAAGCGAACCGGAGTTGTTTTGGGCTGTGGTATCAGAGTTAATTTGCCAATTAGCAAATGCAAAAATGCCGACTATTACAGCCATAACTATAATAAAGAGTTTATTAAAGTTGTTGTTTTTCTTCGGGCGTCTTCTTCTTTTGTATTGCGGTTTTATTGGAATTCTATAGATTTGTGTTCTTTCTTCGAGGCTACTATTCATATTATTACCATTGTCATAATTACATATGTTATTATACTATATCAAAATAAAACAAAATACATTTTTTTACAAATAATATATTTTAGTGTATGATTTTATTATATATTATGTTGGGGTTTTTTGTGAGAAATTTTTCATACATTGATATAAAACGTGTAGTAAAATTTTTTGTTGTTATTTTTTTATTGTTTTCCTGCCAGATTTGTTTTGCATCAAACGGCGAAAATATTAAAGATTTAAAGGAAAAAGCAATTGCTTTATATACTACGCAAAATTACTCTGAAGCATTTAAAATTCTCGATAATCTTCCTTCAAACGAAAAAGATGAAGAGGTTTTTTTGCTTTTGTCAAACATAGCTCTTGAAGAAAATAAAGATAATACTGCAATTCAAAATCTCAACATGGCTCTTGATAAAAAATTTGATTATTATAAAGCTTATTATAATCTAGGCTGTATTTTTGCTTCTAAAAAATCATATATAATGGCAATTAATAATTTTGAGCTTGCAATTAAATATAATAAATTTTTCCCGAGTGCATATTATAATTTAGCTTGCTGCCAAATTCAGCTTAAAAATTATAAAGAAGCTAAGAAAAATTTGGTTAAAGCGCTTGAATTAGAACCAAAAAACAAAAATTATTACTATAATTTGGCATTATGTTATAAAAAACTCGGCAAAGAAAAACAAGCAAAAAAAATTGTTGAAGCTTACAATAAACTAAGTTGATTTAAAAGTTGACAATTTAATTATTTTTTCAAAATCAGCATATTTGTCTTCAAGATACCCAAATGTCCCGATATCTAAAATTTTTGCGTTATCCATATAGATGATTTTATTGCAATGTTTTAAAATTTGCAGCCTGTGAGCAATTGAAATTATTGTTTTTTTGCCTTTTAGTTTAAATAGTATCTCGTTAATAATTTCTTCAGATAATACATCAATTGCGCTTGTTGCTTCGTCTAAAATTATAATTTCTTTGTCTTCGTTCAAGGTTAAAGCAAGCGCCAGTCTTTGCTTTTGTCCGTTTGATAATTCAGATACATTTTTATTTAACAGATTTTCAATGCCAAGTTTTTTAAAAAGTTCATTGGGGCAGTTTTTATTTTTAAAGTTATCCTTTACTTTATCGAAAATTAAGTTATAGTTTTGACTTAAAATTGAAAAATTGTTTTTCCATTTTTTTATGTCGTTTTCATTTAAGACTTTGTTGTCAACTATAAAATTGCCCTTTTGGAGCTTAATTAATCCTGATAGAATTAAAATCAAAGTTGTTTTATATGAACCGCTTTTGCCGATTATGCCAATAAAATCGCCTTTATTAATTTTTAGATTTATGTTATTTATTTCTTCGTTTGAATTTGGATATGAAAAAGCTCCGTTTATTATTTCTATTGAATTATTAAAAGGAAGCTTTTCTTTTGTATTTTTAAATTCTGTTTTTTTAAATTTTTTATCATATTCTAAAAAATCAATTGCAAAAATTTCATTTGTGTTTATTAAGTATAATGAGCTTTGAATTCTGTTTATACAAGGAGTTAGCCTTAATATGATTACGCAGATTGTGGATAGTGAGCTTAATATAAGCCGGTTGTTGAAGTTGTTTGTATAAAATAACAGAACCAATATTAAACCAAAAGTCATCATTATGGCAATTTCATTAAAATAAATATGAAAGATGCTGTTGAAATGTTTTTTTGTTGAAATTTTTGCAAACAGTTTGTTTATATTTGTGATTGTTTTTGAAAAATAGTCTTCTTTGTTGTTTAATTTGATTTCAACAATAGAATGTATTATAGGCAGCAAACTTGCGTTTGCGCTGTCGTGAAATTTTAGTAGTTTTTTGCTGTTTTTAATTGATTCTTTTTTAAAAAATTTATATTCAAGAAAACTTAATAACCCAAGAAATATGCTTGCTAATACTGCGCATTGAGTAAATTTAATAAATAGGGTGCTTATAAGTATAATTACTACTGTCAGGTTTGTTATAAGAATTATATATCTTTGGCAATATTCCCAAACTGTTACGTTAATTTTTGATAAAGTATTTAATTTTTCATCTTTTGGAATGGTTTTTAAGGTTAAATAATCTTGATAAATCAGATTATTTATTGTTTTGTTTATCATAGATTGAGATAAATCTTTTAAAACAGTGCTGTAAAAAATTGTGTATAAAAACATATAGATATTTTTTAAAATATATACAGATGCGATTGTTAGTCCTAAAATTAAGCCAATTTTAGAAAATCCTTCTATATTGAAATTGTTTTTAAAAATATCGGTGATTAATTTAGAGTAAAGATTATTGTTTGGGTCTGTTAAAAATAAGACAAATTGATAAATTAATACAAGGCCGACAAGTTCAAAAAGACCAGCTGTAAATGACAATACAAAAAGGATATAGAAATTAAAACGCTTATTTTTGTAAAATCTGTTTATAACTTCTCTGAAAACTTCTATTTTCAAAATAATTTCCTTGAAAAATGTTTTATATTTAATTATACTCTTAACTATGCAAAGTCTGTCAAGTAAAGAAAATTTTTTTATCGGAGTGGCGCTATCTAATTCATCTAACTATGATAGCTCAATTTGTATTTTAGACAGGAACTCTTCTATTGTTTTGATGGATAAATTTTACTTTGCATCTGATATAGATTATTTTTTTGAAAATACTCCTTATTTAAAAAATTCCATAGTATGTGTTAGCGTGCCTTATGATAATAAGTTGTTGGAAGGAAAATGGCGCATACATTCAAAAAATTACAAAATGCTTGGTGATTATTTTAAGGTTAATCGAGATAATTGGACAAATAGGATATCTAAAAGGTGTGTTGATACTTTTAAAAAAATTCAAGATAAGAATATAAAAGTAATCAGATGTGATATTAATCAGCTAAGATTGTCTTATGGGCTTTGTCCGCATTATCTTGCAAGAACAAGCCTTGATTGTAAAAATTTACAATTGTCTTTAAAAATTAAATACGGTTTTTCTCAAATGCCGGACAACATGCTTCCTGCATCAAACTTAGAAGCAATATTGTGTGCAATGTTTGCTATGGATTTTGTTAACAATATAAAAGTAAGAAAAATATTCGAAATAAACTCTGTTCCTGTTTATTCAAGAGAAGTTTTTTCTTAGATTTTGCCTGTCAATTGGTCAACTTTAGACTTATAAAAGTCCATATTAATGTTCAGGTGCTGTCCGATAGAAAGTAAATTTAAGAGCAGTTTTCTTTCGTCTTGTGTTTTGTTGTTGTTTTTGATTTTGCTTGTTAAATCTTCAAAATGCATACAAAACATGTCATAAAAAATATTTTGAGAATTTGAAATTTCTACTTGTATTTTTAATTTTTCTAATAATTCAAAGAAATACAACAGCTCTTGCGAGTTTTTTATGTTTGTTTCGTCTTTTAGTTTGTGTATGAGTTCTTTTAGCTTGTTTGATAAAATTTCATTTGCTTTTGAGTTATTTAGTTTGATTGAAAATTTATCGCAAAGTTGTTTTATGCTCATTAATTTTTGTATTTTTTCTTCATCTGTGTAGTCTGTTAATTGTGATAATTCTTTATCAAGGTTTGCTAAAAGCGTATATTTAGCACAGACTCTAAAGCCTTCCGGAATATCCATACCCAGATCATTTAAGTAGCTTATTGGGGTTAATAAGCTGTCGTATAATTCTTTATAGGTTTGTGTTGCTTTTTCTAAGTTTAGGGTAATTAAATTTTCAAGGATGGTTTTTCTTCTGTCCATCGGGATGTCTTTCAGTGAATAAAATCTTGAACCGTAGTATAGTTCAATGGCTTGAAGGGTTGAAACTATTGTGTCTTTTTCAAATACTTTAACTATTTCTTTTCTTTCTGTGTTGAAATCATCCAAGCAATTAAATTCCTTGATGGCACAATAGAACTCAAAGTTTTGAGTTTGAATCATAGCAAAAGTTAACTCTCTTTTTTCCAGAGTTATATCTGATATAATTTCAACTTTGCCAAAAGATAATATATTATTTAAGCTTTTGTAGCTTTTGTAATTTGTTTTTTTGATTTTGTAGCAGTATAGCTGCTGATTTTTTTTGTCGTCTTTTAAGTTTTCTTCATCAGTTTTAAAAGATGTTTCAATAGCGTATTGTGCTGCTATTTTTTCAATTCCTATTGAACTTGTCTTAACCCAGCGGTTATATATATCTTTTCCGTTTCCGAATTCTATAATATTACTTTTTGCTTTTTGTAAAATTGAAAGGAAAGTTTTTTCAAAATTTGTTTTGCTGAATTCACTTGCCAATTCCATAGCCCTTAGAGCATATTTCATAATTTGGGTTGTTTCAATTCCTGAAATATCAGCAAAAAACCAACCGCAGCTTGTATACATTAATTGTGCAAAACGTTGTATTTCCATCAATTTTATGGCTTTAACTTTGTCTTGAGTGCTCAATTGTTTTTTTGCATTTTCAGCAAAGAATTTATTAATATTTTCTTCTGACCTGTCTAAAATAACGTCAATATAATTATTTCTTGCTTCCCAAAAATCTTTATAATATTTTGTACCTTGAATTGAACATAGTTTGATTAATTCGTCTCTTAAATAATCAAATGCTTGCCTTAAAGGCTTTCTCCATTTTTGGTTCCAGTGCGGTTGAGCTCCTGTTGAACAGCCGCAATCATCCATCCATCTTCCGACACCATGGGCGCAGCTCCAAGCTGAAACAGGTTTAATATCTACTTCAAAGGTGGGAGGATACATTTCAAGGAATTGACCGTAGTTTGTTATTTTGAAACCGAGATTTTTAGCACCAACCCTTAAAACATATGCCAGCGCCATATCACCGAATTTTGTGTGGTGTCCATAGCTTTCGCCGTCTGTTGCAATGTTTACCAGCTGTGCATGTCCTCTTGATTCGACATAGCCTTCATTTAGGCGATATGAGAATTTTTTGCCGTCTTGTAGTAAATTATCAAAAGCAACCGATTTTGATATGGAACCGTCATAAAAGAATAAATCAATATATTTTTGTTTATCTGTTCCTTCAACAAAATATCTGTATGGCTGTGAAGGGTCAATTGTGCCCCATGATACATCTTGCCAGTTGTGTTCGCCTATTTTATTAATACATTTTGCTTGATGAGGTGATAAAATAGTAAACTTCACTCCGCAATCAATCAAAACTTCTAATGTTTGCGAGTCCACTGCTGTTTCAGCAAGCCAAATACCTTCTGCATTTCTTTTAAATCTTTTTTGGAAGTCTTTTAGCCCCCAGATAACCTGTGTAATTTTATCATTTTGGTTTGCAAGAGGCATAATAATGTGGTTATATACTTGTGCTATGGCGCAGCCATGACCGTTGTAAAGTTCAAGAGAATTTTTGTCTGCTTCAAGTATTCTTTGATAGGCATTTTGAGCATATTTTTCAAGCCAGCTTAATAAGGTTGGTCCAAAGTTGAAACTCATATATTGGTAATTATTTGAAATTTCAATAATTGAGTTATTGCTGTCAACCAGTCTTGAAGCACCATTTGGACTGTAACACTGCCATGTTATTTTTTCGTTCCAGTCGTGATTTGGTGCTGCACTGTCTTGTATTTCGATTTCTTCTATCCATGGATTTTCTCTTGGTGGTTGATAAAAATGTCCGTGGATTGTTAAAAATTTCTTATCTTCGCTCATCTTCCAACCCTGTAATACTTTTAGCGGTTATTGTTTTTTATCATCTTTTTTGATTTTTTTAATTACGGTTAAATTTTCAACGTCCAGCCAAGGGTCATTAAGTGCTGTTGAAAATACTTTTCCGGTTATCTCGATTTTATCTCCTGTTTCAAGGTCTATGTGTTTTTCTGCCATTTCTTTTTTTAGGAATATTTTCATCTCTGATAGCGGAATATCATGATCCATTACATCATCTCTTTGAATTAATATGCCTATGTATTTGTCGCTTGGTCTTAAGGCTTTTTTGTAATCCAGACCTAAGGTTGAGAATTTGTCAAACGTGGCTTGCATTTTAATAGTTTTATTTAAATATTTACTTGGATTATTTACTATATTTAATGATGTTGTATTTATTGCATTTGCAGTATGTGCTGATGGTTTTTTAACAGGTTGACTGGGTGCACTTGTTGCAAATTGCACAAGCCCTATGCTCATCATAACAACGAAAGATATCGATAATATGGTTTTTTTATTCATGGTTTCCTCTAAAATTTGTTTTCAAAAATAGTTTATCATAATTTTTGGCTATTTAAAATATCAATCTCGCTATCTGTTAGGTTAAGATATTTTATTTGATTTTCAAAAGCCATTTGTTTGATATCTTCTTTGCTTAGAATGTTTTTCTTAATTAAATTATGACATATTTCATCAAGAGTTTTTATAGAACCCGCTAAAGTATTATTTTCATCTTTTCCATTCGGATAGATTTTTTTATTACAGAATATTATTTCTTTGTTAAAATGGCTGATAGGCAGGCTATCGCTGATTAAGAGAATTTTGTCTTTTGGTTTTGTTTTTATGATTAATTTTATAATATCTGAGTTTGTATGAATTAAATCGGCTATGATTTCGCAATATACTTTATCATTTATCAATCCTTCAAGGGCAATTGAGGGGTTTCTGTGGTGAATTGGGTTCATTGCGTTAAAATGATGGGTTGTGCCTTTGCAATTTTTCATTGTTTCACCGATTGAGTGACCTGCTTGGGTTATAATATTTTTTTCATTTAAATAATCAATTAAATCAATATCATTTTCAGGAGCTATTGTAACTATTTTTATTATTTTCTCATACTTTCCAACTAATTCTTTAAAATTATTTATTGTTGGAATTTTAAAAACTTTTTTGTCTTGTATTCCGGATTTTTCCTTGCTTAGAAAGCTTCCCTCAAGGTGAACCCCGATAATAAATGTTTCGTTTTCAATGTTTTTCAGTTGTTCCTTTTTAATTACTTCAAAGATGGCCAGCTGGTTTTGAATATTTTTGCTGCTATCACCAACTAATGTAGGGCAAATTCCTTTTATATTAAATTTGTAGAGTTTTTTTAAAATCGATTTTATTTCATCATAGTTTCCATAGTTAAAATTGACGCCAAATGCGCCATGGGTGTGGTTATCGATAAATTTTAAATTTTCCACTTTGACCTTTCTAGAAAAATCATTAAGTCTTATATGGCTTAATCGTACAGGTTTAATAATATTATGTTAACAAATGTAAACAAAAATAGAATAATCCTAAAGAATTATATTTTGAATGTCGTTAATAAAAATGTAAATACGAAGGAAAGGTGACAATATGGGATTAGCGGCAAGTCAAGCTCGCTTTCTTGGTTTAACTGCGAGAAAGAGCAATGTTGAATATCAAGGACAGCAAATAAATCAGGCAAGAACTGCACTGTCTAATGAAGTTATGGGTTTGTATAACGAATATAACAATTTAGATGTGCCAACTCCGCCTTCTGTCAGTGATTATACAAAGACAACTTATACTCTTGATTCAACAAGCGAGGGGTATCAAATTGACAGTTTTTCAAAAATAACCGACGGAAGTCAATATGACGGTTATTATAATGTGTCTTTATCATATCAACAAGATGTTGCAAAAGCATATACATATCAAGCAAAAGATTGCGTTGCAACAGTTAAAAAGAATGATTCAGGAAGCTACAATTATGTAAATTTTCAAATTGGAACAAATACATATACTTATGATGAAAATGATTTAGATAATTCAACTATCACAAAAATTACATCTGATTATGAAAAATACCAAGGTTTATCTACAATCATGCAAGCTCAAGGCTTATCTGAAGGTACATTTTATATGTATATGATAAATGGAACTGCATATTATACATCAGAAGACGATCTTAATTCGACTGCTTTTGAAGAAGTTGACGGAAATTTAAGATACTATGGTGATTATACTTTTGATTACCAAGGAGCTCAAAAAACTACTCAAAATGTACAAGCAAAAGCAGCTTTAACTCAAGATTCAAGCGGAAGATTATCAGCTATTCAGATAATCAGCTGTGATGATGCACCTGAATTAATGAATAATACATATTCAATTTCGACAGGTTCAAGCGAAGATACGCTTGCTTATACAGATGCAATGAATCAATATTATTATGAAAAAGCGCAATATGAAAAAGAAGTTGAAAAAATAAACAAGAAAACGGAAAAAATTCAAGCGGAAGACAGAAGCCTTGAATTGAAATTAAATCAATTAGACACAGAACAAAATGCAATTGCAACAGAAATGGAATCAATTTCTAAGGTTATTGAAGATACAATCGATTCCGTATTTAAAACCTATAACAGCTAACAAAATCAAATTATTCCTTTGTATTTTCCTCTTTTTGATGATTTTCAAAAAGAGGATTTTATTTAATGAGCTTTAAAAAATCGGTTATTTGTTCCGTTTTCTCCGATTTTAATTTTAATTTCTCTCATGCATCTTGGACATCTGCCTTGATAATAGGTACCATCTTTATTTTTGTATATTCTTCCATATACATTACAGCATTCAAATAAAATTCCTAAAAAAGGTCTGGATGTTTTTTCTTGTTCCATATTCTGATTTTAACTTTTTTATATGTCTTTAAAATCGGTCTATTGTTTGAATTTTTTTGCAAAAATCTATAAAAAGTAGTAGAATAAATCGAAACAGTATGATGGAGAATAACTATAAATGGGTTTACATATGCAAGTCATAATTGCACTATTGCTCGGTATAAAGAGAAACGGACATATATTTATCGGTTTAATTTTAGGTATATTAGTCGGATTGTTCTTTCCTAAGGAGCAATATGGGCAAGTTTATTCGATATTAAGTTTTA
Organism: Candidatus Gastranaerophilales bacterium; assembly: GCA_944327245.1. GTDB lineage: Bacteria > Cyanobacteriota > Vampirovibrionia > Gastranaerophilales > Gastranaerophilaceae > RUG14156. The sequence goes on from CALVHD010000004.1 coordinate 81,128, forward strand.
TAGCTAAAGCGTTTATCAATATAATTCAAATGGTAGTTTTGCCTTTGGTAATTAGTGCAATCATTATCGGGGTATCTAATATTGGAGATTCTAAACAGCTTGCAAAATTTGGCTCTAAAATGATTTTATATTACGGAATTATAACCGTTTTGGCTGTTTTGGTTGCTGCTGTTGTTTCAATAATTCTTCAACCGGGACTTAATGCTCAAGGGCTGGTTAATCCTGATATAATTCAAAATGTTCAAGGTAGTGTAACTGAGGCGATACAATACCAAAAAGAAAATTTAGTTCAGATGTTTTTGGATTTAATTCCTAAAAATCCTTTTGAAGCTTTAGCCAAGGGAAATATGATTCCTGTTATTATCTTTGTTTCTATCTTTGCGGTTGCTTTGACAAGAGCAGGGGAAATTTCACGTCCTTTGGTTTCGTTTTTTGAAAGTATATTTGCGGCAACCATGAAAGTAACAGATTGGATTATGTATCTTGCAGCTCCGGGTATTTTTGCTTTGACTGCAACTGCTGTTTCAAGCTTTGGCATGGAAATATTTGGAGTCATTTCAAAATATGCAATAGCAATTTGTATTGCTTTGGGTATTCAATTTTTTGTTGTTTATCCTATTATGCTCAAAATATTTTCAAAAGTTCCTGTGGGAAGATTATATGCAGCAATATCAGAAGCTATAATGGTTGCTTTTGGTACTGCTTCATCATCTGCAACTTTGCCTTTGACGATTACGTGCTGTGAAAAGAGAGGTATCTCAAATAAGGTTTGCTCTTTTGTACTTCCTTTAGGAGCAACTCTAAATATGGATGGAACAGCCATAATACAAGTAATTGCAGTTATGTTTTTGGCTCAAATGTATGGTATTGATTTATCACCATTGTTAATATTTGAAATTTCCGCTCTTGCTATTGTTGCATCATCAACTTCAGCCGGTATCCCCGGAGCAGGTATGATTACAATTGCTTTAATATTAAACGGAATCGGCTTAACTCCGCAGCAGCTGGTGGTTGGTTTTTCATTATTATTTGCAATCGAGAGATTTTTCGATATGTTGAGAACAATTTGCAATGTAACTTCAGATGCTGTTGTTGCAGCAATTATTGCAGATAATGAAAATGAACTTAATTACGAATTGTTGTGCGGAACAGAAGAAAAGGCGCAAGCTTGAATATAAAAGTAATACTTGAAGCAAAATTAAAAGAAAGTTTTTATAAAGAAGGCGTTTTTGAATATCAAAAGCGCCTTTTAGGACGTGTTGAAGTTGTTGAAGTAAATAATATTTTAGAATATATTAAAAATAAGCAAAATTCTTTTATAGTTACAATGGAAATAGAAGGCAAATCCCTTTCGAGTGAAGAATTTGCTAAAAAGCTTGATGATATTGAAAAAGACGGTTATTATAATGAAATTTTGTTTTTAATCGGCGGAGCCTATGGTCTTGATAATATGGTTCGTCAAAAATCAAATTTTAAGTTTTCAATGTCAAAGTTGACTTTTTTACACCAAGAAGCAGTCTTGATTTTAATGGAGCAAATATATAGAGCTTATAAAATTTTAAATAACGAACCATATCATAAATAAGGAAAATAAAATGAGAGTAGTTGATTTAATTCAAAAGAAAAAAGACGGTCTAGCTCACACAAAAGAAGAAATTAATTTTCTTGTTGAAAATTATACAAAAGGAAATATTGAAGATTATCAAATGTCTGCGTGGCTTATGGCAGTTTGTTTTAAAGGTTTAACAGATGAAGAAACAGCATATATGACTGAAAGTTTTGTTAATTCCGGTGATGTTTTGGATTTTTCATCAATTTCATCCGATATTGCAGACAAACACTCAACAGGGGGAGTTGGCGATAAAGTTACTCTTGTTTTAATACCGATTTTAGCCCAATTGGATGTGTATACGGCAAAATTATCAGGCAGAGGACTTGGTTTTACAGGCGGCACTATAGATAAGCTTGAATCTATTCCAAATTTCAGATGCGAATTAACTAATGAAGAATTTTTTAATCAAATCAAAAAGATTAAAGTTGCAATTTCATCTCAAAGCCCTAATTTAACCCCTGCAGATGGAAAAATTTATGCGCTTAGAGATGTTACGGCAACCGTTGATAATAAATCTTTAATTTGTGCGTCTGTTGTATCTAAAAAAATTGCCTCAGGGGCGACATCTATTGTTTTAGATGTTAAATATGGTTCGGGTGCTTTTTTAAAAACTCCTCATGAAGCCAAGGAATTGGCAGATTTAATGGTAAAAACAGGAAAACTTTTAAACAGAAACATTGATGTGGTCATCAGTTCAATGGAACAGCCATTAGGAAAATGTGTCGGAAACAGCCTTGAGGTGATTGAGGCAATTGAATTTTTAAAAGGTAACTATTCTTTTGATTTGTATGAAATTACTCTAGAACTTGCAATTAAGACTTTATTGAACTGCAAGAAGGCAAACTCATATGATGAGGCGAAAAAAAAGGTTGATGAAGTCATTAAGAATAAAACCGCTTTAAATAAATTTAGAGAAATCATTGTTGCTCAAGGGGGAAACCCTGAAGTAATTAATAATTATTCTTTATTTAAAATAGGGAAAAATATATTTGAAATTAAAGCCCAAAAAGACGGTTATATTTCAAAGTTGGATGCATTGGATGTTGCGCATGCTGCAAAGCTTTTAGGTGCAGGCAGAGATAAAAAAACAGACAAAATTGACTTTGGTGCGGGCGTACTTTTAGATAAAAAAATCGCAGATTATGTTAAAAAAGATGAGACAATTATGAAATTGTATTATGATGATGTAAATAATGAAAAGTTAAATGATGCAATTGTAATTGCAAATAAGTCATTTGAGATAATCTCAGACAAGGTTGATATGCCTAAATTAATTTATAAATAGAAAGGTTAAAAATTGAGTTTACTGTCTTTAGAAAAAGTTTATGAAGCTAAAAAAGTTTTATCAAAAATAGCAAGAAAAACGAGTTTGGTACATTCAAGTTTTTTATCAAAAAATAACAAGGTGTTTTTAAAATCAGAAAATTTACAATTAACAGGCTCTTTTAAGTTGAGAGGAGCTTATTATAAAATTTCAAAATTATCTGATGAACAGAAAAAAAAGGGAGTTATTGCTTGTTCTGCCGGAAATCATGCTCAAGGGGTGGCCCTTGCAAGTAAAGAAAATAACATTAAAGCAACAATTTTTATTCCTGCAACAGCTCCTATATCAAAAGTTGAAGCAACAAGAGCTTATGGAGCTGATATTGCTTTAATCGATGGCGTATATGATGATGCTTATAATGAATCTGTTAAATTTCAAAAAGAAACCGATGGGGTATTTATTCATCCTTTTGATGATATTGATGTTATAGCAGGACAAGGTACAATTGCGCTTGAGGTTTTAGAGCAATTGGATGAAGTGGATGCAATTGTTGTGCCGATTGGCGGCGGCGGTTTGATTTCAGGAATTGCTGCTACAATTAAACAAATTAAACCAAGCTGCAAAGTATATGGTGTTCAAGCTAAAAAAGCCGGTTCTATGTATGAATCATTTAAAGCAAAACAAAGAAAAGAATTGCATATGGTTAATACTTTTGCTGATGGTACCGCAGTTAAACTTCCGGGGGAATTAACTTATAGTTTATGTAGTGAATATGTTGATGATATTGTATTAGTCGAAGAAGATGAAATAGCAAGTGCCGTTTTGGCTTTAATGGAAAAAGAAAAAATGGTGTCAGAAGGCGCCGGTGCTTTATCTGTTGCCGCTATTATGTTTGATAAAATTCCTCTAAAAGATAAAAACATTGTAGCTATTGTTTCGGGTGGAAATATTGATGTTAATATTTTATCTCGTGTTATAAATAGAGCATTATTAAAGACAGGCAGAATTTCCAATATTACTGTCGAATTATTGGATAAACCCGGTCAGTTAAAAGAAGTTAGCACAATTATAGCCCAATATGGTGCAAATGTTATTCGTGTTCGACATAATCAAGGCGGAGAAGGCACTGATATTAACGATTGTTATTTAAAAATTTCCATGGAGACAAGAGATTTTGAACATTTTAACCAAATTAAAGAGGCATTGGTAAAAAAAGGTTATAAAATTTTATCTACAGTTCAATAAAGGAGTAAATATGAAAGAAATTATATATACTAAAAATGCACCTGAGCCTGTTGGACCTTATTCGCAGGCTGTAAGGGCAGACGGTTTTTTATATTGCTCAGGCATGATTGCAATTGATCCAAAAAATAATGAATTTTTAAGCGGCTCAATTGAAGAACAAACTGAACAAGTTATGAAAAATGTAAAAGCTCTTTTAGAGGCATCGGGCTATTCTTTTAATGATGTCATTAAAACAACATGTTTTTTGGATGATATGGCTAATTTTTCAAAGTTTAATGAAATTTATGCACAATATTTTATCTCAAAACCTGCGCGCTCTTGTGTTGAAGCAAAACTTCCCAAAGGAGCTAAGGTTGAAGTTGAAATTATTGCATATAAAAGTTTGTAAGATTAATCAATAATTTCTTGAGCAATTAAATATGCGCTTTCACACATTTTTTGTTGATAAGAATTTGAATTGGAGCCATTTTGGGCTCCTTTTTCAATTTCTTCTAATAATGAAGTGTCTAAAATAAAACCCGATGGCATACCAAGATTTGTGAATTTAATTTCGTTTGTTATTTTTTGCGTTTCTTGTTGTTCTTTTGTTACTTCTTCTAATAAAACATCTTCAAAAGAATTTTCATATGCATCTTGTGCATTGAAAATATTGTTTGATGTAATCCTTACATCTTGTTGAAGGTTTAATAAATCGTTAGTATTGAGGTTGATGGATTCTGTCATAATGTTTTCTTTAATAATGTTAATGCCTTGAAAAAACAAGGCATTAATAGATAAGCATTTATTTGATTAGTCCCTGAATTTCTTTAAAATTAGGGTGTTTGGAACTTTTAAGGAAGTCAAACAATACAATTTCAAGACTTGTTATATTGGCACCTTTTTGTTTCATTAATTCAAGTGCTGTTTTATGGTTAAATTCTGCCCTTGAGGATGAGCAATCACTAACAACATATACATTGTAGTTGCTTTCAAGTAAATCTAAAACTGTTTGGTACACGCAAATGTGTGTTTCTATGCCAAAGATTACAATATTTTTTGCTTTTAGTTTTTTAAACTCATTTTTAAATTCTTCTGTTTGATAGGCTGAAAATGTTGTTTTTTCAATAGTTTTGAAATTTTTGATGTTTTTTATGCTTTCAATGGTTGAACCAAGCCCTTTTGGATATTGTTCTGTGATAATTGTATCAATATTAAGAATTGAGGCTGCTTTCATTAATTTTGTTGTATTTTGGGCAATTTCAGCAGAATTTTTCAGCATATTAACCAATTTTTCTTGGATATCAATACAGATAATTGCCGTGTTTTCAATATTAAACATAATCAAACCTTAAATAATACTCCCTAAGACTTTTTTATTATGACATTAATTTAAAATTTTTCCATGGCACAAATAGATGATTCTTAAAGATGCCGGAGTGTATGCCACTAAAAAAATGACAATGCGTGGAGCATTGTCATTTTTAGGTTGTAATTATCGATAGGCGACGCAAGAGTTTTGTTTTACAAAACTCCACAGGAGCATGCGTGAGCCGGAGTGCAAGCGTAATTTTTGTTTTTTATTGTTTAGTTTAGCTATGAAAAAGCTTCAATAATTGCTTTTGCTGCTCTTTTTCCTGCGCCCATAGCGTTAATTGCCGTTGATGGACCTAATGGTGCAACGTCGCCGCCGGCATATACGTTATGAACGGATGTTTCGCCTTTTTCATTGATGATAATATAGCCTTTATTGTCAGTTTCAAGGTCGATATTTTCATCGCTTGCAGAACGTTGGATAATTGGGTTTGGACCTGTACCTAATGAAACAATTACGCTATCAAGGTCATATTCAACAAATTTTCCTGTTCCAACAGGTCTTTGTCTGCCTGATGCATCCGGTTCGCCCAATTCCATTAATTCAAATTTCATTGATTTAACCCAGCCATCTTCGCCTATTATTTCAACAGGGGCGTGTAAAAATTTAAACTCGATTCCTTCTTCTTTAGCGTGGCGAATTTCTTCAAGTCTTGCAGGCAGCTCTTTTTCCGTTCTTCTATAGAAGATATATACTTTTTCATATCCTATACGAACAGCTGTTCTTGCTGCATCCATAGCAACATTTCCGCCGCCAATAATTGCAGTAGTCTTGCCTACTTTTAAAGGTGTCGGAGTATCAGGACTTTGAGCGTGCATTAAATTAACTCTTGTTAAAAATTCATTTGCTGAATATACATTGTTAAGGTTTTCACCTTTTATATGCATCATTTTTGGAAGACCTGCACCTGAACAGATGAATATAGCGCTGTAACCGTCTTCTTGAAGTTGTTTTATTGTAATTGATTTACCTACAACAACATTTTTATAGAATTTTACGCCGATTTCTTCCAATGCTTTAATTTCTCTGTCTAAAACATTTCTTGGAAGTCTGAAAGGAGGAATTCCATATCTTAAAACTCCGCCCAATTCATGCAGTGCTTCAAAAACTGATACTTCAAAACCGGCATTTCTAAGGTCGGCAGCTGCAGTCATGCCTGCACATCCTGAGCCTACTATGGCAACTTTTTTGCCGTTTGGAGTTATATTAACTTTTTTGGCTGAAGTGTTGTCACCTACAAAGCGCTCAAGCGCACCTATTGCAACCGGTTCACCCTTTATGCCTAAAATACATTTTCCTTCGCATTGTTTTTCTTGAGGGCAAACTCTTCCGCAAACAGACGGCAACATTGAAGATTGGCGGATTATATCACCTGCTTTTTCTATGTTGTTTTCTTTAACTTCTTTAATAAATGAAGGGATATCAATGCTTACGGGGCAGCCTGTTTTACATCTTGCATTTTTGCAGTTTAAGCATCTGGATGCTTCAATGTGTGCTTGTTCGGATGTAAAGTTTTCTTCTACGGCGTTGAAATTTTTTCTTCTTTCAAATCTGTCTTGTTCTTTTTGTCTTTGTCTTTCAATTTTTTCAGCCATTTACCTTATAAGCTCCTTATTTATATTCTATTAATATTTTTATTGTATAATAAAAATATTAATAGGGGTAATATTGTGACAAAATTTAAACTTTGGATAAGCGATATTGATGGCACTTTGATGAATTATGACAGTTCATATACTCCTCAAATGTTTGAATTAATACAAAAGATAAATAATAGCAATACTAAGCTTGTTATTGCAACAGGAAGAATGTTTACGGGTGCTGATTTTGTTGCTAAAAAGTTTAATTTAAAAACACCTATAGTTTGTTATCAAGGAGCAGTTGTCAGAGATAAAGACAGAATTTTGTGGCAATCATTAATTGAAAATGAATTAGGAAGCGAAATAATTGAATTTCTTAGAGAAAGAAAGGTTCATACTCATATTTATACGAATGATATATTATATGTTGAAGATGATAACAAAGAAATAATGCGCAATTATTGTGAAGGAAGAGGTACGACATATACTTATGTTAAATCTTTTAGTGAAGTTGAATTTAACGGTTTTGCAAAGATTTTGGGCGTAATTAATGATAATAAAATTATGCAGGAAGTAAAAAATGAATTAATTGATAAATATTCCGATAAGTTAACTGTTGTTCAAAGTTCGCCTATTTATCTTGAAATAAACAATAAAAATGCTTCTAAAGGAAATGCGCTGAAATTTTTGAAAAAATATTGGAATTTATCTGATGATGAAGTTATTGCCTCAGGAGATCAAGATAATGATATTGATATGATTTTGGGTGCAGGAGTCGGAATTTGTGTCGGAAAAAATTCAAAAAGACTTTATGACATTTCAAAATATCATTGTGAAAGTGTAAACAGTAATGAACTTGTTGATATAATAGAAAGCTTGGTTTTATGCGAATAGGTTTAGGTTATGATATTCATAAATTGGTTGAAAATCGTAAACTTATTTTAGGCGGTGTTGAAATTCCGTATGAATTTGGTTTATTAGGACATTCAGATGCAGATGTTTTGCTTCACAGCATAATTGATGCAATTTTAGGTTCGGTCGCTTTAAGAGACATAGGTTTTCATTTTCCTGATACTGATGAAAAATATAAAAATGCTAATAGTTTGGAATTATTAAATGAAACGAATAAACTTCTTTTGAATGAAGGATATAAAATTGTAAATATAGATTCAAATATAATTTGTCAAAAACCAAAATTGTCAGCTTATATAGATGAGATGAGAAAAAATATAGCCGGCGTTTTAAATCTTGAATTAAATCAAATTTCAATAAAAGCAAAAACAAACGAAAAAATGGATTCAATGGGACAAGGCTGTTCTATTAGCACAAATGCCATAGTTTTAGTGGATAAGATTTAAACTTTTTTTAATAAGCTTAATGCTTTTTGCAGAATTTGACCTGATTTTTTAGCGGTTTCTTTACCTTTTGTTTTTATAAATGTGTCTTGAATGGGTTCTTTTAATTGTTTTGCCAAATCAGCCATTGATTGAATGTTTTTTAATTCTTGGGCCGTAGCATTGTTTGCTTCTTCGATAGCGCTTTTAAATTGCTCTTGCAGCATTTTTTTATTTTGAGCCATAAGAGTTTTAAATTCTTCTTGTTGAGCTATATATTGTCCGTTTATAATGTTTGTTTTCATAGGCTGCTTTCACTATCTTATTTGAAACATTAATTTATTATATGCGCCTAAAGATGATAGGCTATCCATACCGTCATTGTGTTTTTTAGGCTGGTTTATGGAAGCTGTATTTCTGTTTGGATAAAAATATCCGCTTTGGGCATATCTTAAATCCTCTTGTTTTTCTGTGTCGTCTTGAGCCTCTTCAAGTTTTCCGATTGCAAGCTTAAGACAAGTTTTGGCTTCTTGGAAGGTTATGTTATAAGCATTTGAAATTTTAGAAATAAATGTGTCCGGGTTGAATGTGGCAGGTAATTTTTGTTTAACAAGAGCGCTAACAACTTCTTCACAAACTTGAAACCTGTTTTGGTCGTTTTGTTGAAGTTCGTTTTCGTTATTTACTTGTATTTTATTGATTTGATTCATATTCGACCCATATAAATATCTACATATATATAAAAACTTTTTTTGATTTAGTATTTCAAAAATATATATTATTTTAATATTTCTTAATAATTTTGTTAAAATAAATGCCGCAATTTTTTGCGGCATTTATTAATCTTTTCATACTTTTGATTTTAGCTTTGTATTCTATTTACAATATTACCTAATAAATCCATTGATTTATTTAATAAATCAGAGTTGTACCAGTCGGTAAATGTGTCAAATTTGTTGCTTAATTCTTCATCTGAAATTTTATTTTCAATTTCAACTTCAGCTTTGATTGAAGATTTAACACTTTTAATTTCACAGTTATAAAGTGCTATTTTTTCTGCTTTTTTTAGTTTTGGAAGCGATTTTATATTTGAATTTGCAACAAACAGTTTTTTAACTGTTTCAAGATTTTTTAGTGCCTGTATATCGATTTTCTTGTTTTCATCTGATGAACAAATAAATATGTCTTCGCCTTGTTCTAATTTGTTTAAATCTTCTATAGGGCAATCAATAATGCACAGCTTTGTTACTTTTTCTAGATTTGGAAGTTCTTTTAGTGCTGAATTTTGCGCAATAATAATTCCTGCTTCTTTTAATTTAGGCAAAGATTTAATTGGCGAATCTTCAATGGAAATTGAGCCTGCTGTTTTTAATTTTGGTAATTTTTTAAGATAGGGGTTCGCCAAAAGTACTCCTACAGCTTTTAAGTTTGGTGCTTCCGTTATTTTTGTATCTTTGTCCAATCTTAACTCTCTGCAAGCAATTAGAGGAAATGTGGTAAGTTTTGATTTTCTTGTGTCAAAGTTGCCATCGCAAGCTATAACGTTTTCGATTAACTCATCTTCATTAATGCCAAGCTCTTCAAAAGTTGTTTCTTTTGGTTGGCTGTAGTGCGAAATAATAATCATGTTGTTATTATCAACACTTGTTTTAATGCCGTATTTTTCAAAAATTTCAACCGCCCATTGGGTTCTATCCATAATTTTTGTCTCCACTTTTATCCTTCACTAATAAACTAAACTCTCTTATTTTTTTATTCCCTAAAAATTAATTTTATATCAGTGATATAATCTTGGTTTTTAAATTGTAGCAAATTTTTTTTCCGTTGTTTATTCCGTATATGAATTCTTGATTTTCTGTTTTATCTAATTTTATGTTTATATCTTTTTTGTTTTGCCCGTCTATTATAACGTAATTTTCTTGAAATTCGTCTATATATTTAAAGCCGTTTTTTTCATCTCCGAAAGACAGTGCAAATTCAACCTCTGTTTTAAACAGACATTGCCCGTCTGGCGTTTTTAAATCGGGCCCTGCGGGAATTGCTCTTGTTTTGTTTTTTGGGTTTGAAATAGTTGAAAATGCTCTTAAGAGGCAAATTTTAAGTTTATTTTGATAAACTTCATATTCGTTTAATCCTTTGGTTAAAATTAAAGCGTTATTAGCGCTAACAAAGTTTTGCATAGGATATGTATTGGTTTTTAGTTCACAAGGATAAATTGCAGGCATGTGGTCTTTTATATTGTAGTTGTAGTCAATTTTTCTTTTAATTGTTCCAATGGCATCATCATTTATTGTGTATTCAATATTTTTATTTAAATTAAGAACTAATTGAAGTTTGTGATTTTTCGTTTTATTGTTAATTTCAGTTCTAAATTTGATAAATTTGCAATGATTGTTTAAAATTGCATGCAGTCTAATATTTTTAAAATTAATTAAAAGAGCTGATTCAATATCTTTGTCGTATAAGACGGTACTGCTTTGGAATTCAAGATTTTTTGTTTTGCCTTTTGGACTAAAATTATAGCTGTCGCCATCATCATTAATGTCTGTAAGATTGATTGTGTAATTATTTAAGTTTTTTTTGTTTATAATCGATATTTTTTTGTTTTTAATTTCAAGCTTTATAAAATCGTTTTCAATAGATGAGTTTGTTAGCTTTGTTTTTTTTATAGGTTTTTTGATTTTTACGGTGGTGTATTCAAATTTATTGTTGGCGGAAATTTCAATAAGTTGTGTATAAATTTTTGTGATATCTTCGGTTACGGGAATTTTATAGATATCATAAAGCAATTCATCACTAAAACCTTCTTTAATTTCAATAAGCTGAGCATTTTTTAAAAGGTATGGTGCACTGAATTTAACGGTTTTTATGTTGTTATTGTTTGATAAATTTAAAATACCGATTTTATTTTTGCTTTGTGAATTAATTTTATATGCTTTTTTAAAATCACCAATGAGTCTTTTTAAAACCGCATTTAACATAAGAAGACATTTTTGTTGTCTAAAATCAATGGTTTTATGGACTTCATCAATGGAACAACCATAGATGCCGTCATGGGCGTGGTTCAATAAAAGTGTTTTATATATTTCTTCAATGTAGCTTTTATATTTTGAACCAAAATAAAAATCAAAAGGCTCAACTATTCTTGATAGCATATTTTGAATTTTATTGTTTTTTGTTTTTTGATAAATTCTTGAGCTATATACGCCTTGAAGAATGTATGTGTCTGAATTATCCAGAAATTCTTTTTCTTTCGTGATGTTTATAAACTTTGCATTTTGAAAATATTCAAAAGGACTGGATAAGATTATTTCGTAGTTTTTTAATTTTGAATTTATTTTTTCTATTTTTTCTTCGGCATTTTTTAACATTCCAAGATGATCTGCGCCAATAGGCAAAAGTAGTATGTCATCAGAGTATTTTGCAATTTTATCAAGATATTTTTTAAGATTTTCTATGTTGTTATCTTGATGAAGAAAATCATTGAAATATCCTTGGACAAGCCAAGTTGTTTTAATTGAGTTTTTTATAAAATTGCAGTTGTTTTTTATTTTTTTAGGATTAACTCCTCGCCAAATTAGGGCTTTGTCTATGTTTTTTAATTTTAATGCTTCAAAAATAGAATTAGATATGCCAAAAATATCTGACATATAGCCGATAAAGTTTTTTTGATTAAATTCTTTTGAAATTTTTAAACCCAAATCAATGTTTTTAAGCATTGAACAAAAATTAATTAAATAGCTGTCTGCACTTATAAAAAAAGGACCTATTGCTAATTTTTGATTTTTTATTAAATATAAAACTTCTTGATATTTTTCCGGTCTAAATTTTAAATAATCTAATAATGCGGCAGTTTGTCCGTCAAAATAAAAAAACGGAGCATTATTTTTCTTTAATTCATCTAAAATAATGTCAAAAACTTCTAAAAGTCTAAGTGTAAAATCTTCTTTATCTCTATACCATTCTATATCCCAATGGGTGTGCAAATAAGCATAAACTTTCTTTTTCATAAAATTATTTTAAAACTTTTTTTGAATTCAAAAATACTGTATTTGACCCAATAACACTTCATAATCTCATCTATCTAAATGCTATTTTTTATTTTACATATTATGGATGAGTTTTAATTTTTTAAATGTTGTATTATAAAAAAACAAATGTAGAATAGATATCTACAGAGTTTAGGTTATCCCCATAGAAAAGAATTTCGAGAGAATAATGAGAAACGACACCCAAAAATCTTTAGAAACTGAGATTATTAATTGCAAGAAAAGATTAAAAGAGCTTGCTCCCGATATTGATTTTGATGAAGAAAAATCAATTGAGTATAATAAAATAATTGTCAGAAAAGCAATTTTAGTTGACAGATATAAAAAACTTTGTTACAGACCTTCATTAAAACAAAGATTGAAAGAAGCTTTAACTTTCAAAAAGAAAGAAAAATTAATTTGTGATTATTTTTTAACTTAGGAATTACTTTCTTTCAAAAAGTCCACAAATTGTTGATTTTGCAATAGAATGCGCAATTACTGTTGACTCAACTTCTTTTGGACTTGTGGTTTCTTTTATATCTAATTTTTCAACATTGAGCGCATATATTGTGAAATTATAATGATGCACCCCATGACCTTGCGGCGGGCAAGCTCCGCCATAGCCTGTTGTTTTAAAGTCTGTAATTGTTTCTGTCGCACCTTTTATTTTTTCACCTTGTGATATAGATGTGATATCTTTTGGAATATTGATTACAAGCCAATGGTACCAACCGTTTTCTTTTGGTGCATCAGGGTCATGGCAAATTATTGCGTAACTTTTTGTGTTTTTAGGGGGATTCATCCATGCCAATTGAGGCGATACATTGCCTCCATTGCAGCCATAGCCCTTATATACCTGTGCATTTGGTAACTGTTCATTATTTTTAATTTCAGTACTTGTTAATTTAAAAACATTCTCTTCAACTTTATCTAATGCACTGGACATTATTACTCCTCCTAAATATAAACAAAATATCAGTAATATTATCTTTTTCATATTTTTCCTAATTTGCCGGTTATAACACTACTCCAATACTTGCAAAGATTGCAAAGAACAGAGAAAAATTTCTCGCCAGATAAAATCTGAACATAAAAAAGTCTGTTTTTTCTGATTTTATTTCATTCCAATTTTCAAAAAATCCCAAATACCATTTCGGTTCAAATTTTACATCTTTTATATTTATATAATCTTTTATTGATTCGAGCAACTTTGTTGCGATTGGTAAAGTTAAAAAGACATATAGCATATTGGGATTGAAATTTAGGTTGATAACTCCGACAACAATTATTAAATATGCTGCAATAATTATATATTTGAGCATGCTTATCGCTTTTTGTTTTGTTTTGCATAGAATTGCTAAGGTATTTTTATTTTCGTTAATGTCAAATTCCCAATCCATTATGTTGTGTGTGTGCAAAAGAACAACAGTTGAGAAAAATATTGCAAAAGAAAGCAAAAGTAAATTTGAATTATATTCTCCGCATAATGCAAAATATCCGCCCATTATCATTAAAGGGCCATATATTAAACCGATTACAATTTCTGCTAAGTAATATTTTGAAGATATCGGATAAAACAGACTTAAAAGTCCGCCTAATATCATAAATATCAGAACTTGCCAGCCGGCAATAAATATAAAATAGATTCCGGATAATATACCAATAGCGAAAAGTGTGAATAAAATTATTTTGATTTGTTTTAGAGAATAAATATTTTCTATAATGAGCCTTGCTTTTGGGGTAAATGAATTAAATCTGATTTCATTTAATTGTATGCCTTTTTTTAATTTCATTGTTACATCAATAAAATCATCAAATAAATTTGCTCCCATATGGATAAAACAAAGTGCTGTTGTGAGAATTAAAAAGTTAATCCAGCTGAAATTTTCGCTGTAATGTGCATAAGAAAGTATGATTGCACAGGAAGCCAAAGTTGTTGGAAGCGAATAAGCTCTTGTTAATTGAAAAAAATTTTTTATCGAATTATTCATTTTATACTCCGCATTTTTTATATAAATTATAAATAAAATACTATTTTTTTCTATTCCCACCTTGATTAAGATAACTTATGTAAAGTTATTTTTTTAAATATACGTTTTTTATACATTTATTTTTTTTATTAAAAAATATCCTTTAAATTTGCACTATGATTGAAATTCAATGATATTTTAATGATTTAATGTTTTTAATCTTTAAAAAGATTATTTTAATATTTTGCTAAATTTTGGCTTTTTTTCGCTATTTTTTACCCTTTTTTGCTTGCAAACCAAAATTCAACATGTATGATTGAATATGCAAAAGATATAAAAGGAATGCTATGTCAAAAGACGTAATTGAACTAGAAGGCGTAATCTTGGAATCTTTGCCAAATGCGATGTTTAGAGTTGAACTCGAAAATAAACACGAAATTTTGGCGCATATTTCAGGGAAAATCAGAAAAAATTTTATAAGAATACTGCCCGGTGATAAGGTAAAAGTTGAAATGACACCCTATGACCTAAGCAGAGGAAGAATTACATACAGATTAAAGTAAATAAAGGATAAAAAAATGAAAGTAAGAGCATCAGTTAAAAAAATATGCAAAGACTGTCAAATTATTAAAAGACGCGGCAGAGTAACGGTTGTTTGTAAACATCCAAAGCATAAACAAAGACAAGGTTAATAAATAGGAGAAAATAAATGGCAAGACTGGTTGGGGTTGATTTACCCCGTAATAAAAGAATGGTTATAGCACTAACCTATATCTACGGAATCGGACCTACAAGAAGTGCCAAAATCTTGGCTGCTTGTAACATTTCTCAAGACTTGAGAACAGACGATTTAACCGAAGAAGATATTAAAAAATTAAGAAATGAAATTGCTCACTATACTATAGAAGGTGATTTAAAAAGAGAAGAATCTCTTCATATCAAACGTTTAAGCGAAATCAATTCTTATCGCGGCATTCGTCACAGAAGAAAATTGCCTGTACGTGGTCAAAGAACAAAAACAAATGCAAGAACACGCAGAGGCAAAAAAACCGGACCAATAGCAGGTAAGAAAAAATAGATAAAAATTAAAAGGAAATTAAATAATGGCTAAACCACAAAAAACTAAAAAGAAAGAAAGAAAAAATATATTGCAAGGTGTAGTACATATTCAATCCACCTTCAATAATACAATAGTTACTTCAACAGATACTCAAGGCAATGCTGTTGCTTGGGCTTCTGCCGGCGGTTGCGGTTTCAAAGGAGCAAGAAAAGGTACACCTTTTGCTGCTCAAAGCGCTGCTGAAATCGTTGCTAAAAAATCAATTGATCAAGGCATGAAAAAAGTTGAAGTATATGTAAAAGGCCCTGGTTCAGGAAGAGAAACTGCAATCAGAGCAATTCAAGGTGCTGGTCTTGAAATTACGTTAATTAAAGACGTAACTCCAATTCCTCACAACGGATGTCGTCCACCAAAGAAACGCAGAGTTTAATTTGCGATTATAGAAATAAAGTAATAAGTAACTAATAGGAGCTAAAATGGCTAGATATACAGGACCTACAAATAAATTATTCAGAAACTATGGTGTTAAAGATTTATCTAATCGTAAATTAACAACATCAATGAGACAGCATGCGTCTGGTCAACATGGTGCTGCAAGAAAGAAAAGTTCTGATTATGCGTTGCAATTAAAAGCAAAACAAACAATCAGAATGACATATTTGGTTAGCGAAAAACAATTTGCTAAATATTATGAAATTGCTTCAAGAAAAACAGGCGTAACAGGTACAATCATGTTACAAACTCTTGAATCAAGATTAGACAATGTTCTATATAGAGCTGGTTTTGCAATTACAAGAAGACAAGCAAGACAAATTGTTAATCACGCACACGTTCTTGTTAACGGTAAAAAAGTAGATATTCCTTCTTATTTATTGAAAGCAGGCGACGTTGTTACAGTTAGAGAAAACTCTAAACAGTTCGTTAAAAATGTAATGGAACAAATTGACTTAGCACTAAGCTATGCTTGGTTAACAGTTGATAGAAACGAATTATCTATTACATTTGATAGAATTCCTCAAAGAGAAGAATTAGATCCTGACTTTAAAGAACAACTCGTTATTGAATATTACTCTAAATAATAGGGAGAGAATAAAATTATGGAACTTAAAATTAAAAACATTAATACAACAACTTCTTCAGACGGTTCGCAATATGGTAAATTTGTCATTGAACCGCTTGAAAGAGGATATGGTGCTACAATTGGTAATGCTTTAAGAAGAGTTTTATTATCAAGTCTTGAAGGTGCCGCTGTTACATCTGTTAGAATTGAAGGTATTACTCACGAATATACTTCAATTCCGGGGGTTGTTGAAGATGTTATTGATATAATGTTGAATTTAAAATCAGTTGTTGTAAAAACAGAAACTTCTGAACCGCAACACCTAAGATTAGATGCAACAAAACCGGGACCTGTCCTTGCAGGTGATATAGAATTACCGGCAGGTGTTAAAATCGTTAACCCTGATTGTGTAATTTGTACTTTATCTCAAGGAGGTTCAATCCACGCCGATATCACTGTTGAAGTTGGTAAAGGCTATGTTACAACTGATGTTTTAAAAGAACATAAAAACGGACTTCCTATCGATTTATTGCCAATCGATGCGGTATTTATGCCGATTAAAAGAGTTAGCTATAATATCGAACCTGCTCGTGTAGGTGAATCTTTAGATTTTGATAAATTAACTCTTGAAATTTGGTCAAACGGTTCAGTTGAAGTTGGTGCAGCTTTATCAAAAGCATCTAACTTATTAATTGAGCATTTTAGCCAAATTGCAGGTATTTCCGGAACTCCTGTTCAAGTAAAACCTGAAGTTGTTGAAACAGTTCAAGAAGTTGAAGAAACAGCTCCTTCTTTATCTATTGAAGATTTGGAACTGTCAGTAAGAGCATATAATTGCTTAAAGAGAGCTTCAATTAATTCAATGAGTGAATTATTGAAAAAATCTGAACATGACTTGTTGAACATTAAAAACTTTGGTAAAAAATCATCAGACGAAGTTATTGAAAAACTTCATCAAATGGGTCTTGATCTTCAACCAAACCCTGAAGATGCTGATGATATGGAATTAATATAATTAAGTAAGGGAAATAAAAATGAGACACGGTCGTAAAATTCATAAACTTTCAAAAGCAGCTGACCAAAGAAAAGCGTTATTGCGTACATTGGCTTCTCAACTGTTTTTAAAAGGAGAAATTACAACTACAATGGCAAGAGCAAAAGCTCTTAAACCGTTTGCCGAATCAATAATTACTTTTGCAAAAAAAGGTGATTTAGCGGCAAGACGTGAAGCCAAAAAAGATATTTATGATATCGAAACAGAAAAATTCATTGATGTTGAAACAGGTGAATTGTTTGATGTAATGCCTGAAGGCAAAAAACTTCCCAAACAATCTGTTTTAAGACAATTGTTTTCTGTAATCGGTAAAAAATATGCAACACGTAATGGCGGTTATACAAGAATTCTAAGATTAACACCAAGACGTGGTGATAATGCAGAAATGGCATTAATTCAGTTAGTTTAATGCCAAAGATTCGCTACATTATATATTTCGAATTCCTTGGTGCTGATTTTTTCGGTAGTCAAAAACAGCCAAACAAAAGGACAGTACAAGGAGAAATTGAAAAAGCACTTAATGTATTAACTCGTACATTGACAAATGATAAGATAAATATTTTTCTTTCAGGCAGAACAGATGCAAAAGTGAGCTCAAAGTATCAAGTTGCACATTTTGATTTAGATAAAAAAATTGAAAATATTGATAATTTTTTATATAAAGTAAACTGTATTTTGCCTGATGATGTCAAAATTTTTGAAATAAAAGAAGCTTCGGCTTTTTTTCATGCTCAAAAAGATGCAAAGTATAAACATTACAGATACTCAATTCAAAATGACCATGTTGCTTCGGTTTTTTTGAATCATTGTTTGTTTTATCCTTATTGCAAGCTGAATATAGATAGATTAAATCAGTCTTTATCTTATTTGGTTGGACATCATGATTTTTCAGCTTTTAAATCGAAAAGTGATAACCCTTATAACGATTGCATAATCTATTATGCAAAAGCGATTGAAAAAATTGAAGAATTTGAAAGAAAAAAGCAAAGATTTATCTTTATTGACGTTATAGGGAATAGATTTCTCTATAATATGGTGCGAACGATAGTTGGTCAATTGCTTTTAATTGAGAGAAATAATTTAGACCCAAAAGTTATGCAAGAAATTCTCAATTCAAAAGATAGGACAAAAGCAGCCAATACGGCTTCTGCTGAGGCACTTTGTCTTGAATATGTCGGCTATGATAATGTAGATGATTATATTAAAAAAATAAATTCTCAAAAAGGAAGGTAAAATAATGAAAACATTTAGTGCAAAGCCACTGGAAGTAACTCGTAAATGGTATCTTATTGATGCTGATGGCGCTACTTTAGGTAGATTGGCCGTTGAAGTTGCTGATATTTTGAGAGGTAAAAATAAACCTCAATATACACCAAATGTTGATACAGGCGATTTTGTTATCGTGATAAATGCTGATAAAATCCAAGTATCAGGTAAAAAAGAAACTGATAAAATGTATAGAAGCCACTCAGGTTTCCCTGGCGGTTTTAAAGAAATCAGCTTCAAAGCAATGATGGAAAAAGCTCCTGAACGCGCAATTGAAAAAGCAGTTAAAGGTATGCTTCCTCATAACACTCTTGGTGATGAACAATTCCAAAAATTAAAAGTATACGCTGGTTCAGAGCATCCTCATGCTGCTCAAAAACCTGAAGTATATACACTAAAAGGAGATAAATAATGGCTGATAATAAAAATGAAATTGTAAAAACCGGTAGAAGAAAATGCTCAATTGCAGTTGCTAAATTAGTGTCCGGCAAAGGCAGAGTTTTTGTTAACGGCAAAACATTAAAAGGATATTTTGGAAATAGACCATCGCTTGAAATGACTATTTATAGACCTTTGGTTTTAACAGAAAATCAAGACAAATTTGATGTTAGAGTTAAAACTCTAGGCGGCGGTGTTTCAGCTCAAGCCGATGCAATTCAATTAGCTATTTCAAGAGCATTAGTTGAAATTAACGAAGAATATAAACCAACTTTAAAACAAGAAGGTTTATTGACTCGTGATGCTCGTATTAAAGAACGTAAAAAATACGGTAGAAAAAGAGCAAGAAAAAGATTTCAATTCTCAAAAAGATAGAGATTTGTTACATACAAAAAACTCTCTTTTTTCAAAGAGAGTTTTTTTATTTGTTAGAAATTTTTGTAAAAAAATAATGCCGAAATTTATATTCGGCATTATTTTTGATTTATAAATCAGATTTTATAGTGAATTTATGATTTCTTCTTGTATTTTTAATAGAATTTCATCTATTCCTTCTTGAGTTTTGCCCATACCTTGTGCAAGTTGTGGTTTTCCTCCGCCATTGCCATTTAGAGCTTTTGTAATAGTTGAAACAATTTTGCCTGCTTGAACTTTTTTAGTTAAAGAATCAGATACTTTTACAGTTACAAAAACCGTTCCATCTTTTTTCATTGAACAAAGTACTATTACACTTTCTTTAAGTTTAGCTGAAATTAAATCAAGCCCTGATTTAATAGCATTTGGTGCGAAGTCTTCAATTTTTGTTATCAGAACTTTTGCTCCTTTAATTTCTTGTGCTTTTGATAAGAAAGTATTAAAGCTTTCTTTTGCTCTGTTTGCTTCAAAATCACCAAGTTTAGAGGATAATTCTTTAACTTCTTGAGTTAATTTATCAATTTTTTCTTGGATTTTATCTGGTGGAAGTTTGTTGATTGTTGATAATTTATCTAATTCATCAGCTTTTGAATTTAATAAATCAAAACAAGCGTCAGAACAAACTATCTCAATTCTTCTAACACCGGCTGAACTTGCTGATTCAGAGATAATTTTAGCCATTCTAAGTTCAGTTGCATTGTCAACATGACAGCCTGCGCAAAGTTCTTTTGATTGGCAGTTGCCATCATTATCATCAAAACTTACAACTCTTACAAAATCGCCGTATTTTTCTCCAAACAATGCCATAGCACCTGTTTTGTTGGCTTCATCCAGACTCATAACTTTTGTCGTTCTTTTTAGACCTTGACTAATCCAAGAGTTTATAAGAGCTTGAACTTTTTTGATTTCATCTTTATTTAATGCTCTGTCAAAAGTAAAATCATATCTTGTTTTATTTTCTTCTACTTGTGAACCTGCTTGATGCACTTCTTTTCCAAGAGTTTTTTGCAAAGCTGCTTGTAGCAGATGTGCTAAAGAGTGGTGTTTTGTGATTTCTTTTCTTCTCGGGATGTCAATTTTAGCTTTTATTGAGTCCCCTTTTGATAAAGGAAATTCTTTTATTATTGCTCTGTGAACAAAAATATTTTGAACTTTAAAAGTTTTAATTATTTCAATATTTTCATTATTCTTTATAAAACATCCGCTATCTCCGACTTGACCACCGCACTCAGCATAAAACGGAGTTTTATCTAAGATAACATCAAAAATGCCATCTTGAGCTTCGTTTAAATTTTTACCGTTTTCATCAACTATTGATAAAATACGCGCTTCGCATTCAAAATTATCATAGCCAATAAATTCAGTATCGGGGTTATTTAGGTAATTTAAGTCGTTTGTAATGACTACTTTTTGTGCTGAAGCCCTTGCTCTGTCTTTTTGTTCCTGCATGGCTTCTTGAAAACCTTTTTCATCAACATTTAGCCCCTTTTCTTGGGCGATTTCATTTGTTAATTCATAAGGAAAACCGTATGTATCATACAATTTAAAAGCGTCGGTGCCTGAAATTATTTTGTTTGTATTTAGGGCTTTTTCAATTAATTGTTCGATTAATTGATAGCCTTTATCGAGTGTTAATTTAAAGCGTTCTTCTTCTTTTAAAATAGTTTTTTTGATTTTATCTTCATTTTCTTTTAATTCAGGATATTGAGCGCAATATTTTTCAATGACAACATCAATAATGGGTTCTAAAAACGGTAATTCAAGACCCAAAAGATAGCCATGGCGCAGTGCTCTCCTTAAAATCATTCTTAAAACATAGCCGCGGCCTTCATTTGATGGCATTATGCCATCAGCTATCATAAATGATACACAACGAGCATGGTCTGTTATAATTCTAAGAGATATGTCTGTTTTTTCGTTTTCTTTATATTTTTTACCTGAAATTTCACAAACTTTTTCTAAAATATATTTTAAAACATCGGTTTCAAAAGTTGATTCAACTCCTTGGCAAACCATTGCGATACGTTCTAGACCCATGCCTGTATCCACATTTTTCTTATCAAGCGGAGTTTGATTTCCCTCTTCATCTTGAAATAGTTCAGTGAATACCATATTCCATATTTCAACCCATCTGTCACATTCACAGGTTGAAATTGAGCAATCTTCAGAACATTTAAGATGTTCGCCTAAATCGTAGTGAATTTCGCTACATGGTCCGCAAGAGCCTGTTGGCCCAGGAGGACCCCAGAAATTATCTTTTTTACCTTTTCTTATAATTCTTTTTGGGTCAATATCAGTTAAATTTTTCCAAATTTCATAAGCTTCATCATCTGTTTCAAATATTGTAACCCATAATCTGTCTTTATCTAAGCCGAGATATTCTTTGCTTGTAACAAATTCCCAAGCCCAAGGAATAACTTCTTTTTTATAATAATCACCCCATGCAAAATTACCTAACATTTCAAAAAATGTGTGGTGTCTTGGAGTTCTTCCAACATTTTCAATATCAGAATCTTTTCCGCCGGCACGTGCACATTTTTGGCAAGTTGTTGCTCTTGGAGGGTCATATGGACATTTTTCAAGCCCTAAATAGTATGGAACAAATTGAACCATACCGGCACTTGTTAGTAATAATGTAGGGTTGTCAGGAATTAAACTTGAACTTTTAACCCTTGTCGAATTGTGTTTTTTTTCGAAAAAACTTAAAAAACCTTCTCTAATTTCATCTACTGTTTTCATCATAATACTTTGATGTTATCACAAAAATAAAAGAAAATAAAAGAGGTATTGAATACCTCTTTGCTATACGGAATGATTAAAAGTGCTATAAGTAGATTAAATTGAGATTGCAAATCCAAAGCTGCTTCTTGGTGTAAAAGTTGAATAATTTATGCAATTACAACCAATAGGGCAATAAGAGCTACCCATGTATACAAAAGGGTGAGGTCTATGAAGTCCATACATGACACGAGGAGGCGGAGGCGGCGGCATATGATGGATGCCCATATGTCCTCTTGGCGGTCTTGGACCTTTATGGGGCCCGCCTTTTGGACCTGCGTATGCTGTGCTATAAATTAATGTTGAAAATAAAAACAGTATTATTAGTAATTTTTTTCTCATCTTAAATCCTCGTGTTTAATTGCGTTCTAAATTGAATATTGATTTTCAGCTAATCTTTCTTTTAGTTTTTCATTTTTTAATTTAGAACGAGTCGGCGCATAAGTCATTCTTCCTGTGCTTAACATATAGTAGCCGTTTGTGCAGATGCCTTGACGTGCCGTACACATTATGTTTGACGGTCCTTGGTTATAATTGTTGTTTGTTACATATACATTAGTTGTGTTGTATGCATATGCAAAACAAGGAAAACCTAATAATAATGCTAAAGATAAACACACATTTTTCATAAATTGCCCCACTTTCTATTCTTTAAAACGAGGATAAAATAAAAAAGTTCATGTTTTTATTTTGTATTTTACAAAATTTAACAAAATAAACTACTTGATTATTTTTCTTGATATTGTATTATGATTAAGCAAAGTTAATTTTGCGGGAGTAATTCAGTGGTAGAATGCTTCCTTGCCAAGGAAGATGTCGCGAGTTCGAGCCTCGTCTCCCGCTCCATAAAAGACACCCAACATAAGGGTGTCTTTTATTATGCGTAAGACTCGGCTTCGCCTCTTACGACTCAGCGCTCTGCGCTTCGCATGTATACTTATTCCTACGGCTCATAAATTCGCCTAGGACTAAGCATCCCGCTCCATAAAAGACACCCAACATAAGGGTGTCTTTTATTATGCGTAAGACTCGGCTTCGCCTCTTACGACTCA
>CALVHD010000005.1 GCA_944327245.1 Candidatus Gastranaerophilales bacterium
ATGAAAACCGGAGATATGGGAATTAATATAATATATTCCAACACGTATCTAAAAGGAAGAAAATTTGGTATAATTGACCTAGGTATTGAACTGGACAATATTGAGACCTTGAAGAAAGTTATTCAGGCAATTCAATCTATTTCGGATGTATATTCAGTAAGAAGACTGCAGCAAAAAGAAAATCTTAATCAGCCAAAACCATCCAAAAGAAAGAAAATACAAAAACACCCTAAACAATAAGGATTTTAATTTATAATGCAGATATTGAGTGAAATAACTGAAAATAAGGGATTAGCAATTGCACTCGGATACTTTGACGGTATTCATTTAGGTCATAGAAAAATTCTTTCAACACTAACTCAGCAAGCAAAAATGGAAGGATTAAAAACAGCTGTAGTTACTTTTGAAACAAATCCGGCTAATTATTTTAACAAAGAAAAAATTCCCGATATCCAAAATTTTAAAGACAAAGAACTAATACTAAAATCCTTAGGAATTGATTATCTTTACGAATTAAATTTTGAACTCTACAAAGATTTAAGTGCGCATGATTATCTAAAAAATGTTTTGGTTAAATATCTTGAACCAAAAATTATAGTTGTTGGCTACAATCATACTTTTGGAAAAGACAGAACAGGCAATCCTTCTTTTTTAAAAGATTACGAATCAAACTATAATTATAAATGCATAGTTGTTCCTGAATATAAATATAAAGACAAAGAAGAAGTAAGCTCAACAATAATAAGAAAAAGAATTAACTACGGACACTTGAATGCCGTTAAGGCTTTTTTGGGAAGATATTTTTCAGTTCGAAATTCCGTAATTAAAGGACAAAAAATAGCAAGAACTCTTGGATATCCAACCGCTAATATTGTCTGGCCCGACAGCATGATAAAACTGCCCTATGGTGTATATTTCGGCTTTGTTCAAATTGATTCAAAAATGAACCCTGCATTAATTTCTTGGGGCAACAAACCGACTTTAACAAAAGGAGATGAAGAAATATTAGAAGCACACATTTATGATTTTGATGAAAATATATACGGCAAAATCATAAAAGTTATCTTTGTCAAAAAACTAAGAGATCAGGAAAATTTTGGCAACATCAGAGTGTTAATAACACAGCTGCAAAAAGACTACAAAGCTTTTGAAAAATGGGCAAGAATAATGAAATAAATTTGGTTTATTTTATATTTCTTAAAATTTTGACAAATTTCATTTAAGAATATTGGCGATTATGATAGTATACAAATGCACCGGTTGGGTATATTGTTAAGAAATTGAAAAAACATATAAAAAACTAGCAAAATTTTATTTTTTCATGTTTTTATTAATTTGTGTTTACAAGGAGAATGTGTCTTAATGAAATTATCGCCAATAAGTGGCTCGTTAAATAATAAAAGTCAAGCAAACAACAATAATAAAAAATACAATTCAAATCAACCCTCTTTTAAAGGCGGAATAGATGCCTTAACAAGATTTTGGCAATTTGTTGATGATGGCGGCCGCGCTCTGCAATTCACCGTAGAAGATATGACAGGAACAAACATTCCAAGAAGCATAAAAGGTGCTATGGCAGGCTATAAATATACAGGTAAAATCAATGTTCCGGCTCTGCTTCAAGAAGCAATTAGAGAATTTTTAACAGGTCCTACTATGTGTGTTGCACCGGTTGCAATTTTAGCCACTGCAACCAAAATGACAGGTAAAACCGCTAACACTCATATGGAAAACATTATAAACTTATCACACATAATGGAAAGTCTTCCTAAAGAAAATCTTTCAAAAGAAAATTTTGAAAATAAATTCTTTACAAATGCAGCTGCAGATTTGTTAAATCATTCAATCGGCAAAGAAGCGGATCCTGATTCAATTAGTCAATTAACCGAAGCAATTAAAAACTATTCTAAATCAGACAAAAAAACCGGTTCTAAATTACTAGAAAATATGCAAGGATTATTTGAACAAATAGTTAAATCTCAAAAAGAAAGCTATAAAGACACTGATTTCTTAGTAGCAAAATATTCTATTAACGGCACAAAAGAAGGTGCAACCAAATTTAAAAATTATATTGGATACATTACTTCTTATGCTAAAGATTATGCTAAGAAAAATTCAAATTCAAATGGCACAGTCAAAATTACAAATGAAACAATTAACTCATTTAAAAAATCATGGCTTGGCAAACGCTTTATTACAGTTGCCTCAATGTTCTTTATTACAGGCATATTAATGTCGTTTATTCCGAAAATATACACTTGGGCCTCAGGCGGGGTTAACCCTAATGCTTCAGCTATTTATAATGAAGCAAAGAAAAACGATAAGGAGGCTAAATAGTGAATATACAGAAAATCGGACAAAATATAGCCTCATCAAATATAGCTAAATCAGCTATGAAATCTGCAAATACTGCTTCAGAAAAACTTGGCGGCATAGTTGGTAATGCTCTTGAAAAATCAAAAAGCAAAGATGTTTTTTCTAAAATAGCAAACACTCTTGAACCTACAGGAGCAAACAACGCATTTATCCCAATGGCAACATTAATGGTTGCAACAGTTATTGCGCCAAGGGTTCTAACAGCAGCAAAAAGAAATCCTGACGACAAAGAAGCAACTAAAGACGAAATAACCGAAATCTTATTTAGAGATGTTCAAACAGTCCTTATTATTCTATTTGCGCTAAAATCCATAAATTCAATTGTTGCAGCAATAGCAAGCAAAAAATCAGGTTTACCTATGACAAATAAACCTTATCAAGAATTATTCCAAAATACCGACAAAGGTCTTAAAGGAATAAGCGAAAAAGCAAAAGAATTTATCAACAATCCAATAGACAAATTGAAAAAAATCGGCAGAAATATTCTTGATACGCTTCATCCGACTGATGGTGTCAGAGCATTAACAAATGATGAATTTGTTTCAAAATATTCAGGCTATAGCAGTATAGAAGAAATTAACAAAATGTTTAATGAAATAAGTTCTCAAAAAGGCAATCCTGATAAAATATTCGATAAAATTATGAATATTTTAATCAACAACCAACAAAAAGCAATTGGGCAACAAAATGAACAAGTGCTGGCAAGAACTGCTAATAGAAATCAAGAAGCTCAAAAATTACTAGATGCTTTAATTGATGTTAAAAAGAAAGGACTAGCGAGCTTACAAGATGCTAAAAAACTAAACGAAGATGTTAAAAATCTGCTTATAGATTTCTTTAAAAATAATGAAAACAGGCTTGTGCTAGACGCCAAAGGTTTAAATGCATCACTTAGAACAGGTGCATTAGCATTTGAAGCAGCATATCTTGGCTTTGGTTTACCTGCACTTAACCAGCTAAGGCTTGAAAAGAAATATTTAAGCAACGAAAAGAAAAATAACGCGTCTACACCAAGAGCCCAAGGACCAAATACTACTTTAAATTCTAAAACAGTTAAAGCAAACGAAGTTAAAATTTTTAATAAATTTATTAAATAACATTATTTAACAATTTGTCCTTATAGAATTTATGTATTAAAATGAAATTCTGTTTAAGGAGTTAAAAATGATAGAAAATATATTAATTTCGCTTGCAAATTGGATTCAAGATGTTATTTTAAACCTTGGACCATGGGGGATTGCATTATTAATGGCAATTGAATCTTGTAATATTCCATTGCCCTCTGAAGCAATTTTACCTTTTGCAGGATATTTAGTTACAAAAGGAGCTTTTTCAATCCATACTGCAGCGTTTTTTGGTGCAATAGGTTGTGTTTTAGGCTCAATTCCATCATATTATCTTGGCTATTTTGGAGGAAGAAAATTTGTTGAAAAATATGGAAAATATTTTTTAATTTCAAAACGTGACCTTGAAATTGCAGATAAATGGGTAGAAAAATATGGCGATTGGTCATTTTTTATTTGCAGAATGCTTCCTGTAGTTAGAACTTTTATCTCGCTTCCTGCCGGCATTTTAAAAGCAAAGAAAAGATTTTTCTTTACATTTACCTTTTTAGGTTCATTAGTGTGGAGCTATTTATTAGTTTATATTGGAATAAAATTAGGTGAAAATACAGATAAACTAAAACATATTTGGCACAAGTTTGACGCATTAATAATTGTTATTTGCGTTGTTTTAGGCATAATTTACATATACCATCACATAAAACATTTAAAAGAATCATAATTTAATTTTATTCATGCGATTTTCAATTTCTTCCAAACTGACATCTTTTGTTTCAGGGACAACATAATACACAAAAAACAAAGATATAACACAAATTATCGCAAAAATTAAAAATGTTATGCTTCCACCCAATTTATCCAACGAAATAGGAAATAATCCCGTTACAATAAAATTAAACACGAAATTTGAAACTATGCCGATGCTCATAGCAGCGCCCCTGTATTTAAGAGGAAAAATTTCAGCATTTAACAACAACGCCACAGGTCCTAATGACATTGAAAAAGACACAATATACAATGCGCTTGCTATCACAGCAAGATATTTTATAAAACCATAATCAAAAGCAAAACTAAAAGACAACAATAAAAGATTTATCAACATTCCGGTTAATCCGATATATAAAAGCGGTTTTCTGCCGATTTTATCCACAAGAGCAATTGCAACAAAAGTCATTAAAAAATTGATTAAACCAATAAAAATCGTCACAAATAAAACATCTTGATTGGATGAAAAACCAACCATTTTAAATATCGTGGGTGCATAATATATAATTGCATTTATACCTGTAGCAATTTGAGCAAACATAATCCCTATGCCAATTACAAAAGGAACCAATAAACGCTTTTCAAATTTTATTTTTTCATTATTTGAAAGAGTCTTTTTAATATTTTCAATTTCAAGGTCAACATTTTGATTTTTATCAATTTTTTCTAAAACAAATTTCGCTTTATCAATTTTATTTTTTGCAACATACCATCTTGGAGTGTCTTTTAAAATTAACATTGCAAAAAATAAAACCACAGCAGGAGCTGCTCCCAATAAAAACATTATTCTCCAAGAGTGAACCAAATTGGCACAAAAGTAATTTACAAAATATGAAAATAAAATCCCTAATGTTATTGCTAATTGATGAAAAGAGACAATTTCGCCTCTTTTTTCTTTTGTAGAAATTTCACTTAAATATAAAGGTCCTGCAAAACTTACAACACCAACGGCACATCCTATAAACATTCTTGATAAAATTAATTCAACAATATTTCTTGAAAAACAACATAATACAGAGCCGACAATAAACACTCCCGCAGTCAAAAGCATGACTTTTCTTCTGCCGATTTTATCGATTAAAACGCCGTTTAATAAAGCGCCAATGACAGCTCCTATAGATACGGAACTAACCAATAATCCCGAATACAATGAATTCATTTCAAAGCTTTGACCGATATATAATAAAGCTCCTGATATTACACCAGTATCAAAACCCGATAATAAACCGCCAAAGGAAGCCAATATTGCACAAATGTATAAATAAGCATATTTTTTCATATATTCATTATAACAAGTTTTGTTAATAAATTCACTTTTTTATTTTTTGTGAGAGAATATATTTATAGGCTAATATTATTTTAAGGGAGAGTTTATAATCATGTCATACATCAAATTAGACCAAAACAAGTGCAAGTCTTGTTATTTGTGTATTGACGTATGTCCGCATAAACTTCTCAAAAAAAGCAGCCATATAGGCAGCACAGGTGAATTAACAGTTGAATTTTCAGACACTGAAAACAAATGTATAGGCTGTGCTCAATGCGCAATAGTCTGTCCTGAAATAGCAATAGTGGAAGTAAACAGATAATGGATGAAAAAGTTCTATTAAAAGGAAATATCGCAATAGCAAAAGCAGCACTCAATTGCGGATGCAGCTGCTATTTCGGCTACCCTATTACTCCTCAAACAGACATCGGAGAATACCTGAGCCTTGAAATGCAGAAAAAAAACCTAGCCTATGTTTGCGCCGAATCTGAAATTGGTGCAATCAACATGGCGCTTGGAGCTGCTTCAAGCGGTGAAAAAGTAATGACTTCAAGTTCGTCCTGTGCTGTTGCGCTGATGCAAGAAGCGCTTTCATATGCATCATCAGATGAATTACCTATAGTTTTAGTTAATGTAATGAGGGCAGGTCCCGGACAAGGTTATATTTACCCATCACAGGGTGATTATAATCAGGCAACAATAGGAGGAGGAAACGGCGACTATAAAACAATAGTACTTTCTCCAAGCAGCGTACAAGAATGCATTGATTTAACCTATAAATCTTTTTACTTGGCTCAAAAATATAAAAATCCAACCATACTTTTAGTTGACGGATTATTAGGGCAAATGGCAGAACCTGCAATTATCACAAAAAATCCATATCCCGATATTGATAATTCAAGCTGGATATTGGATGGTGCCAAAAATAGACCTTCAAGAAATATACACTCTCTTGAACCTGACCAAAATAAATTAAATCAACATATATTAAAACTTTATCAAAAATATCAACAAATTGAAAAAAACGAACCTGTCTGGGAAGAATATCTATGCGAAGATGCCGATATTATCTTAACTGCATTCGGCACCATGGCAAGATCTATAAAAGCAGTATGTAACCATTTTAGAAAAACAAGAATTAAGATGGGTGTGTTCAGGCCTGTTACACTCTACCCATTCCCATACAAAAGATTAAGAGAACTGTCTGTTAAAGCAAGGTACTTTATTGATATAGAAATGAATATGGGGCAAATGCTTAAAGATATAAGACTTGGAGTATTATCAAATGCCCAAATTTCATTTATAGGAAAACCTGTAGGAGACTGGTTGAGAAAAGAAGAAATAATAAGTGCCGTAAACAATATTATAAAGGAACAATATGCAAGTATATAGCATTCCAAAATCCATAAAAAAAGATTCTAAATTCACTTTCTGTAAAGGCTGCGACCATGGCGTTGCAATTAAAATTATTGCAGAAATCATTGATGAATTAAATTTAAAAGAAAATACAATTGCAATATCTTCATCAGGATGTTCTGTATTACTTTATAATTTTTTAGATGTCGATTGTCTTGAAGCTCCCCACGGCAGAGCATGTGCTGTTGCAACAGGAGTTAAACGAGCTCATAGAGCAAAAGGTCAAGACAAGTTTGTTTTTACCTATCAAGGAGATGGCGATTTTGCCTCAATTGGTCTTGGTGAGTCAATGCACAGCGCCCTAAGAGGCGAAAATATTACAGCTATTTGTATTAATAACACAAACTATGGTATGACAGGAGGACAAATGGGACCCACCTCAACCATGGGTCAATTGACAACAACAAGCCCTTTAGGCAGAAACAAAGAATACCATGGTTTTCCAATTAAAACAGCAGAGCAAATTGCGCTTTGTGAAGGCACACAATTTAGCGCAAGAGTTGCACTATACGATGTTAAAAACATTCTTAAAGCCAAAAAAATAATAAAAAAAGCTTTTGAATGTCAACTTAAGGGAGGTGGTTTCAGCTTTGTTGAAATACTTTCATCCTGTCCTACAAATTGGAAATTATCCCCGCAAGATTCGCACAAAAAAATAGAAGAAGAATTGACAAAAATATACCCTTTGGAAATTTTTAAGGATACAACCAATGATTAAAAACTTTATTATCTCAGGCTCAGGAGGACAAGGAATCCTTTCAATAGGAACAATATTAACCAATATATTCATGTTAGGAAATAAATTTGTAACATATTGTCCTTGCTATGGCGCCGAAATGAGAGGTGGAGCAGTTCATTGCGAAGTAAATATGTCAGATGATGAATTATATACGCTACAAAACGAAAAAGCAGATTTTGTCATTGCACTAAACCAAACTTCTTTTGATAAATTTATCTCGAAAGTAAAAGAAGGAGGAACAATAATAGTAAACTCTTCCATGGCAAAAATTGAAAAAACAAGAAATGATATAAAATATATCTTTGCGCCTTTTACTCAAGAAGCAATAAAACTTGGCAACATCAAGATTGCAAATTCGATTGCACTGGGAGTATTATCAAAAATATTAGGAAATTTGACTATGGAAAATGTCAAAAAAGCATATGAAAAAATTCTTAAAGACAAAAAAGAATTAATTCAAAAAAATATAGATGCCTATCTTTTTGGCTATAATTACATTCAAGAAAAGGAACAAATACAATGTCAATAAATACAAAAATAGTTGCCATTGATTTTGAAGTAGCAAAAAACACAATCACAAATGATGACTTAACAAAAATTTTAGATACTTCAGACGAATGGATAACAACAAGAACAGGAATTAAGGAAAGAAAAGTAATTTCAGGGGATGATACTTCAACCACCTTGGGAATAGAAGCTTCAAAAAAAGCAATTAAAAGATGTAATTTCAATGTTGAAGAAATTGATTTAATTATAGCTGCAGCTTCAGCTCCCGAGGACGTTTATCCGTCTGTTTCTTGCTTAATTCAAGCAGCAATAGGCGCAAAAAATGCTGCTTGCTTTGATATCAAAGCAGCTTGCTCAGGTTTTATATATGGATTAAATACAGCAAGAGCATTTATTAAATCAGGCCTATATAAAAATGTGCTTCTTGTTGCAACAGATGCAACAACAAAATTCACAGATTGGAACGACAGATCAGTTTGTGTTCTTTTTGGTGATGGCGCCGGAGCTGCAATCTTAAGCGCAACAGAAGAAGATGATGATATCATAGGAGTTAATATGATATCAGACGGAACTTGCGGAGATTATATAACTCTAACAACTCAAGGAATTAACTGTCCTTTAGTTGACAAAATTCAAACAGAAGTGAAACCTTTTATACAAATGAAAGGAAAAGATGTATACAAATTTGTCATGACAGAAATTCCGCCAAAATTAGAAGAATTACTTGAAGAAACAAATACAGATGTTAAAGATATAGATTATTTTGTACCACATCAATCAAACCAAAGAATGATTGATGCACTAGCTCAAAGACTAACTATTGATTCATCTAAAACAATTTCAAATATTGAAAAATACGGCAATATGTCAGCTGCCTCTATTCCTGTAGCAATCAGAGAAGGAATAGACACAGGAAAAATTAAGCTGCCTGCAACAATAATGATTAGCGCTTTTGGTGCCGGAATGACGGGTGCCAATGCAATTATTAAACTGGATAAAAATATATAAAGGAGAATATAAAGTATGAAAAGACGAGTAGTAGTAACCGGCATGGGTTGCGTATCGCCTTTTGGCGTAGGTGTTGAAACCTTATGGGAAAACCTTAAAAAAGGTAACAGCGGAATAAGATATCTTACCCTGGATAAAGAAAAACATCTTGTACACATAGGAGGTCAGGTTCCCGAATTTGATACTTCAGAATATGTTGATCCAAAAGATGCAAGACGCATGGATAAATTTATACTTTGTTCGGTTGTGGCTGCTTCATTAGCAATGAAAGATTCCAAACTTGATTTAGAAAAAGAAGATTTAACAAGATTTGGCGTAATTGCAGGTTCTGCCGCAGGCGGTCTGGAAACCATTCAAAAAAATCATGAAGTAATGCAAGTTAGAGGTTATCACAAATGTTCTCCATTTATGGTGCCTATGATGATTACAAATATGGCAGCAGGAAAAATTTCAATTAAATACGGCTTAAAAGGAATGTCAAAATCAGTTGTAACAGCTTGCGCTACTGGAGCTCATTCTGTTGGAGATGCCGCAAGAGCTATCCAATACGGAGATGCAGACATTATGATTGCAGGCGGAGCTGAAGCCGGCATTTGTGATTTAGGAATAGGTGCATTTACATCAGCAAAAACATTATCAAAAAACAATGAAAACCCTAAAAAGGCATCCAGACCTTATGATATCAACAGAGATGGCTTTGTAATGTCAGAAGGAGCAGGCATGCTTGTCTTAGAAGAAAGAGAACACGCAATTAAAAGAGGGGCAAAAATATATGCTGAATTAGCCGGATACGGTCAATCATCAGATGCTTATGACATGGTAGCACCTGATCCAAACGGTGCCGGTGCAATTTTAGCAATGGAATTAGCCCTAAAAGATGCAAATCTTAAACCATCAGATATCGGTTATATAAATGCTCATGGCACTTCAACCCATGTGGGCGATATAGCTGAATCAAAAGCGATTGCAAAAGTTTTTGGCGATAAAGAACAAAATAAAGAGCTATTAGTTTCTTCAACAAAATCAATGACAGGTCATATGCTTGGCGGTGCAGGTTCAGTTGAAGCCATAATTGCAATTCTAGCATTAAACGAAGGCATTGTTCCTCCGACTATAAACATCGAAGAACAAGACCCTGAAGTTGCAAATCTGGATTTTGTAAAAGATACACCAAGAAAAAAAGATTTAAAAGCCGTACTTTCTAATTCATTTGGCTTTGGCGGATGTAATGCCGTATTAGTTTTTACAAAATAAATAAGTAAATAAGTAAATAAAAAATACTCGCTTAAATTAGCGAGTATTTTTTTATAAACCTAAACTATATAAAAAGCCTACTATAATATTTCTCAATATCGACAAGCATATAAATGCAATAATAGGAGAAATATCAATCATACCAATGGGAGGAATTATCTTTCTAAAAGGAGCCAAAAAAATCTCACTAAAGGCTTTTAAAGATTTAAAAGGTTCATTATACCATTTTATATTTGGAAACCAAGATAATAAAATTGTGATAAATAAAACTAATATTATTAATTCAAATATCTTTGCTACTGCAACAGAAATACCCATTATTTACTCCAATTGGCAACATTATCACAATTACAAGTCTTGTTATCATCAATATTTTCAATAATTGAAAATAGAAGTTTTTGTAATTTTACTATATTATCAGAAAAAACTTTCATAACTGCTTCATGAGAAACAGGCTCGCAATCTGCAACTAAACCTGCATCATAATCCGTAATTAAAGAAATATTCAAAGGACACATATTTAGCTCTTTAACCAAATGTACTTCAGGATATTGAGTCATATTGATAACTTCCCAACCTTGTTTAGTTAAAAAAGCGCTCTCTGCTTTAGTGTTAAATCTTGGTCCTTGTATTACAACAACAGTGCCTTTTTCATGGATTGAATAACCTAAATCTTTAGCGCATTTTATAGCAACTTCTCTTAACTGGGGACAATAAGGCTCAGCCCCTGAGATGTGTTGAATATCGGCATTATCGAAATAAGTATCTTTTCTTGAATGAGTTTTATCAACATATTGATCACAAAATACAATATCACCCGGTTTAACATGTTTTTGCAATGACCCCGCTGCGCAAGGAGAAATAACTCTTTTGCACCCAATTGATTTCATTGCCCAAACATTTGCTCTATAATTCACCTGATGCGGAGCAAGACTATGATTTCTGCCATGTCGAGGCATAAAGGCAACTTTTTTGCCCGCAATTTTACCTAGCATAAGCGCATCAGAAGTTTTACCATAAGGTGTATCAATAAATACTTCTTCAATATTATCTAAAAATTTATAAAACCCTGACCCGCCAAATATACCAATTTCAGCCAAATTTTTTATTTCCATATTTATATCCTTAATCATCTTTTTGTACTGATTTTTTTATCCATTCATTTGCTCTGGGTCCGTTTAAAATTTTACCATCAGCCCTTATGCCGTATCCGAAAGGATCTTCCCCTTCATTTAGACCATCGACATCAACGCAAATAATTTTATAATTACTATCAAATCCATATTCATCTTCATATGTTGGAGCTGAGTTTGGAGCAGAAAAAATACGCTTATCATCACCGTTTTTATCTGCATAAGTTGTGCCCGGACTAGATTCGTACCATATTATATTATCAACAGTTATAATATCTGCGTCATCATTCGTTTTCGGTTGAGTTTGCGCACATGCGGTATCTATAGGTGTTAAATCTGCATCTTTTAATTCATAATCAAAATATGCATATGTGTTATTAATTGTTTCTCTGCAATTAACTTGTTTTGTCGAAACAATTTCAGCAAAAGTTGAGCAAAAATATTTTAAGGGAACTTCCGTACCATCCGGTTTTAAGCCAAGATCACCATCTTTATAATATTTGTCAGAGTTAACCATTTCTCTAATCACAGTGCCTAAAATCGTGTTTGCTTTTTTAAATTTTAAAGCATTTTCATCAGGCGCAGATTGAAAAGCAATCGGCAAAAGAATGGCAGTCAATATTCCTACAACAGACAAAACTATCATAATCTCAGCCAAAGTAAATGCTTTTTTATTCATAGTGCAACTCTTCAAATACACTTGTTAAATTAAACCGATTGTTCTTAGTTCTTGTGCAATATTATTATCAATCATGCTTGCATATGCCAAATCAACACTTGCTACACCTGTATATGTATGTTTAAAACCATTTTGAAAGCTGTTTTTTCTTTCAAATTGTGTTTGCAATTTTTTCAAATTTCTTTGAGTAAAGTTGCTTTTAAACATTGCAGGCTGTATACGCATTAGAACCTCTCTTAATATTACTAGTTTATCATAACATGATTTAAGTCGATTGGCAATAAACAATTTAGCTAAATACAACTAAATCTAATGATTAATTTTTGCAAAGGCAAATGCAACAGATGCACATATTGCAAGGTTAATTGACTCAACATTATTTTCCATAAATACAGATAACTTTTCATCGCTCAACTCGGCAATTTTATCACTTATTCCATTTGCTTCAGAGCCAAAAGCAAGAATATATTTATCTTTAAACTTATATTTAAATAAATCATTCTTTCCGTCAACAACAGTAGAAATTAATTTATGGGACTTTTTTAAATCTTTAATAAAACTAATATCTTTCAATGAAATTATCGGAATTTTAAATATATTTTGAGCAGTTGCCCTTATTGTTTTTGAGTTATATAAATCAACACAATCACCAAATAAAATAATTCCGTCCACTCCAAAAGCCACTGCGCTTCTAATGATTGTTCCCAAATTGCCTGCATCTTTGATATTTTCCAAAAGGGCAATTTTATCTAAACTATAAAAAATATTTCTGTCTTGCGATTTTTCTTTAATAATTCCTGCAACTTCAGATGGACTTTTAGTAGTGGTAATTTTCTTTAAAATTTCATCAGTAACATATACAAGCTTTTTTGCTTTTACTTTATCTATTAAATTATTATTCTTTTTTACAAAAAAATATTCAAAAACAATCCCATCGTTAATAAAACCTTCAATTGTTTTTTGTCCGTCCGCAAAAATCAATTGCTGAGACTTTCTATATCGAGGCTTTTGAAGCTTTAGCGCAAATTTAATTAAATCATTTTGTACACTTGTAATTTCAACTATTTCCATTAAGCTTCGTCCATAAAATCTTGCTGCCAATTTTTTACAAAAATTCTTTCATTTTCATCTAAAAGACTATAATCAATTAAAACCTCCTCAAAGGGAAATTTTGTTAAGGTATGTTTTTTATAATTTAAATCACTATAGACACAATTTTCAATTCTTACGCCAAACTCAATATTTTCACTTTTGCTTTTGCCATATAGCCCCGGTTCTATTGAATGAGTTTGATAAGGCTTAATTATATCAGACGAACTCATTGAGAGTCTGGGCGGATTTTGATGAACAGAAGTACCTATGCCATGACCTAATCCATGGTTAAAATAAAAACCGTCTTTTTCAAAAGGAGCCAAAACCTTTCTTGCCATTAAGTCAAGATTTTTAGCTGATATTTCATTTGAAATATAACAAACAATAAAAGCTTTTAATACATTAGTGTATATTTTTTTATAAATGGGCTTTGGATTATTTCCAAAATAAAATGTTCTTGTTATGTCAGTTGCATATCCGCCCTCAAAATATCCGCCGCAATCAAGCAGCAACAAACTTTCATTTGTTAAAATTTTATTTTTGTCATAGCTGGAATAATGAATAGAAGCAGTATTCTCATTAATAGAAAGAATTGTTTTAAAAGAAGGCATCATAGCACCTTGGTTTGACAATTCATCTTCAAAAATTCTAACCAAGTCCAATTCGCTTAAACCTGTTTTTAATTGCTTTTTAAAATTGTATATAGCTAAATCTGTTTTTCGTGAAGCATTGAGCATATGTTCAATTACACTTTTAGGTTTTATTGAAGAAATTACGGAAAGATTATTTTGCTTTAATTCTTTAACCTTTTTAATCGATAGAAAATTTTCAAGAGTAATTTCATTAATATTTACAAATATTTCCGAATTTATAGATTGAATAAACCCTGTAAAATCTTTCAATTTCATGAATTTCAAGCCTTCAATTTTTATATCTTTCGGAATTTTATCCAAAAATAAAATATAATCATTTGATATAAAATCAAGATATAAAATTGAACGAAAATTAGAAGAATATTTCATCTGATAACTTCTTAAATTGGTTAAATAAGAAATTTCATCCAAATTAAAAACCAACATCTTATCTATATTTTGATTAGTGTTTTTTAACTTTTGAATTTTAAAATTAAAATCATTTTTCTCAATATCGGAACTTACCAAAAATAATTTCGCTTTATTGTTCAACTCTAAATTTTTAACATATTTTTCATCTAAATTATACTTTCTTAAATCAAAATATTTATCTAAGTTCCAATATTCATTTAAAGAAATATCGCTTGGAACATGCATAATTGTATTTTTTTTATATTTCTTTTTAAATGCGTCTAAAAAAGTTTCACCTAAATTCATTTTATATATTGAGACATTTTTAAAAGCCTGTTTTTCAACTAAAATATGATATCTTGTATCAACAAAAATAGTAATTTTTCCATTTTTTTCGATAATTGCTTCACCTTCCGTTCCTGAAAAATTAGTCAAAACATTTAAAGGTGAACCTATATAATGGCTTTTAAAATATGAATCTTTTGATTTCAACAAAAGCACTTCATCATCTTTTAACAAATTTGTATAAAATTTTATTTGTTCTTTTAAATTACTCATAGCACACTTCTTTTAATAAATGACCGAAACAACAACTTGCTTTGTACTTGATTTTACATCAAAATCAAGTACAACAATTTTTTGATCTTCACCCAATATTATTTTTTTATTTTCGACTCCAAGGGTAATATTATTTCCCAGCATTGCCGCCCTAAGGTGTGCGTGTGCATTCCCCTCATGCCAAGATAAATCATGTTTATAAACTTTATTTAAGGGTATAATATTTTCCATAACAGAAGAAAAATCATTTGCCAAACCAAATTCTTGCTCCAGCGTTATAACTGATGCAGTAGAGGAAACTATCGAAACATTAACTACAGCATTATTCTGATTAACATTAGAAACAATATTTTGAACTTTTGAAGTTATATCTATCATATCTTCAAAACCATTTGATGAAATAGAAAATTTTTCAATTATAACGCCCATTTTAATCCCTTATAAATTTTATTTAAAAAACATTGGCGATAAAACAAACGCCAAAATTGCAAGAAATTTAATTAATGAACTCAAACAAGGTGTAATTAAATCTTTTAAAAGCGAATATATGCTGTTATTTTGCTCTAATATACTGTATTGTGTTGAGATTGGCGCATTTATGAATTCATCTTTAAAATATTTCTTTGCAGCCTTAGAAACTATTGCAGAATTTAATGATGAATATAATAAAACACTGCCGGACAAAATAGCACCAAAAACAAACCCCATAAGCGCTTCTGTACCAAGCTTAAATGCAATAACCCAAAAAACCAGTACAACCATAGTTGTATAAAAAATTATCTGTATGGAAGATGTATTTGCAGCAGCACACACGCATTTCTCATAATCAGGGCGCATTTCATAACGCAAAATTTGAGGAAATCTTCTAAATTGATTTTTAACTTCCAAAATTAATCTTGAAGCAGTCTTGGATACTCCGCTTAAAATAAAAGAACAATACAAATAAGGTATAGAAGCACCAATAAACAAAGACGCTAAAACATAAGGATTTAAAATATCAACTTGTTCTAATTGAACATTTACGCTAAAAGCAATTAAAACGGATAATGCTGTTAAAATCGCTGTTGTAGTTAAGAAATTTTTACCTAAAGAAATAATATAATATCCGATTTGTCCCAACATATCTCTATTTTTATCATATTCTGAAATTTCACCAATTTCATAGGTATTTGCAATAACGTCTATGTCATTAGAAACCAAAGCAAAAATATTAATACACATCATAATTCCAAAAGTCGAAATCATTCCCAATATTGCAATTGTAATAGCATAAATGCCAATCAAAGGCGCCTGCATACCACCTGAGAGCAAAAATGAAGATATAATCGAAAACGCAATTATAATAACAGGCAAGAAAACGCCCATAAAACCTTCTTTTAAAGTTTGGACAATACAAGCAGACAAGCCTGCAATAGCAGAATTTGCAACATTTTTAACTGTTTTAAATTTTCCAAAAATATAGTTTGCATTTACAAAACAAACAATAAATCCTGCAAAAGAGCCGACAACAATAGCATAAAATAAACTTAAATCACCTAAAAACCAAGTTTTTATAACATAATAAGAAAAAATTGAAAACAGCACAATTGTACAAAAACCTGAAATAAAAAGTGCTCTTATAGGATTTTTAATTTTATTCATTTTAATAAACAAAATAACAATAATAGAAGCAAATACCCCGCTTGAAGCTATTATTAAAGGCAAAAATGCCCCCATTAAATTTAGTGCCATTGCACCTACAGCCATAGAAGCAACAATAACCGCACAAAAAGATAAAAACATATCCAAAGAAAGAGCATTTACCTTAAATACACTTTTTGTAATACCCGATAAAAGCAAAAGCGGATTTCTTTTATCAAGCGCATCAATTTCACCTTCTAGTTGAGAAACTAATTCTATTGCACCTGAGGCAGCCTTTTTTACAATTGAAGCCCCGACACTTGAAAATAAAACAACAATCGAAGCACCAAGAATAAATCCGTTGATAATCAAATAATCTTTATAAATATGATACAAAATAACTAAAGGCACTAACGCCAATCCGACAACAGCCATAGCAATTGCAACGCCGGAATTAAATGCTATTTTGTAAGCAGAATTTATTGAAGCATTTTTCCCTTTAGAAATTTTAGCCGAAGCTCTTGTTGCAATAAAATTTGTAATAAAACCGCAAAAAATAGCAAAGAAAACTCCGACTAAATAACATAAAACAAAAGATATGCCTAACGGTTTAAGTAAAATTACCGCAAGCAAAAATACAACAAAAAATAAAAACTTATTCTCTCTTTTAAAAAACAAACTTACGCCATTATAGAAATATTTAATAATTTTATCTAAGGCAGCATATTTATAGTTGTTATATGAAATTTCACAAATTTTACAAGAAGACAATAATAACGCTAAAGAGCCTGACAAAAGCGCTACCCATTTTGATTTTGTAGAAGATAAATCAACAAAATATACCCCATAACTTACATATAAGGTTATAAACAAAAACAACCACAATACCGTATACCAAAAAATAATCTTTATTTCTGTTTTATTTCTATCCATCTACACTTCCATATAAAAACTAATCAGTACTCTACATATTATAAATGAAAAATATTTTTTTACTGAAATATTAAGGCTTCTTTACAAGAATGGATTTCTTTTCATCTAAAATATAAGCAATTATTGAATTAATTTCTTTTAATAAATCTTTTGATGATGAAGATTTTCTTACGGCAACAGCATAATATTCCCGAGAATATGCCCTGTTTATAATTCTATAGTTACCGTTGTTTAAACCACTCAAAATACAATCATCTCCAAATATCGCATCAATTTTACCCTGTTTTAAATATTTGAATGCCTCATAATAAGTTTTAGCACCTATTATATAAGCATTTGGAACAACCAATCTAACAACTTTTTCACCCGTTGTTCCCATAACAACCCCTAATTTGCCTTGTTTATTAAAATAACTCAAACTATTGATTTTAGAATTTTTTGCAATCATTATTTTTTGATTTGCAACAAAATAAGGCATAGAAAAATCAATAACAAGCTTTCTTTTATCATTAACACTTAAAGTTGCAACCAAAATATCTACTTCTTTAGAGTTTAATTTTTCAATTCTGTTTTGCGCATTTACACTTACATATTTGATATTTTGCGGAGATTCAAACCCAAAAATACCATCCGCTATGTATTGAGCAATTTGTACATCAATTCCTCTTAGCTCGGCATTCTTATAATAACCAAAAGGAGGTGAATCTGTTTTAACACCCGCAATTAAATATCCTCTGTTTTTAATGACTTCTAAATCGGTAAGTCCGTCCTTTTTGTGTAAACAACCCGACAAAGAAAAAACAGAAAAAAGTAAAATTAATATTAAGAATATATACTTTTTCATAAAAGTATTCTATCATAAAAAATATGAAAAACTTAATTATTAACATATTACTGTGCACATTTGGTGCATTTTTGGCAGCTTTTGCACTTGAGTGCTTTTTAGTACCCAACCAGATAATCGATGGCGGAATTGTCGGCATTTCAATAATGTCCAGCTATATTACAAAAATTAATTTAGGCGTTTTTCTGGTTGTCTTAAATATACCTTTTGTTCTGCTTGCATTAAATGAATTTGGCATGACATTTATATTTAAAGCATCATACAGCGTTTGTATGCTTGCTTTATTTGTCAATATAATGCATAAGATTCCGCCAATAACAAACGATCTTCTTTTATCGGCATGTTTTGGAGGGGCAATACTTGGTATCGGCGTCGGAATTGTACTTAAAAATAACGCTTGTATGGATGGAACTGAAATTTTAGCTATGAAAATTTCAAAAAAATATCCATATTCTGTCGGCGAAATTATTATGTTTATCAACGTTTTTATTTTTGCATGCGCAGGATTTTTGTTTGGATGGGAAGAAGCAATGTATTCAGCCCTTACATACGTTGTTGCATACAAAGCTATAGACATGATTGTTCAAGGATTAAGTGAAGAAAAATCAATAAGAATTATTTCAGATAAAGGCAAAATAATAGGTCAAGCTATAATACAAAATTTAGATAAAACAGTCACATACATAGACGCTCAAGGCGGCTACAGTAAAAACCCAAAAACAATGGTTTATTGCATTGCACCTCGTATAGAACTTTATAAATTAAAAGAACTTGTCGTAAGCATTGATAAAGATGCTTTTATAACCATTGAAAATGTTCACGAAGTATACGGCAAACGTTATAAAAAAAATTAAAGTGGAATAAAAAAGATAGATAAAACCACTGTATTGTCACAAAATACACTTCCCCATTAACAAGAAGTGTATTTTAGTTATTTACAATAAAATTAACAATATCATTAGTACTTTGAGGGTTAACCTTCAAGAGCTGATTTCCGGGACCGCCAATCGGATAGGTAATAATAACCGGCTTAAAGACAGAATGAGTACTAAAAAGTATTTTGTCTGATTTAGATAAAATAAACATAAATTTTGTGTTTGTAAAACTTGCTATTTTAATCGGAATATAAAGACCCTTAAAATTCAACATTGGAGATATTATAACAAATTTTTCAGGCTTTTTTTTCATTGTGCTTCCGGCTATAATACCGGCGCTTGCACCTATATCCGCCCCTACAAAAATAGTATCATTTGTGTTTATTTTAGGATAATTAGACTTAACATAAGCAATAGATTCAATTACATCATCGGGAAGTTTTTGCCAATCTAAAGATGTAAACTTAAATCTTGATTTTATTTTCAATTTTTCATTGTAAACACTTCTTGAATGGCCTCTTAAATCCATTGCTAAAACATTATAGCCTCTGTTTCTTAATTCTTTAGCAATAGTTTGCCAGCTTAGAGCATTCAAAGAAAATGAATGCAGCATTACAACAAGCGGTTTAGTTGTAGGAGGTGTTGCAATATACAAATCTCCGACCAAAATATGCTTATCTTTTGTTACAAATTCTATCTTATGTTTTGTTTTTGGCTTCTTTTTCTTTGATGTTGCCGCATTAACAGAATTAAAAAAACACAGCAAACAAACCAATAAGCCAAAAATAATTACTTTTTTCATAATTTAATTTTAACAAATATGCTTATTTTAATTCACAAATTTTAAAATTTTCAACCTTTTAGAGGAATTTACAAAAATACATCTAAAGCAAATTTTTCAGCTGACGAAAAAAGTAATATACAAATTTGAAAAGGAGCTAAGACTCCTTC
Organism: Candidatus Gastranaerophilales bacterium; assembly: GCA_944327245.1. Classification (GTDB taxonomy): domain Bacteria; phylum Cyanobacteriota; class Vampirovibrionia; order Gastranaerophilales; family Gastranaerophilaceae; genus RUG14156. Next base: position 20,125 of record CALVHD010000005.1, read on the forward strand.
TCAAAACCTCCTCCCCAAGTCTAGTAGCCGCCTTATGACGGCTTTTTTTTATTTTATATTAAAATAATTTAGTAAATCATCAATAACTTTTTTTGCATCAGCAACTATTTTATAATCGGAATACTTAAATATTTCAGCATTTTCATCAGTATTAATCGCAACAATTGTTTTAGAATTTTTCATTCCTTGTATATGCTGAATTGCCCCTGATACGCCAAAGGCAATATATAATTTTGCTTCAACGTTTGAGCCGGTTTGACCAATTTGATATTTCGAATCCACCAAATTAAAATCTACAACTTTTCTGGTTGCGCCAAATTTTGAATCGGTAATTTTTGATAATTTTTTTAATTTGATAAAATACTCATCGCTTTTATCGCCATATAAACCGTAACCGCCGCACAAAACCACATTAGCATTTGAAAAATCAACTGTATTTTCATTTTTATCAAGAATTGAGCGAACTAACTTTATTCTTTCTTCATAATATGAAGCAGGTATGTACTCAACAAATTCGCCGTTATCGGAATAAATAAACTCCTTTTTGAAAATATTCGGGCGAATTGTTGCACAAAACGGAGCTTTTTTTGATAATATCGTCGCCATTAATTCAGAACCAAATGTAGGTCTTGTAGGAGCAAATAGAATTTCTTCATTTTTAATTATAAATTCTGCTTCCGTACAGTCAGCAACAAGTCCGGTATCCAATTGAGCAGTTACCCTTGGAGCAACAGACCTGCCCTTAAGAGTTGCAGGAAAAAGAATAACATCAGCAGGATTATTTTTATAATATTCCAAAAAGGCATTTGCATATATAGTTGAATAAAAAATATCAAATACACTGTCTTTTATTAAAACAACTCTGTCTGCTCCTGATTTATATGTTTTTTTAATCTCATCGTCGACCAAATATGAAGCAATAAAAACTGCTTCTATTTGATAGTTTATATCTTGTTTTAATTTTTTTGCTTCTACTGCTAATTTTTTTGCCTTGCTTATAAGCTCAAAAGTAACATCATTAATTTGATTATTTTCTAAATTTAACTCACCATATACTGTTATTTTTTTCATTTTTTATCAACCTTTAATAAAAAATCTAAAATTCTTTTTGCATAATCTTCTTTAATTTCTTTTGTATCTTTAACAATTTCCGGCCTATAAGCTCTATATACCATAGTCGGAGAACCAATGACCCCTACTTCATCTTTATTTAAGCCGATATCTTGAAGATTATACACTTCAATTGGAATATTTTGTGCTCTTATATAATCATCAATTTTAGGAATATAATTTTGCTCAACTTCATATTTAAGCGCAAGCAAACAGGGTGTTTTAATTTCAAATATGTTTATTGATGAATCTGCTTTTTGAGATACTATTGCCATATTTTTATCCGCATTATGTATTTCAGACACATTGATAACTTCAGGAATTTTCAACAATTGAGCAATACTTAAAGGAACCTGCTGAGTATCACCATCAATAGCCATCTGTCCCATTAAAATCAAATTAAAATCAGAACAATATTTCTTTATTGCACCGGATAATATTTTTGATGTTGCCAATGTATCAGACCCGACAAAAGCCTTATCTGAAAGCAAAATAGCCCTATCGGCACCTTTTGCAAGTGCATAACTTAAAACGTCCTGCGCCTGTTTTGGACCCATAGAAACAGCAACAATATTTGTATCTTTAAATTTATTCTTGATTTTTATAGCGGCATTAAGCGCATATTCATCATAAGGATTAATTTTAGAGAGCATATTATTTCTGTCTAAATTATTTTCCTTTGTCCATTTAATATCATCAACATCGGGAACTTGTTTAATGCAAACTATTATATTCACTTATATTAAGTCCTTATCATCCACTACTTTATTCAGCCCTTGCGGTTTATCAACATTTTTTTTCAACTTTAACGCCATTTTAAATGCAAGCATTTGAATTGTAATTATCAGCGCAAGAACTGTTGCTATTTTTGATTGGCATTTTGGAAATTTTAACAAAATATCACAATCATAATCTTCATATTCGTCTGAAACAACAATAGATTTAACCTTATATGTTTTCAAAATTTTCTTTAATAAATTGCGCTCCAGATTAGTACAGTCACTTGTTAAAAATATTAACAGCACTTTAGTTTTATTTAATAGCGCAAAATGCCCATGAATAAATTCACCCAATGGATATGGACAAGTGTTAATGTAGCATGTTTCTTTGATTTTTAGCGCAGCCTCAAGAGCTAGCGGAAAATTTGTATTAAAACCGCAAATTGAAAAACCTTGTTGTTTAGATAAAAATTTTGATACAACATCAATATTTTCAATGTTTGCAATTGTATCTTCGATATTTTTTCTTACATATTTTATATTCTCAATATGTGAACAAATATCAATTTGTTTATTTTGAGCAATTTTCAGCGCAATCAACCACAGCATAAAAACACTGGCTCCATATGTCTTTGTTGCAGCTATTGCTTTTTCGGAGCCTGCATTTATATTAAATTTAAAATCACATTCACTGTATAATTTAGAATTTTCATTGTTTGTTATACAAAGAGTTTTCAAACCGCAATCTTTAATTTTTTCCATAGCCAAAACCGTATCAACACTGTTTCCGGATTGACTTACAAAAATATATAACGCATCTTTATCAAAATTATTAAAGGATGAATGAGCAATTTCTGAAGCATACTCACAAGAAGCTTCAACATTGGAAATATTTTCAAAGAAATATTTACCGAGCATTGCCGCATTATATGATGAACCACTTGCTATCAAAACAATTCTGTTGATATTCAAGGGAATATCCATTAAAACACAATAATTTAATATAAAACGATTAATTAAATTTTCTATTATTACAGCCTGAGAAGCTATTTCTATTTCCATCATATAACTCATATTCATATTATAATGTAAAAATGATAAATTGTGTTTACATACATATTCCGTTTTGCGAAAAAAAATGCAAGTATTGCTCCTTTTGCTCATTTAGGGCACTAAAAGCAAAAGACGAATATATTAATGCGCTTACAAAAGAGATTAAGTTTTTTTACAAAAATGAAAAATTAAAAACAATCTACCTTGGAGGAGGAACTCCATCACTGTTGGATACAAAAGATATAAAAAATATTCTTAAAAATTTTAATTATAGTCCTGAAACTGAAATCACCATTGAGATAAATCCGCACAACATAACCAAAGAAAAATTAAAAAACTACAAATCCCTCGGAATAAACAGAATTTCAGTAGGCATTCAGAGTTTTGATGATGAAATTTTGAAAATAATAGGAAGAAATCACACGACAAAAGAAGCTCTTGAAGTTATAGAAAACATCAAAAAAACAGATTTTAATAATTTTAGTATTGATTTAATATATGGCCTGCCTAATCAAGATATGTCCAATTGGATAAATACCCTTAATATGGCAGTCAAATTAAATCCTGACCATATCTCCTTATATGGCTTAAAAATTGAAAAAGGAAGCTATTTTTATAAATTTCTTCCAAAAAAACTTCCTGATGATGAAATGCAAGCAAAAATGTATGAAACTGCAATTAATAAGTTAAAAGAAAAATACATACATTATGAATTTTCAAATTTTGCAAAAGACGAAAATTATTTTTCAAAACATAACTGCGCTTATTGGGAATGTAAAAATTATTACGGCTTTGGTTTATCAGCAAGCGGATACATTGAAAATAAAAGATACACAAACACTTTTAATTTTAAAAATTACATTAAAAACCCGACAGAAAAAATTTATGAAATCTTATCAAAAGAAAATAAAATTGAAGAAGAAATTTTTCTTGGTTTAAGGCTGTCTAAAGGAATTGATTTTAATAAAATCAACTATAAATACAATATTAATTTATATAATCTATATAAAAAAGAATTTGATAAATTTTTAGCCTTAAATCTGATGACAAGAACAAAAAATGGGGTTAAACTGACGCAAAGAGGTATTTTATTATCAAACGAAATATTGTGTGAATTTATTAAAATTTAAATTTATTTACAAAATTGCAAAACAAAAAACAAAAGCTTAAAATCTAATTATGGAAAATAAAGACTACAGCTACAAAAGATGGTACGACACAAAACCCTATACAGACAGGGTCTTGGATATATTAAAACAATTATCATTGCAATCGCATTATGATATCGCAAGAGAAGTTTTAAAAATCATCGAAACAATCAAAATAAATTCAAGAGAACTAACTCAATCAAGCCCTGTTAGTCTTGGGGTGGATAGAGTTGTGGGTTTATTTTCTCAAGGATATAAAAGAAGATGGTATGATAAAAATCTTCCGGTAGCCAGAATATTTAAAAGCGCCTCTTGCTTGCAAGATGAAGATTTTCAAAATATAATGCAAGGTATATATTGCAGTTTAAGTGAAGAAAATGGAAAATAATCAAAAAATTGTTAAAGAAATGCAAGAAGTAGTCTATCAAATGAAATTAGATGATATTGAAGAAAATCCTGATAGCGAATTTGAATTGTTTACTTGCAGCTCTTGTGCTAAAGATATGCCTTTAGCAGGTTCTATTCAATATTCAAAATACAGACTATGCAATGATTGTGTTTTGTTGTATGAGTTAGCTCTTAAATTAGATAAGGTTAAAAACATAGATGAGTTTATGGAAAAAACAGAAGACACAAGGCTTGAAACCGTGTGTAATTTTATAAAGCAAGAAAGTTTAAAAGAAAATAATTAATTATGAAAAATATTGTATTACTCGGTTCAACCGGTTCAATCGGAACGCAGACACTGGAAGTTGTTGAAAAATTACAAGACAAATTTAATATTATTGCACTTGCAGCGGGAAAAAATATTAAACTCTTAAAAGAACAAATAATAAAATTCAAACCAAAATATGTTAGCGTAGCTGATTTTGAAGATATGAAAAAGCTTGAAAAAGAATTTAACAATATAAAATTCTTTTTTGGTCAAGAAGGACTTTTTGAATTTGCAAATATAAAAGAATGCGATATTTTTGTTGTAGCCACAAACGGAATTGTTTCGGTTAAAGCAACAATTAAAGCAATTGAAAACAAAAAAACAATAGCTCTTGCCAACAAAGAAACTCTTGTGATGGCAGGTGATATCGTTATGAAAAAAGCAAAAGAAAACAATGTCCCTATAATCCCTATAGATTCAGAACACTCTGCAATTTTACAATGTCTGAATAAACAAGATAATCCTTTCGCTAAAAATCTTTGGATAACTGCTTCAGGCGGTCCGTTTTTAAATAATTCAAGAGAAGAAATGGCAAATTTTTCAGCAAAAGAAGCGCTTAAACACCCAAGATGGATGATGGGCAAAAAAATTACCATTGATTGCGCCACATTAGTAAATAAAGGACTTGAAGTTATTGAAGCACATCATTTGTACAACTTTAACTACGACAACATTAAAGTTGTAATTCACCCGCAAAGCATTGTTCATTCTTTTGTTGAATTTTGCGACGGCTCATTTTTGGCTCAAATGGGAGTTCCGTCTATGCACATACCTATCCAATATGCACTAAGCTATCCAAACAGATATGAAGGAATAAAAACCAACAGTTTTAACATATATAATAAAAAACTTGATTTTTTTGAGCCTGACTTTGAAAAATTCCCTCTTTTAAAATTAACTATAGATTGCGGAAAAAAAGGCGGACTCATGCCTGCAATTTTAAACGCCATAAATGAAGTTGCCGTATATAAATTTTTAAAGGGCGAAATTAATTTCCTTGATATTGAAAAAATTGTATTTAAAGAAATTGAAAATTCTAAAAATATCCTAAATCCAACCTTAGATGAAATTTTTGAAACAGATAAAAATATAAGACAAAAATATTTATAAACTTCCGCAAGCGGTCATTTGCCCGTTTATGCTGTTAAAAAAAGCATATTTAACAACCTTTGTCCTTAAACCTTGCAAAATAAAAGATTTAACAATTTTACCTGTTGTAGAATTATATTGCTGATATTTATTAGGCATAGAAAATGTATAAACTAAATTTTCAAGCATATATTCATTTTGAGTATCATATAGGGAATATTTTAGAGGAATTAATTTATCTTTAATTTCAGGTCTAAAATGTACAATTGATGTATCAAATAAAATCTCAGATTGTTTTTTAGTATCACTATATGATATATATCTTTCAATTTGACCGTCTTTACTATATACAACTTCTTCTAAAAGACTATTATTCTTGTCTTTTCTTTGATATTTTTCTACTTGAGTTTTAAAATTACCTAAAATTCTATTTAATATATTTTCTTTTTTTATGTAAATTTCAAAATGACCATTTTCAAAAAAAGTAATTATTTTTACAATAAAACCGTTTACAAAATCAAACTTTAACAATAGAATGTCGTTAATATCAAACACTTCAATAGTACAGCGATTGCCTTCTTTACTAAGTTCAAACTTTTTGTCACTAACTTGCGGCAAAGTATTGTTATATAAATATCTCATAAGCAAAGCCTGAGAATCTATTATGGCTGTATCTATTATATGAGTATATTTAGAGTTCTTTGAAATCCTGCATATGACATCTTTAATATCAGCATTTATTTTTGCATATCTTTGATTAAAATACTCTTGAATTTTACTGTTTTTTTGATTTTTTATATCTTCAAAAGGATTTGTTTTTTTATCATCTTTATTAAATGTATCAACATCTTCATTTTTTTTGTTCTCGTTATTATTTTTATTTTGATTTTGATTGCGCGAAGCGTTGCCATATATACCATATGGCATTAATTCCGTTTTTGAATTAATGTTTAAAATTTTATCAATCATTTACACACACAAAATATTAATAAACGTACTTTAATAAAACCGAAACAATAAAAAAATTGCCAAAAATCATTAGCCTATTTCGTTTTGTTCTTCATAAACCTGTACGCCAAACTTCGCCCTGAATAGATGCTGCACGGTTTCAGATTGGATTTCAGCCATTAAAGAATTAAATAAATTGTATGCTTCTTTTTTATATTCAATTAACGGGTCTTTTTGTCCGTATGCAACAAGACCGATTGAATCTTTTAACATATCAATATTGCCTAAATGGTCAATCCATTTAGCATCAACTACCTGAAGCAATATATCTTTTTCGACATTACGTAAGATATTATCAGCAGTGTATGGCTCTTGTTTTACAAAGTCATTTCCGTAATATTTTGTCATAACCGCATTAAAGTCATTTATTGTATCAAGTTCAAATTGTTTATAAGATTCAAGAACTAAATCTTTGAGCTTTTGAGAAATTTCATTTACTCTTAAATCTTTAATTTCTTCAACTTTAACTTTATCTTTTAATTGAGGGAATACACTGATAAACTCTTTGACAAACATAACTAAATCATCAAAAACATATTCCTGAGGTGACATATCTTTGCTTATGTATTGAGCAAGTATTCTATCAACCTCTTTTAACATCATAAATTTAATATCTTCTCTTAAATCTGTTGCAGCCAAAACTTTTCTTCTTTGATAATAGAATTTTTCCCTTTGAATATTCATAACATCATCATATTCAAGAACTGATTTTCTAATATCAAAATGATATGTTTCAACTTTCTTTTGGGCAGATTCAATTTGACGAGTTATAAGAGGATTTTCAATTGCCGTATCGTCATCTACATTTAACATTGTCATTAAATTTGCAATTCTCTCACCGCCAAAAATCCTCATAAGATCGTCTTCTAAAGATAAGAAAAATTTAGTTGACCCCGGGTCCCCCTGACGAGCAGCACGACCTCTTAATTGATTATCTATTCTTCTTGATTCATGACGCTCTGTTCCGATTACATGCAAACCGCCAAGCTCGACAACTTTGTTGTGCTCTTTTTGGGTTATTGCTCTTGCTCTTTCAAGAGCCTCGTTTTTAAGCTGCTCATAATTAGGGCTGTCTTTGGTAATTCCTTTTTTATCAAGTTCTTCTTTTGCCAAATATTCGGCGTTTCCTCCAAGCAAAATATCGGTACCGCGACCTGCCATGTTGGTTGCAATTGTAACAGCGCCGACCCTGCCAGCTTGCGCTATAATATAGGCTTCTTTTTCATGGTGCTTTGCGTTCAAAACATTATGTTTAATGCCCATTTTCTTTAACAATCCTGATAAATATTCTGATTTTTCAATTGATATCGTGCCAACTAATGTAGGTCTGCCTATTTTTGCCATTTGCGCAATTTCACGAGCAACATATTCGTATTTTTTTGCTTTTGTTTTGTAAATTACATCAGGAAAATTTATTCTTCTATCCGGCTTATTTGTAGGTATTTGAGTTACCTGAAGATTATAAATTTTTCCAAATTCTGCTTCTTCAGTCATAGCAGTACCTGTCATGCCGGATAATTTCGGATATAATCTGAATAAATTTTGGAATGTAATTGAAGCCAAAGTTTGAGTTTCATCTTGGATTTTAACCCCTTCTTTTGCTTCAATAGCTTGATGCAATCCGTCAGACCAGCGTCTGCCTTCCATGATACGACCGGTAAATTCATCAACAATCATAATTTGATTATTTTTTATAACATAATCAGTATCTTTTACAAAAAGCTCTTTTGCTTTTAGGGCTTGCAAAAGATGGTGAGCATATTGGGTTTTCATATCAAAAAGCTCATCAACATTCAGCAATTCCTCAGCTTTTAACACGCCCTCTTCGGTAAAAATTATATTTTTATTTTTTTCATCAACTTCATAGTGTTTATTTTTTTCTAACAATGGCGCAATTTTTGCCATTAGTTGATAAGTCTGAGCTGATTTTTCAAGACGACCGGAAATAATTAAAGGAGTTCTTGCTTCATCAATTAAAATTGAATCAACTTCATCAATAATAGCGTAATTATAGGGTCTTTGAACAAGTGAATTAATATCAGACGCCATATTATCTCTTAAATAATCAAAGCCGAACTCGTTATTTGTTCCATATGTAATGTCGCAGTTATATGCCTGTTTTTTGTTTTCATAACTGTTATATTCACCGCTTGACAATATAACGCCAACGGTTAAACCTAAAAACTCATAAATTTTTCCCATCCAATCTCTGTCACGTTTTGCAAGATAATCATTAACAGTGATAACATGGACACCTTTTCCCGTAAGAGCATTTAAATAAGCAGGCAAGGTTGCAACTAAAGTTTTACCTTCACCTGTTCTCATTTCCGCTATATGACCATCATGGAGAAATATTCCGCCTATTAATTGAACATCAAAATGTCTTAAATTTAAAACTCTTTTTCCTGCTTCTCTGACTGTTGCAAAAGCATCAGGTAATATTTCATCAAGAGCTTGTTTTTCAAGAATTCTGTCTTGTTTAATATCTGATGAGGTGGGGCGTTTTGATAAAATTTCTCTAAATTCTTGTGTTTTAGCTTTTAATTGCTCATCAGTCAATTTAGAGTATTCTTCTTCAATTTCATTTATCCTATCAACGATAGGCATGATTTTATTGATTTTTCTAACATTAGGATCTTTAAAAATTTTAAGTAAAATATCAATTAAAGCCATTAAATTCTCCTCAAGTCTTTAATAAGATTAATCCTATCACAAACAAAATAATAATTCATTAAGAAAGTAAGACAATTTATTATAAATTCACTTTATAAAACATTTTGTTGTATAATTTAATCATTCAATACTTACAATATAGAGGTTAAAATGACAGAAGAAAAACAATTTAAAGATACCCTTAATCTTCCCAAAACTACTCTTGCAATGCGTGCAAACGCTGCAATTCGAGAAGTTGAAATTCAAAAATTTTGGAAAGAAAACAATATTTATGAAAAAATGCTTAAAAAAAACAATGGAAATAAAAGCTTTATTTTACATGACGGCCCTCCTTATCTAAGCTCAGATAAAATCCATATTGGGCATGCTTTAAATAAAATTTTAAAAGACATTGTTCTAAAATATAAAACTCAATTAGGATTTTATACTCCGTATGTACCTGGGTATGACGCCCATGGTCTTCCTATCGAAAACGCCGTTGTTAAAAACATTAAAGGTGGAAGAAGTGTTCTAACTCCACTAGAATTAAGACAAAAATGCAGAGAATTTGCTGCAAAAAACCTAAAAGGACAAGAAGAAAACTTCAAACGTCTTGGCGTTTTAGGAGATTGGGAACATCCATATTTAACAATTGCGGCTGATTATGAAGCTCGTCAAGTTGAGCTATTTTGGCAAATGTACAAAAAGGGATATATTCAAAAAGGCTTAAAACCTGTTTACTGGTGTGCAAGCTGCGAAACAGCTTTAGCTGAAGCAGAAGTTGAATATAGTGATATTTCATCAGAATCCATTTATGTAAGATTTGAAATGAAAGATTATGAAAAACTTTATCAAAAAGCAAATATTACTTCATCAAACAAACTATACTCAATAATTTGGACAACAACACCTTGGACAATTCCATCTAACCTTGGTATTTGTCTAAATGCAAGATATAACTATACAATTTTTGAATATCAAGAAAACAATTACTTTGTTGCAAGCGACCTTTTAGACACATTTTTAAAAGATGTTGAATGGGAAAACATTAAAAAACTGGGCGAATTAAAAGGTTCAGATTTTGAATATTTTAAAGCAAAACACCCTCTATATAATAAAGACTCTCTTTTGATTTTAGGTGAACACGTTACTTTGGACGCCGGTACAGGCTCAGTTCATACTGCTCCAGGTCATGGTCTTGAAGACTGGGAAGTTGGTCAAAAATACGGTCTTGAAACATTCTCTCCTTTTGATTCTAAAGGATGTTGGACAGATGAAGTGGAAGATTTAAAGGGTGTTCCTTATTATAAAGGCAATAAGATTGTAATTGACAGATTAAAAGAAAAAGGTGCATTAATCAAATCACAAGAAATTATGCACTCATATCCTCACTGCTGGAGATGCAAAAATCCTGTAATGTACCGTTCTACTCCTCAATGGTTCGTAAAAGTTTCAATGTTTAAAGATAATGTCTTAGATAACATTAAAAAAGTAGACTGGTTCCCATCATCAGGCGAAAAAAGAATTTCAAACATGGTTGAAAACCGCTCAGAATGGTGTATTTCAAGGCAGCGCGCTTGGGGCGTACCTATTCCGATTTTATATTGCAAAAAATGCAAAAAACCAATCATCAACGACGAAACAATTAAATTAATCTCAGAAAAATTCAAAAATGAATCATCTGATGCTTGGGTAAAATATGAAGCTAAAGATTTCTTACCGGAAAACTACAAATGCGAATGCGGCTGTGATGAATTTGAAAAAGAAAATGACATCATGGATGTATGGTTTGACTCAGGTGCTTCTTGGGATGCTGTTGTTAAAGCAAGAAAAGACGAATTTCAAACAGACGGCAGCCCTGTAATACCTGTTGATATGTACTTAGAAGGCTCAGATCAACACAGAGGCTGGTTCCAATCATCTTTATTAATTGCAAGCGCAACGGATAACACTGCCCCATACAAATCAGTTTTAACCCATGGGTTTGTACTTGACGGCGAAGGTCGAAAAATGTCTAAATCTTTAGGCAATATCGTTGCTCCGCAAGAAGTAATTAAAGTCTATGGTGCTGATGTATTAAGACTTTGGGCGGCAAGCGTTGACTATAGAAATGACGTTAAAATCGGCGATAATCTAATCAAACAGCTTGTTGAAGTGTTCAAAAAAACAAGAAACACTATAAGATTTTTACTTGGAAATTTATACGATTTTGACCCTAAAAAAGATTATGTTGAATATGATAATCTTGAAGAAATTGATAAATTTGCCCTATCAAGACTTGCTCAATTAATTAAAAATGTTGATAGCGCATTTGAAACATATGAATTTTATAAATATTTCCAACACTTACAAAACTTTGCAAGCACTGATTTAAGTTCATTCTATCTTGATATTGTAAAAGACAGATTATACACTCAAGGTAAAAAATCTCTATCAAGAAGAGCATGTCAAACTGTTATGTATGAAATATTGCATACTTTAATCAGTATTTTGGTTCCTGTTATGCCACATCAAGCAGAAGACATTTGGCAAAACATGCCTGAAAATCAAAAAGAATATAAATCAGCTCTTTTAACCCCTTGGGCAAAAGTTAAAGAGGAATGGATTAACGAAAGTCTTGATGAAGAATTTTCAAAACTCCTTAAAACAAGAGAGATTGTTTCAAAAGCAATTGAACCTCTTCGTTCATCAGATCCTAAAATTATCGGTTCATCTCTTGAAGCAGATATTATTATCGCCTCAAACGACAAAGAAAAAACTATGCTTTTAGACAAATATTCTAAACTTTTGGGTGATTTATATATTGTATCTCATGTGTACACTTCAAATGAAAATAATTCAGAAATCCTAAACGAATATTCTCAAGACGGCTACACCGTTAAAGTATTAAAAGCAAAAGGCGAAAAATGCGCTCGTTGCTGGAAATATAGAGAATTAAACGAAGATGGTATCTGTAAAGATTGTGATAATGCTATAAAGGAGTAAAGATGAAAGATTTAAAAGGAACTCAAACAGAAAAAAATTTATGGGCAGCATTTGCCGGCGAATCTCAAGCAAGAAACAAATACACTTATTATTCATCTAAAGCCAAGAAAGAAGGCTATGTTCAAATGGCACAAATTTTTGAAAATACTGCCAACAACGAAAAAGAACATGCAAAACTTTGGTTTAAAATTTTATCAGGCGGTTCTATTAAATCAACCGAAGAAAATCTAAAAGACTGCATTCAAGGTGAAAACTACGAACATACTTCAATGTATCCTGAGTTTGCCCGCATAGCAGATGAAGAAGGCTTTAATGAAATAGCAAGACTATTTAGAGGTGTTGCAACAATAGAAAGCCATCATGAAGAACGCTATAAAAAACTTCTTGAAAATCTAAAAAACAATGAAGTTTTCAAAAAAGAGGAAAAACAAACTTGGGAGTGTGCTAACTGCGGATTTGTTTTAGGTGGCAAAGAAGCACCGGAGGTTTGCCCTGTTTGTGCTCACCCTAAGGCATACTTTTTTATTAAAGAAAATAATTTTTAAAGCCTTATTAAAACAAATTCATAAGGCAAATATACATAACTTTTTATAATCATATTAAAAAAATACAATCAAAAACCGGAAAAAAGAATCCAAAAAAGATTGAATACAATAAATTAATATAATCGATTTTAAAATTTTAAAATCGATTATATTTTACAAAAATTTACAGGTTTGAGATATAACAGTAAATTAAGTAAAATTGAAATATGCAAAAATACTTAAATATAATTCTTGCCTCCCTATTGGCATTGGCAATATTAATATCATTTGCATTTTTTAAACTCCATCAGGAAAAAAAATGGCAAAAATTTTATTCTCAAGGAATGTCTTTTTATAATCAGCAAAAATATCAAGATGCATATTATAATTTTTCAAAGATAAGCCGTTTTTCAAAATTTTATGAGTTATCTTTATTAAAAGAATTTCAATGTGCAAATAATTTACAAGACAAAAAAACCGCACATAAAAAAATAAAAGAATTAATAAAACTCACCAAAAATAAAAACCTAAGACCCTATGTATTATATAACGAAGCAAATTTGAGCAATGAACTAAAAACAAATTCTAAAAATCAACTTCAAAAAAAATATAATTATATTCAAAAAAACTATCCTGATAGTGATTTTGCAATTGCAAGCGGTTATAAACTTGCTCAAATTCTAAAAGAAACAAAACCTCTTCAAGCCAAAGAAAAATATATAGAATATCTTACTTATGCACCAAACGGCAAATTTGCACTCAATTCTCTTGATGAAGTAATAAAGCTCAAAATAAACCTTTCAAAAGACGACTGGGATGTTATTTCATATGCATATCAACAAAACAACAAATACAATGAAGCAATAAAAGCTTACGAAAATGCAAGTTTTTCTAAAAATTGGGCAAATATTGCCCAATGTTATAAAAAACTAAATCAATTTGAAAAAGAAAAACAAATTATTTTAAAAGGACTTGATTTAAAAGTAAGCGCAACAGAAGAAAAAGAAATCAGCAATCAAATAGACAGATTAATTTCAATAACTAATGCCAATAAAATTGCAACTTTGCAAGATTTATACACAAAATATGCCGATTCATACATCCACCCAACTGTTGTGTATATGTTAGCAGAATCAAGCACTTCAATTCGTGCAATTAAACTTTATGAACTGATAATGAATAAATATCCGACATCAATCTGGGCTTCAAATTCAATGTGGGAAGTATTCTGGTATAACTATCAACAAAAAAGATACAGAACTTGTGAACAACTCGCAAAAGCACATACCGAAATTTATTTTAATTCAATAGACGCCCCTCGAGTTGCATATTGGTACGGAAAAGCATTACTGAAAGAGAAAAAAACCAAACAAGCAAGGGATACTTTTTACTCTGTCATTAACAACTATCCTTTGAGTTATTATTCCTTTTTGTCAGCAAGACAGTTAAAAATGTCAAAAGCCAAAAAACTTATAATCAAAAAACCGATTACAACATATAATATAAATTCCATAAATAAACAACTTTTTAAAGACGATTTCCTTCTAACACTAGCAAACAATAACGACTACAACACAATTGAAGATTTAAAAATTAACAATGAATTTATTAAATCTTGGGTAGCCTATAAAAAAGAAAGCTATCCCAAGTCAATTAATCTTACAAAAAATGAACTAATGGAAAAATATGTTATTGAACAAGATAAAAAAGATGAACAAAAAACTCAAAAGTTATCTTTTTCTGATTATAAATTAAAATTAATGTATCCTATATTATTTGAAGACATTATTAATGACTACTCTAAAGATTATAAATTAAGCCCTTACTTATTTTTAAGCTTAATAAGAGAAGAGAGCCATTTTGATAAAAATGCACAGAGTCCGGTTGGAGCAACAGGATTAAGTCAATTAATGATTTCAACCGCCAATTTTATTGAAAAAAAATCCATTTCAAAAGAAACGCTTTTAAATGAGTACGAAAATATAAAAATCGGCATGAAATATTTTCGTTATTTAACCGATTATTACAAAGGAAATGATTATCTTGCTATTTTAGCATATAATGCAGGACCCGGAAATATAGATAAATGGTTAAATAATCCTAACATTTCTTCAAACGAATTAGATGTTTTTATTGAAAACATACCATATTTAGAAACCAAAAATTATATTAAAAAAATACTCTCATCATATTGGGCGTATATAAATATTTATTCATATAAAATTAAAACATAAAACCTGATAATATTATCAGGTTTTATGTTTATATTCCCACTTTATGCTTTATGTTTTATCGGTCAACAGTTTATTTTTTTTCTTCTGTTTTTTCTGATTTTTCTTCTTTAGTTTGTTCAGCTTTTGCTGTATCTTGCGCGGGTTGTTGAGCATTATCAAACTTAGCTATAGTTTCATTAGCTACAGCTTTTATAGCTTCATCGTTTGATTTTAAAGATTCGGCCAAAATTTGTTTTACATTTTCCGCATCTTGAGGTTCAGCAACATATTGTAGAGCTTGAATTGCAGCAACCTTAACTTCAGGTCTAGAATCATTGTTGATTACATTAACGATTTCGTTAAATCCAACTAAATCATTTAAGCCTAACGGTGCAATTGGCTGCTCACCGTTTGCTTTTTGAGTTTCGATATATTGATTTAATTCATCTCTTTGAAGTTTTTGAATCATTGCTAATGTGTATAAAGCAAAGATTCTGTTTTTATTTGCTTTATCTCTTGGAGATAATTGTTCAGATAAAGCCTCTTCTTCAGGTGTTAATTTTTCGCCTTTTGTTATTTTTTCCGCAACAGCAATTTGTTTATCTGTCGGGCCTTCAAGATTGCTTGTATCTTCTTTAATTACATCAACCAAAGCATTCATGATTGGTTCAGAAACAACTTGTAGCGCAACCTTTGGATCATCTTGAGCATAAGAAGCTATCTTGTTAATTGCATCTGCTTTTTTATCAGCATCTGCATCTTTTAATTGTTGAACCAATTCATCTGTATTAATTGTTGCAGGAACCTCTTGAGGGGCTGCAGTTTCAACTTGAGGTTGAGCTTGTTGAACTTGCTCTTGAGTTTGTCCTTGAGGTTGTATTTGTTGAGCAGTCAGAGCTGCTTGAGGTTGGCTCATAACACTTTCAGGCATTGCTTGAGGAGCCGGAGCCACTAAATTTTGTGTCATATCAGCTTGTATCGGTTGTGCAACAGGTTGTTGTGCTACAGGATTTTGCATCGGCATGTATTGTTGATATGCATCCGGCATTGCCTGTTGTTGATATGCTGATGTTTGAGGTATTTGATATAATGAATTTTGATAATTATATGGAGCAGTTTGAGCACCTGTTTGAGGTGTTGAACCATAAGCCGTCGGATTATATATGTTAATGCTTACTGCGTTTGCTCCCCCCGCTTGCGGGTATAATTGTTGAGCATTTGTGGGTTGAATCATCTAGTTCTCCTTTTTGTGTAATCTCCACACGTACCTTACAACACATGTGAATTTAATAAATTGCTATCAATTTTACTTTTCTTAACATTTTTTAAAATCATCTTACTTTAAATAATCTGTCCTTTCAAATATGCCCGAAGAATTTTTAATAAAATCCCATCCTTCCACTAGCGCCAATGCAACAGTGGAAACCGTAGAAACAACTTTATTTTTAGATAAAATCGCACCTAGGCTAAATACAAAATTAGGAACATAACGGGCACCTGCAGAAACAAGACCTTTACAATAGCCTTTTATTCGACCGTATGTTTCATTTATACTGCCCATAAAGTTGTTTTTTAGTAACCAATTTTTTCTTTGAGCATCTTTATATGAAACTCTTTCAGATTTTTGCGAACCCAGTGAAGTCTCAATAAAAGTATCTGCTGAGGATTTTGCATATTCATTGTTAGAAGCTAAAACAGCAGTCTTGTGCATATCTCTTAAACAAGAGAACAAACTTAAACCACCTGCTGTTTTTGATATTATTGTCATTTTTATTTACCTTGTTTTACTTCTATCGAATCAGGTGCGGACATTTTCAAAAGTATTTCTGAAATTAATGACTGTTCTTCACCTGTTTTATCTTTATTTTCACTTTGTAATTGTTTCAAAATTTGAACTGTTTCGTCATTACCAACACTATATCCTAATTGCATTGTTACTAAACCTAAAAATCTAACCGTTGAAGACGGATCTTTTAGAATTTTATTTAACAACGGAATTAAGCTTGGATTGTCTTTTCGATTTTCATCTTCTTTAAATCTTTGCATAACATCTTTGGCGGCAATTAAACGAACTTTAGGATTTGAATCATTTAAATAATTTTCCAAAGATTTAATATAATCATCCGTCAAAGGAACAATTGTCTTTGTTTCTTCATCTTTTTTATTGTCTTCATTCGTTTTTTCTGTTTCATTATTTGGAGTTTTGCCGACTAAATTTGTTGGATTTTGAGAGTTCAGAGAATTACTGTTTGGTAAAGTTGCATTTTGGTTAAACATATTATTATAATTTGCAGGATACAAAGGCAAATTTGGATTAATATTTTGACCATACATCGGATAATATCCCTGACTTTGAATTGGATTTGCAGCACAAGCCGCCCCTTGTCCGTATGCTTGAGGTGAATAAATATTTATACTGACTGCATTCGGTCCTTGATTAGGAACTTGAGTCGAACTTTGAGAAACAGAATTTAGCGGATATTGTTGCATAACATTTCCCTATTATACCTCACATAATATAAAAAACATTTTTATATAAAAAATTGCTCAAGGCTTTAAAAAATATTAAGAATAAATAAATCCAATAAATATATTTATGATAAAATTATATCAAAGTCAAAATTCCAAGGAGATAAAATGTCACAAACATCAACTTATAAAGATAAATATGAAATGGTTATAGGTCTTGAAGTCCATGCTCAACTTAAAACCAACAGTAAAATTTTTGGACGTGAAGGCTGCGAATTTGGTAAAGACCCCAATACTGAAACAGGAACAATCACACTTGGTCTGCCCGGAGTTTTACCTGTTTTAAATAAAGAATGCGTTAATATGGGTATATTAACAGGTTTGGCACTGCATTCAACCATACCAAATCGCTGTAAATTTGACAGAAAACAATATTTTTATCCGGATCTTCCAAAAGGTTATCAAATTTCACAATATGATGAACCAATTTGTCTTGGCGGATGGGTACAAATTTCAAACAAAAAAATCGGAATTACAAGAGCTCATCTTGAAGAAGATGCCGGAAAATTAGTTCACGCAGGAGCTGCAGGACTTCATGGTTCAAGCTATTCTTTAGTAGATTTAAACAGAGCAGGAACTCCGCTGTTAGAAATCGTATCAGAACCTGATATGAGAAGCCCTGAAGAAGCAAGAGAATACGTTGAAACTTTAAGAAATATTCTAAAATATATCGGTGTTTGTGACGGAAATCTAGAAGAAGGCTCTATGAGAGCAGACGCAAATATTTCAATTCGTCCAATAGGACAAAAAGAATTTGGAACTCGTGCCGAAATTAAGAATGTAAACAGTTTTCGTTCATTAGTAAGAGCCCTAGAATATGAATTTATTCGTCAAGCGGAAATCTTAGAAGACGGCGGAGAAGTCGTTCAAGAAACCAGACTGTGGGATGATAATGAAGGCATCACCTCATCAATGAGAGGAAAAGAAGATGCTCATGATTATCGTTATTTTCCGGAACCTGATTTAATGCCGCTTGAAATTTCAAAAGAATGGATTGAAGAAATCAAAAGCAAAATGCCGGAACTTCCAAACGAAAAAATGGAAAGATATCAAAAAGCAGGCTTGAGTGAATATGATGCAAGCGTTATAGTTAACCAAATTGAGATGGCAAAATATTTTGATGAACTGCTTAAAGCAAATGTGGATGCCAAAACAGCTTCAAACTTCTTAATGGGCGAAGTTGCAGCATTCTTAAAAGAAGAAAAAATCTCAATAGAAGATTCAAAATTAAAGGTTGAAAATTTTGCAAAATTGTTAGATTTATTGAAAAAAGGTACAATTTCAAATAACATTGCAAAAAGTTTAATAATAGACATTTTAAAAACCGGAAAAGACGCTCAAGAGCTTGTTGAGCAAAAAGGTTTATCTGTCATTTCAGATGAAAATTCTATCCTGCCTATTGTTCAAAAAATTATTAACAATAATCCTGAACAAGTTGCAGCATATAAAGGCGGTAAGGATAAATTATTCGGTTTCTTTGTAGGTCAAATAATGAAAGAAACAAAAGGCAGAGCAAATCCGCAATTATTAAACAAATTATTAAAACAAGAGTTGGAAAAATAATTTGTTTGTTATATAATTCCTTTGTTGATGTTCTGTAGCAATTTCGCAACAGAAGCAAATATGACAATTAAATATGCCGATGTGGCGAAATTGGTAGACGCACCAGACTCAAAATCTGGCGTGGTTCACCCCACGTGCCGGTTCGACTCCGGCCATCGGCAAATAAAAAATCTCCCAACAAGGGAGATTTTTTATACTAACCAATAATTTCATTTAATTTTCTTAATGTATCATAAGAATAACAATCAACAGGCGTTTTACCATCAACATCTTTAACAGACATCCCTTTTTTAATTATTTCAGAAGCTTTTTCAAAACCGAAAATTTTAGTTAATCTGCTTAACTCATCAGCCCCATAATAAAACAAAGGTGTTCTGCCGTTATTATCTTTAACGTTTAGTCCTTCTTCAATTATTTCAGAGGCCTCTTTAACACCTAAAATTTGCGTCATAACATATAAATTAGCATAGTTATAATAAAACAGAGGCGTTCTGCCGTTTATGTCTTTAATGTTCATTTGCACTTTTAATAATTCAGAAATATTTTTAGACCCCAAAATTTCAACCAAGTCACTTATTTGACTGCTTATATAATCAAATAAAGGAGTTCTGCCGTCTATATCTTGTACAAGCATACCTTTTCCGATTATTCCGGAAGCATTTTTGTGGCCTAGACTTTTACTAAGTCCTTTAAGCTTATCAGAATTATAATAAAACAAAGGAGTTCTGCCTTCATTATCTTGTACTGACATTCCCTTTTCAATTATTTTTGAAGCATTTTCTACTCCTAAAATGTCAACCAGTGCATTAAATTTATAATAATCATATTGAAACAAAGGAGTTGTGCCTTCATTATCTTGAGTAGACAATCCTTTTTCTAATATTTCAGAAGTTTTTTCTACTCCGAAAATTTCCGCTAATTCTTTCAGCTCATTTGCTCCATACATAAACAATGGAGTTTTCCCTTCTTTATCTTGGACAGTCAAGGCTTTTTCAAATACTTCTTGAGCCTTTTGAGGTCCTAAAATTTGAGCTACTGTATAAATTTGATGAGAATTATAACTAAACAAAGGAGTTCTACCTTCGCTATCTTGAACAAATAATCCTTTTTCCAACATTTCTGAGGCTTTTTGAGTGCCTAAAATTTGAGCAGTTGTATAAATTTCATAAGAACCATAATTAAACAAAGGAGTTCTTCCTTTATTATCTTGAGTTAACATTCCTTTTTCCAATATTTCAGAAGTTTTTTGCTCACCTAAAATCTGAGCTAATGCACCAAGCTGTTTAGAATCATATTCAAATATCGGAGTTTTTCCTTCATTGTCTTGAATATAAATACCATTTTTAATTGCTTCGGATAATTTTTCTGATCCCAATACTTCCGCTAAGGAAGAAAGCCTTCCGTAATAATAATCAAACAATACGGTTTTACCGTTATTATCCTGAATTGTCATGCTCTTTTTAACAAAATCAAAAAACTTCTCCGGTCCCATAATTTCATTCAAAGCACTATATTCATTAAAATTATACCAAGAAGAAAACATGGGGGTTTCGCCGTCATTTTTTCTAACAAACATCCCTTTTTCAATTACTTCAGGAGCTTTTTCGGGTCCTAAAATTTGTGCTAATTGCTTAAGTGCATATGAATCATAATTAAACAAAGGAGTTCTTCCATCTATATCTTGAACAAACAAACCTGTTTCAATTACTTCAGGAGCTTTTTGGGGTCCCAAAACTTTTGCAATTGCTTTAAGTCCTTCTGCACCATATCCAAAAAGAGGAGTTCTTCCGTATACATTTTTCATTGACATTGCAATTTCTGCAACTTCAGGCTGCGGATTTTCATCTTGTAATTTTTGTACAATGTATGAATCATTGTCATGGAAAAAAGTATTATAATTATAATTATCACCTACATCAAGCAATGGAGATTTTGAGGCTGCTATATACCTAACCAACTCATCATGCAAAACAGGTTCACTGCCCTTAAAAGCAATATTTGAAAATGCTCTTAGGGTGCTTAAAGGCACTTTTTGAAAATCAATATTTGACTTTATTGAGCTTGAAACAAAATTGTTTTTTTGTACAGGCGAATTTTTTTTAACAGCTTTTCCGCTAAACAAATTAATAGGCGCTACTCTCATATTTTCCTCTCATTACCAAGTTTAATATTTCTAAAAAACATGTAAAAATTTCTTTTTGCCATATTTCATCTTTCGACTACGGAAGATCCCAATTGAAACTTTTAATGTAATTATCCTTATTAATATCCCCTTGAACCTTAGCTCTAAAATATCTGGGTTCTGGATTTTCTATTTCTATAGAAGGTATTTTTCTTAACTTTTCTATAGTTTCAGCGCTTCTATTTTTGTCTTTGCTTCCTGATAAATTTCCTATAAGCTGATTTATAGACACATTTCCAACTTTTCCAAGCGCATTTGAAATATTTTGAGATAATTTTCCATAAATTCTTATGTCAGCATAATTCTCCAATATACTGTAATATCCGTCTAAGTACATGCTAAGATTTTTACCTTGAGAATATATTTGAAGATTTTTAATTTCGCCGCTATTTATGCTTAATTGTCCGTTGATGTGTTCAAACTCGCCTGTTTTGTAGGGAGTTAAGACTTCAATTAAATTATTCAATGAAAAACCTAAAAGTCCGTTTTTAAATAAATTTCCTGCTCTCAATAAATATTCCAAAGAACCCAATTTTGGCATTTTACCTTTATTGATTGAAAATTCAACTTCCGATTTAACGTTTTTGATATTATCGGGCGTATTTATATTCTTTGCACTTAGAACAATTGACCCGTTCATTTTACCAAATATTTGATTTTCTAAATTTAAAAATTGCTTAGCCAAAGTATTTGCATCGCAACCGTTCATATCAGCCCTAAGAGCTATTTTTGAAGTATTCATTCCATATCTGCCCTTAGCAGAAATTGAGCCGTTTGCAATATCTAAAACAATATTTTTTAAATGAAACTCATTATCGTAGTAATTAAAATCACCCTTTAAATTTTGTGCATTAATTTTTCCATATACAACATCTCTGATATTAAAACTTCCGTCTTTAATAACAATATCTTCCGGTTTTATCAATAACTCTTGTTTTTTATTAATATCCGTTTTTTGAGATGGAACCATTAAATTATTTAATAAGTCTGCAATATCAATTTTTTGAGAAACTATATCAACATTATTAATAATATACGGCGGATCAAATTTATTTTGTGCTCTAACATTTAAAGTCAAATCACTTTCTTTGTTCTTTGCATTTATATTTGAATCAATAAAATCATTAGAAATATTTACCTTGATGTTATTAATCTGTGTATCATACAAAGGAATATCCAAATCTTGCAAGTTTGCTCTGCCTGTAACTTTTGGCTCTTTTGAATTACCGTTTAAACTAATATCACATTCAAAATTTCCCTGCTTTAACAAAGACTTCTTAAACACCAAATTCAAAATTCTAACATTAATTGGTGCAGAAGTTGAAATTCTTAGGTTGTTATAATATATATCATTATTTTTTGAAATTGCTTCCCCGTTAACTCTTAGAGCGGTAATAGGGTTTATTTTACCATTTTGGTTTTTAATATATTTAATTAATCTCAAATTCCTAATAGAAGCAATATTTTGATTTACTGCAATTTTTCCTGCAATCTCTCTATCATGGTTAATATCTCCAAGGTTTGCACCGCTGAATGAAATATCCGAGTTTCTTGGAATTTTAGCCGAAAAATCAATTTGATAATCATTCATATCACCCCTGAAGCTTCCTTTTACGGGAACTTCTCCTGAAATTTTAACAGGATAGGTTAAATAAGGATTAATTATATTATCACAGGTTATTTCATTTGCGATAGTAGAAAAATTAGCATTTAATTCTTTTTTGTTAAAAATGTCTTTTATTTGAGCATTAATAAATACAGGCATAGATTCATAATCAATATTCAGCGAATTTAATTTTAAATCATCGTTTTTTAAAATAATTTTGCCTGATTTTAGTTTGCTCGAATTTACCTTTATCTTTGGAATAATTTGATTTAATTTTTTGAGATTTATATTATTCAAATAAACGACCAAATCACCTTTTGGTGTTTTAGACATAATATTATCTATATAGCCTTTTATTTTTACACTGCCTTGAGCAATAACAGCATCAAAATTTTCAAAAATTAATTTATTTTCTTTTATTTTAATTAATCCTGAATTAAATAAAATATTTCTGTTTTCTTGGCTGTTTAAACCGATAATATAGCCATTGTTTTTAATATTATCAAAATTAATATTGTTGATATCAATTAAACCGCTCGAATTAAGATTCATTTTTGAATAAAAATTAATTTCAGAAAGATTTGAGATTAATTTATGAAAAGATTTATTTAAAAAGACAGCATTCTTAGCTTCGTTTAAAACATCTTTAAATGAAATTTTATTAGATATAATATTACTTTTAAATTCAATAATTCCATCTTTTTTGATTTTATCCAAAGATGTATTTGAGCTAAATTGCAGATTAAATTTTGAATTATTAATAAACAACTCAAAAATAGCAGACTGGCTTGAGCCAAAAGCAAGAGAACCACTGACATTTTTTGCGCCCAAACCGTTCTTTAAAATAATTTTGTTATTTTTCAGAACTAAATTTCCACTCAAAGCTAAAGAATTTATAAATTCTTTATTTTCATAATCATCAATTTTACCTTTAAGATTAATATTAGCACTCATTATTCCGCTTGTAGCAGCAATTTGCTTAACTAACGGCAGATAAGGCTTCGAAACAAGACTATTGCTAAATATCTTTATAATACTGCTTGTCTTTGCATTTGTAATTTTCGTGTTTAAATCTACTTCACCTTTTGTGTTGCCTTTTCCGGACAAAAGAAAATCAGCACCATCCATCTTCCCTTTAATTTCTTTAAAAATCAAATCTCTGTCGCTGAAAACAAGCTTGCAATCTCCATTTGTCAACTTCGCTGCAAGTCCGTCAATCTTTGCTGATGCATTTCTGGCTTCAAAATTGCCAAAAATCTGAGCATCCTTAATTGTTCCTTGTGTTTTAATATCAATATTTCCGTAACCGGATATATCCATAATAGGAACAGGACCAATATTAAAACCAATTATCTGTTGAACCGGCACAAGATAAAGTTTTGCAAATGCTAAATCAATATTTTTTGTAGACTTAACTGAATATTTTCCATATAAAGAATCGTCAAGATTAGATATCCCATCCACAATTACATATTCATTTTGAGGAGTGTATACTCTTGTGTAAACTCTCATTTTATCTTTCATAAAAATAACATTCACATCATTTTGAATATATGACTTTGGATAATTTGGTATATGGACATTTTCAGCCTTAAGATTTCCGACAATATCAACAGGCAAAAAACTCTTCAGTGTCATATTTCCGCTTAAAATTGCGTGGAAATTAGATTTTTTTAATGTTGGAATGCCTTTAGGGTTAAAATATATTAAATTATCAGGCAAAAAATATAAAAATCTGTTTAATTGCGTATTATTTAAAACTATATTTATATCGGGCTTAGGATTTTTAGAAAATACTTTTTCAACTTTACCTTTTGCTTTAACACTAAGCTCATCAGATACAATATTAAAATCAGAAAATTCCAATATATTGTTTTCGATTTTAAACTTCGAATTAGCTATAAAATGCTGATATGGGGCAATTATTTTATTATTACTTAATACAAAGCTGGGTTTGTTAATTTTAATTTGAAAAATTTTATTATAATCATCGTCTTTATTTGAACTGATATTCAAATCTAAACCGCCGTTAAAGCTATAAATATCTTTTGATATATATTTTTTTACAACATCATTAAATATATAAAGATTAACGTCGTTTAAGTTAATATTCAAATTGACATCTTTTGAATTTTTAAAAGGATATTTTGAATTAATATCCACGCTTAAATTTGCAACTTGCTCTTTTGAATTAATTAGTGTGGTTATTTTTCCTTTTTGCGAAAGTTTAAAAATCTTTTGTTTTTTTGATATATCAACATCTGTGTTAGACAAACATAATTTTATATTACTTTTAATCTTATATTCATCAAAAAATGTAAGATTAATATTATTAATTTTTGAAACCAATCTGGTTAAATCAAAATCGGAATTTTTTAACTTATCAAAATCTTTTATTTTAAGCGCACTTAATAAATCGATTTCCCCTTCTTTATTTCTCGATATATTTATTGCAATTTCTTCAACCGTCAAATCTTTTATATTTATTTTTTTTACCAAAAGACCAAAAGGTTTAATTGTTATATTTGGATTTTTTATGGTCACAAACTTGGTTGAACGATTTAAATTATAAATATTTATACAATTTGCTTTATATGTTATATCTAATTTTGGGTTAAATGAAATATCTGATTTTTCTGTTTCTATCTTTAAGCCTGTATTTTTTTCAAAAATTCTTTCTAAATTATCGACAGAAATAAAATTTTTTATCAGAACAGCAATAAAAATTAAAAATAAAACCAATGCTGCAGATATATAATATTCTTTTTTGATTGTAAGTAATTTTCTTAACATATTTAGATTATAGTTTTTTTTGCAATAATTTGCTAAAAATTATTTAAAAATTCATATAATTGTAAGGTTGAAATTATAAAAAAATACATTAACATTGAATTATGGCAAAAAAAATTTATTTAACAATTTTAATAATACTGTCAATTTTTGTAACAAGTTTGTATTGTTTTGCATACACGCCTTGTTTAAAAAAAGGAACTTTAATTAAAGTATACACAAAAGTACCTCTTACAACTAAAAATCTTGAAGAAGGCTCCAGAGTTTATTTTATTGCGCCGGCAGATGTTTGGATATTAGAAGATAAGGCTATTGAAAAAGGTGATATTTTTCTCGGATATGTAAGCATGTTAAAAATGCCGGTTTTAGGAGTTAATGCGGCGCTGAGTATAAACATCGATTCCCTTGTTAAAAAAAACGGAGAAAAAAGACAGCTTAAAGGAAGAATTATTTTTTCCAACAGTGATGTTTTAGGAGGAACGCTCACAAATCCGGCCTCATACAATACAACAATCCACCCGAGAAAAGTGTACGGAAATATATGGGGCGGCACACTGCAATATGTACCAAGCGGAGAGTATGAATTTGGTCAACATGTAAGAGTTGACGCAAGGGACTCAACTTTTGTAGAACTCGATGAAGATTTTTACATTTAAAAAAAATTTGTCAAAAATAATTTTGATGTGATAAAATAACTATAGCTGTTTTGGCGAGGAGTATATGGTTAAAAAAACATTAACAGCAATTATTTTATCATTTATTATTACGCTATGTCCTATATATGGCGCAACTAACTATAATTACACCTCATCAGATATGAAAGATAACTCCTCCAATCTGCAGGGATATGCTCTTTTTGTACCTGCAGGAATTACATGCAGCGCCGTTTTATCAAATGAAATTAATTCATTGTCAGCTGTAGCAGGACAAACAATTAATCTTGTGCTGCCGACTGATTTTAAATATAATAACAAATTAATTGCTCCTTCAGGCAGCACAATAACAGGCAATATTGTTCAAACAAACAAAGCCGGATACGGGAACAGAAATGCAAAAATGTTAGTTAAATTTACAACCATAAGAACACCATACAACAACATAATTCCTATAAATGCCGTTATTGCAACAAATGACGGTTCGGGAATATTAAGAGGCGGAACCACACTGGATAGCGCAAAAGAATATGCTAAAGATACAGCAGTAGGAACTGCTTCAGGAGCAATTGCAGGAGTTGTAGCAGGTGCAATCAGAGGTGATGTAGGTCAAGGTGCCCTATATGGAGCAGCAATAGGCGGCACTATGGGTCTTATCAAAAGAACAGCAGACAAAGGAGAGGAAATAAGAATACCCGCAAACAGCGATATAAATATTTTATTTAATCAACCTATAACACTAACAGCTCAATAAATTAGCTCTTGTGGGTAATTTATAAAACTCATTTATAAATGATAATTTATCCTGGAAAATAAAATTATGGCACAAATTAGAAACAGATTCGATATACAAAATTCAATAACAGAAGATGAAACAACAGTAACAAAAAGATTACCAAATTTATTTAATGATGTTGATGAGCTAAAACCTGTAAACGGTATATTAATTTCAATTGCAACACACGTTTTAATTGCGCTGTTATTAATGATTTTTAGTGCATTATACGGATTAGTTTTTCCGCATCTTCCTAAACCTGAACTTCCGAACAGGGACGTTGAATTTAAATTAGTGCAAAATGAATCAAAACCACCAATAAACAAAAATACAAAAATCAGGTCTGACAGAGATTCAAGGGCCGGAGGAAAACACGACCCAAAAAGAGCAGTATCAGAACCGAGCCCTATGGCTTCTAAGCCCGCAAAACAAGCAAAAGCTCAAACAAAACCCGCTGCTCCAAAGAAAACGGTTGTACAAAAACAACCTCAAAAAACCAAACCTGCACCGGTATCAAAACCGGTTGTAGCACAGTCAAAACCTGTTAATAAACCAACATTATCAAAACCCGCGGCAATTAAACCGTCAATAAAACCAACATACAAACCAAGCAATGTTGTAAAACCGACAGCGCCTAAAATTGCAACTGCTCCAAAGAGTCCTTTTACAATAGCGGCGCCAAAAAGCTCTGCTCCTGTCGGCTCAACATATAAACCAAAAGGCTCTCCGGGCGGTTCATCCGGCGGCTCATCAGGAGGTTCAAGAAGTGGAGCACCTGCACCAAAATTTAGTTCAGGAGGCTCATCAGGAGGCTCATCAAAAGGTTCATCAGGAAGCTCAGGCTCAAGATATGCCTCAAGAGGCTCCTCAGGCGGATATGGTTCAGGAGGCAATCCCAGCCCCGGAAATCCAAACGGTGCACCCGGTATTGATGCCATAAGACAGCCAAATTGGGGTCCATATATGAGAGATCTCGAACAAAGAATAAAAAGAAACTGGTCACCTCCAAAAGGAGACAGCTCAAAACGTGTTGTAATAACATTTACAATCGGCAGAGACGGTAGATTATTATCTAAAAAAATTACAAAATCGTCAGGAGTTCCACTTGCAGACAGAGCTGCAATGAGTGCAATAGAATTAACAGCACCATTTAGACCTCTGCCGCCTGAATTTAAAGGACAATCAGTGCCGATTGAGTTCACATTTGATTACAATGTATTAAACAGTGTTCTAAGATAGTAAAATAGATAAATGAGGATAAAAAAATGGATTTAATGTTAACAGCAATAGCACAAGATTGGGCAGTCTTAACCCCAATCTTTATATGCTCTATTTTAGTTGTATATGTTGCAATAAATAGAATCATGTACTATAAGAAAAATGAAAGAAATATTTCAGAATTTATTCCAAGCCTGCAAAAAGCGCTGGTTAAAAATAACATTGGCGCAGCACAAAGAATTTCTGTTCAACTTGGCGGAATTATATCTGAAATGGTAGATGAAGCACTAAGAATTTATACAGAACAAAAAGCAGGTTTTTCAAGAGCCTATGATATTTCTTCATCATTAGCCACAAGAAAACTGGAACGCCACTTAACAATTTTAGGTACTATAGGCGGTGTTGCGCCATTCCTTGGCTTGTTTGGTACAGTTGTCAGAATTTTATACACTTTCCAAGACTTAGCAACACAAGGCAATCAATCAGCAGCTGTTGCAACAGGTATTGCTTCAGCCCTTATTGCAACAGCACTTGGTCTTGGTGTTGCGATTGTCGCAGTTGTTTTATTTAACTATTTTCAAACAGTTGTTGCACGTTTTGAATCAGACTTTAAATTAATTAAACTTGTATTTTTAAGCTTTATAGATTCAGATGAAGAAGTAGCGGTTGATCAAAACAATTCAATTGCTCTATAGTTGAGGACAAAATGAATTTTAGCAGTACACAAGACGATGGCAAAAAAAAGACATTTAACGAGATAAACATCACGCCTTTAACAGATATTTTTCTTGTTTTATTGATAATTATGATGGTAATTGCACCAAGTTTTCAATCGGTAGACAATAACATAAAAATGCCGGAAATTAATTCAGGATTATCTATTGAAAACGAAAAAGCAACTGTTTCAATTACTAAAGACGGATCTTTTTATGTCAACGAAACAAAAGTTTCACCTGATGATATAGAAAACTCTTTTAACAATATAATCTCAACACTAGAAAAAAAAGAGGTTGTAGTTAGAGCAGACAAAGAAACAAAAAGTTCTGAAATAATGAAAGTAATGAAAGCAGCTCAAAATGCAGGTTTTGAAAAACTTGTTGTAGCAGGTGAACCGCTAAGCAAAAAACAACAAAGAGATTTAAAAGAAAAAGCAGAACTTGGAGAAGAATAATGAAAAGACAAACCTTTAACGAAATAAACATAACTCCTTTAACTGATATTTTTCTTGTTCTTTTAATCTTGATGATGGTTATAGCACCAATTTTAGACCAACAAGGTCTATCATTGGCGGTTCCAGAATATGTTGAAGAAAATCAGGTTCAAAAAGATAATAAAATTCTTGAAATAACAGTTACTCCCGATAACAAATATTTGTTAAACGGTTCTGAAATTCAAGAAGCAAACTTGCTTAGCGCAATTAAAGAAGAGTCAAAAAACAAACCTGACGGTCTGTTGATTCAAGCAAGCGGCGAATCTAACCATGAAAGCGTTGTAAGATTAATGGATAACGCCAGAAATGCAGGAGTTCAAAGCATTTCAATAGTAGAAATTTAAAATGATAATCTATTATAAAAAAAATACAATAAAGAAAATTAAATCCGTTTTATCTGAAATTAAATACAAAAGGAGTGTTAATCGCGCTCCCTTTTTTGCTTTTTTGAAATTACTCTTCCTGTCTTTTATAACTATTGTCGGAATAACATATTTAACATATTTATTTTTGCTTCCCAATTTTATTAATGAAAACAAAATAGAAGCCTACGTTAACAATTATTTAACCAAAAACACAAAGCTGATTTTAGATATCGAAGGCTTTAAAATGTATCCAAACTATAAATTTAACCTTGGACTAAAAGCAGATAAAATCAGCTTAAAATATTCAAAAAATAAAGATTTTCTAACTCTTGACAAACCTAATATCGAATTAAATCTTATTACTCTTCTGTTCAATTATATCGACTTAAATAAAATTAAAGCTCAAAAAATTACTCTCAACACAAATTTTACAAAAAACAAAAAATATAGTTGTTTTGATTATTTTAGTCCTGAAATTTTGGGAGATAAATATGATAATTCCAAATTTGAACTAAGAAATATTAAAATACTTGTAGATAAATTCGATTTAAATATATATGACGAAAATGTTAAGAAGAATTTCTATCTGAAAGCAAATGAAGTTAAATTGACATCATCCTATTTTAATAACAAAGGTCAACGCCCTTTTAACATAAAAGCAAAAGGATTTTCAGCTGCCGGCAATAACAAAATAGCAGACTTTAATTTAAACTTAAACTTCAAACTAAAACAAAAAACAATCAAACGCTACAGAAAAATTATTGAAAAACTTAACTATAACCCGTTAATATATGCAGACAAATATAATTTTAAGGCATTTATTGGAGTTGATTTAAAAATTACGCCCCTAGATGAGCGATTAAACATTGACGGCGAAGTAAATTTAAAAGATTATTCATTTAACATTGACAATATCCGCATTCCCAAAAACAATCTTCAACTCTTATTTAAAGGCGATAAAATAATTTCAAACTGTGATTTTAATTTAATAAAAAATCAATTTATAAAAATCAAATCCGTTACTTCGATTTCAAAAAATAAATTTATTGAATTAAAACTTAGCTCAAACGACATTAACCTTAAAGAATTAAGTGTAATTATTAATGCATTCAATAGAATTTTAAACATTAATTTAAAATATGATGAAATTATTTTAAACGGTTTCGCAAATGCCGATTTATACATTAAAAGCAATTTTAAAACTATCAATTCAAATGGTACTTTAAAAATTAAAGATGCCTCAATTGTTCACAAAAAAACAGGTTTTAAAATTAAAGACATAAACTCAAATGTCAATTTTGCAAACAATAAAATAAACATTTTAAACACTTATGCCTACATTAACAATTCAAAATTTTATTTAGACGGATTAATTGATGAAAAAACAAATCTTAATTTAACACTGCATTCCGATTTAATAAACATAGCACAACTTTTAACTATACTAAAATCAACGCCTGTTTTATCATCCGTGTTAAAAAATTTAGAAGATTGCGATTTTAAAGACGGATTTTTTAAAACTCAGGCCAGAATCAAAGGAAATTTAAAAAATCCCCTAATAGAAACAAATTCAACAATAAAAAATCTAAAAATATATTTAAAACCTTATAAAACAAACATCTCGACAAATGAAGTTGTAATCAGCGCAAATCCTAAAAACAATAAACTTGATTTTATAGAAATACTTGCATCAAACAATAAAATCAAAAACCAAAACAACTTAATAATAATTCCAAAATTAAACCTAAAAATAAATGAAAACGACATATTAATCGAACAATCCAAACTATATATAGATAAAATCTCAGCTGATTTTCAAGGAGCAATTAATTCCTACAAAACTAAAGAAGCCCAAATTAATTTATCATTAAACGGGCTAATTCCCCAGCATAACAAACTCATAATAATCAAAAACAAAGCTCCTCAATTAAAAACAAATATAACAATAAAAAAAGATATAATGGAAATTAAAAATCTTAACTTAATTTCAGATAACAAAAACATTATAGACATAAAAGGGATAATCTCTAAGTTATCCAAAAATCCTGAATTTAACAATCTTAAAATCAATATACCGGAAAAAATTTCTTTAATTTTACCGCAATTAGACAACACCTCTCTGATTGCATCCGGCAAAATAGAGCTTTTGGGAAATATAAAAAAACCTGATATTAATGCAGACTTAACAATCAACAATCTAAACTACAAGCCATATTATTTAAACATAAAAGATATGTTGTTAAACATTAAAAACTCAAAAGCATACATCAACATCATCAAAGGAAGATTAGTTGACTCTGATTTTGATTTAATTGCGGAAGGAAAATACAAAAACAACCTTATAGACATTGATTTTCTTAATATTCAATCAAACTATATTAATCTTTCAGTATTGGAAAAATTAAACCAAAACACTCAGTCACTAAACACTATACCTATAAAAATCCAAAATTTAAAAGGCAATATAATGGCTCTTGAAATGATGGATATATTATTTAATTCAATATATTTTGAAGGAAGTCTGGAAAACAATATTCTAAATCTTTCACACTATAGCGCAAATGTTTTTAACGGAAGTGCTTCAGGTTCAATTAATATCAATTTAAAAAACAATAAAATTAAAACACAAACAATTTTAAAAGAAATCAATGTAAGATTACTTTCAAATCAAATAAAGGAATTTTCCATTGCGGCCAGCGGAAAACTTAGTGCTCTTACAAATGTTGAATTTCAAGGATTTAACTATAGCTTAATCACAAAAACCCTAAAAGGATATATTAAATTTAATATTAATGATGGCGAATTATCCCAATTTGCCAAACTGGAAAGATATCTGCAAGCAGGAAATATTTTATCTCAAAGCATATTAAAACTTAGCTTAAACTCGGCTCTTTCTGCCGTTACAAAGCAAAATACAGGAGACTTTAAAACAATAGAAGGAACATTTAAAATTGATAATTCTTGGATAAATATTCAATATATTAAAACACAAGGCACAAATATGAGCACATATCTTGAAGGCAGGGTTAATATGCTATCTAAATATTGTGCTGTAAAAGTATATGGCAAAATTCCAACTTCTATGGTTAACATTATGGGTAATATAGGCAGTTTCACAACAAATCAGATTGTAAACAAGATGTCTGATGATGCTAAAGAAATTATTAAATCAATAACAATATCACCGATAGAAAAAATGCTCTCAACTAAAATTCCTGATGAATATATTGAAAAAATTCCGCCTCTGACTGTTTCAAATATGCCTACAAGAGAATTTATGGTTATAATAAACGGTCCTGTTGAACAGAAATCCTCTGTTAAATATTTCAAGTGGAACTTAAAAGAAACAAACTAAAACATAAAAAAATAATTAAGAAATTAAGGTTTTTTAATTTTTAGATATAAGATAATAGTATTATGAAATACAAAGATTATTATGAAATACTTGGTGTTCAAAGAAACGCCTCACAACAAGAAATTAAATCAGCATACAGAAAACTGGCCAGAAAATATCATCCGGATGTTAACAAAGCACCCGATGCACAAGCTAAGTTTAAAGATATAAATGAAGCTTATGAAGTTTTAGGTGATGACAACAAAAGGAAAAGATATGATCAATTGGGTTCAGCTTGGCAGCAAGGTGCAGATTTTACACCTCCACCGGAGTTTGAAGGCTTTAATTTTTCAAACTTTGGACAAGGCAGCTCACAAGCAGGCGGCTTTTCTGATTTCTTTTCTGCAATTTTTGGCGATATATTAAGCCAACAACAAGGACAAACAAGGTCATATTCATCCGGTAATTTTGGCGGAGGTTTTTCTGGTTTTGGAGATTTTTCGCAATTTCAAAATTCAAGAACTTCAAGACAAAATAGAACTTCTGAAACCAAAAAAGAAGAAAACCTTGATATAATACAAAATGTTATTTTAAATGTAGACGACTTAATTAATTGCCCAAAAAAATCAATTACAATTACATTCTATCAGCCATGCCAAGTTTGCCATGGTTCAAAACAAGGTTTTTGCTCAAACTGTTCATCAACAGGCATTGAAAAAATAACTAAAAACCTAACCTTTAAAGTACCGAAATTTGTTAAACAGGGTCAAAAAATAAGACTTAAAGGTGAAGGTAAAATTGGCAACTATGGTGCAAAAGGCGATGTTTACCTTGTAGTTAAAATTGAAGATAAAAACTATGAAATTGATGGCGAAAATTTAATAAAAGATGTAGAAATATTGCCTTATGAAGCTGTTTTAGGCTGCGAAACTCAAATTGTTGCACCGTCGGGTAAATATAAAATTAAAATTCCACCTTTAACCTCTTCAGGCAAAAAACTAAGACTAAAAGGCATGGGATTAGCCAAAAAAGACGGAACAAAAGGAGATTTAGAAGCAAGAATTAAAATAAAAGTTCCAAACAATCTAACCCCTGAAGCCAAGGAATTATACGAAAAACTAAAAAAAATAAATTCATAAAAAGATGTGTTAACACATCTTTTTTTTATGCTTTAATTTTATTATACTTTTGTCTATTATTAAAATAACGGATAAACTGTATAATAAAGTAGTAAGACACTAGAATTAAAACTGTTTATTATACTGTCGAATATAGGAGTTAGCATGAGTACTGAAATCAAATCTGCAACTAAAAAACTTTCTAAAACCAGATTTTGGATAATATTAATTCTCTGTATCATAGGAATGCTGCTCAGTATTGAATTGAGCTACATTTTCTATAAAACAAACTTCTTAAGCAATTTTGCTCCGAGTTTTTGTTCGATATCAAATTTAATTGATTGCGATGGAGTTGCTCAAACATCTTATGCGCTAACTTTTGGAGTGCCAAATGCTCTTTGGGGAATTGTTTTATATTTATTATTTATCTTTTTATTATTTGTTGATAAAATTCAAGAAAAATTCAAAAACACAATTTTTGACGTATTTGAAAACCCAAGAAGCTATATTGCAACAATAGGTTTAATATCTTTTTGTTTATCTATGGTTTTGGCAGGTATATCAATTTTTAAAATAGACAAAATTTGTGTACTTTGTTTTTGCGTTTATTTTGTCAACTTTTTTATCGCCTTGACTGCTAACTCAAAAGGTTTATTTTATCAAGACATTAAAACCACAATCATAGATTTCATTAAAGGTGCTAAAAAATATTTCATTCTTTTTATAATTGTATTAATTGCTTTCATTGGAACTTTGGTCTTTATAGATAAATCAATGGTATTTTCACCAAAACTCAAAAAAGAAAAACAAATGAAGGAATTTTATGAAGCAAAAACAAATAAATATGCAATTAAAGGAAATGTTTTAGGAAAAGAAAATGCCCTTGTTAAAATAAACATCTATAGCGACTTTAATTGCCCTTTCTGTAAAATTGTAAACATAATGCTACATAAAGCAGCAAAAGATAAAAATGTCCTTGTTCAAGACATAAACTTCCCTCTGGATACGTCTTGTAATCATAAAATAGGTTCAACTCTGGGAGGTCACGAAAATTCTTGTTTATATGCTAGATATGCAATAGCAGCAAAAAAACAAGGTCAATACTGGGGTGCTGCAAATGTTCTTTTCTATAATAATCCATCAACTCCCGATGAAATAATTAAAGAATTTAAAAAAGCACATTTAAATCTTGATATAAATCAATTAAATTATGATGCAAACAGTCCTGATACTTATGCTCAATTAGAAAACGAAATAAATAAAGCAGCAAGTAAAGGAATAAATGGAACACCCGTTATTGAAATCGAAGGAATACAATATCTGGGCGCTCTTCCTTATGATGATTTAATACAAAAAATTGATCTTGCTCATAAAAGAGCACTAATTGATAAAAGGTAATAATCTGAAGTAATGAAAAAGATAATACTACATGCTTGTTGTGCGCCTTGCGCGTCATATCCGATAAAAAAACTGCTTTTGGATGGCTTCAAGCCTGTAGTATTTTTTTATAATCCAAACATTTTTCCTTACAAAGAATATAAAATAAGAAAAGATGAACTTGAACAATATTGCAAAAAAAATAATATTGATTTTTTTGAAGAAAAATATGATATAAAAGAATTTTACAACAGCATTAAAGGGCTTGAAAAAGAGCCCGAAAAAGGTAAGCGATGTGCGGTTTGTTTTAATTTAAGATTAAAAAAAACAGCAGAATTTGCACTAAAAAATAATATTGAATATTTTACAACTACTTTAAGCGTTTCGCCTCATAAAAATTTTAATACTATTTTAGAGCAAGGAAAAATAATCGAACATCAAACAGGTGTTAAATTTTTAGAATACAACTTCAAAAAACAAGACGGTTTTAAAATTTCAAGACAAATAGCAAAAGAAAACAATATGTATTTCCAACAATATTGCGGTTGCGAATTTTCAATAAGAAAAAATTAAATGCACTTTTATTTTTTTAAATATAAAAAACTAATACAAAAATATGATTTAAATCTTTGTGCCTACGTATTTTACACGATTTTTTAAAAATTTCAAGTCTTTTGTAAAATTTTATTAAGCCGAAATCTTGACCCCTATTATTTAGCCAATATAATTAATAAAGTCTAATAAAATGTTGCATTATGGCAAAAAAGCAGCTTTTTTGACATAAAAAGCTAAAAATCGGATAAGAAAGCCACTTTGCACTATTTTAGAATTAAATTGTAATTACATATATTAGAGGTATTTAGATGACAACAACTGAAAAAGCACGCCGTGTTACTCCTCAAGGCATTCCTGCGACACGCCTGGCGGATTTACCCGACTTGATTGAAGTGCAAAAAAAATCATTCGAGCAATTCTTAAAAGAAGGCTTAAAAGAGGAATTACTTTCATTCAGCCCCATTAAGGACTACACAGGCAGACTGGAATTACACTTCTTACCAAACTATACATTCGATAAACCAAAATATACAATTGAAGAAGCAAGAATACACGATGCAACTTATGCTAAACAACTTCGTGTAATGATGCGTTTAGTTAACCGTGACAGCGGTGAAATTAAAGAACAAGAAGTTTATATCGGCGATATTCCTACAATGACAGATAAAGGTACTTTTATCGTAAACGGTGCCGAACGTGTTATTGTATCTCAAATTGTACGTTCTCCCGGTATTTACTATAAAAAAGAAGTTTCTCCAACAGGTAAACGTCTATATAACGCAACATTAATTCCTAACCGCGGAGCATGGTTAAAAATTGAAACAGATTCTAATGACCTTGTTTATGTAAAAATCGATAAAAACAGAAAAATTTTAGCTACAACTCTATTAAAAGCACTGGGTATTACCCCTGTTGAAATGGAAACATTGTTCACTCACTTTGATTTCTTAAAGAAAACGCTTGATAAAGATACAGCTCAAACAACAGATGAAGCTTTAGTAGAAGTATATAAAAAATTAAGACCCGGCGATCCTGCTACTCCAGCCGGCGGTCGTTCAATCTTAGAAGCTCGTTTCTTTGATGAAAAGAAATATGATATCGGCAAAGTTGGCCGTTACAAATTAAATAAAAAATTAGGTTTAAACCTGCCTGAAACACAAAGAACAATTACAATTCAAGATATTGTTGCAGGTATTGAATATTTAATCAACCTAACTTATGATGAAGGCACTCTTGATGATATTGACCACTTAGGAAACAGAAGAATCCGCTCAGTTGGCGAATTGCTTCAAAACCAATTCAGAGTTGGTTTATCAAGAATTGAAAGAATAGTTAAAGAAAGAATGACTCTGCAAGATTCAGAAACTTTAACTCCTCTAAACCTTTTAAATACAAAGCCATTAGTTGCTTCATTGAAAGAATTCTTTGGTTCATCACAATTATCACAATTTATGGACCAAACAAATCCATTAGCTGAATTAACACACAAACGTCGTATTTCAGCTCTTGGACCCGGTGGTTTAATGAGAGAAAGAGCAGGATTTGCGGTTCGTGACATCCACCCTTCTCACTACGGTCGTTTATGTCCTGTTGAAACACCTGAAGGACCTAACGCAGGTTTGATTAACTCACTTGCAACTCACGCTAGAGTTAACGACTATGGCTTTATTGAAACACCATTCTTTGTTGTTAAAGATGGTCAAGTAACAGATGAAGTTCACTACCTGACAGCAGACGAAGATGAAAACTATCGTGTAGCTCCTGCTGATATTGAACTTACAAAAGACAGAAAAATCAAAGACCCATATGTTCCTGTTCGTTATCGTTCAGAATTCACAATGGGTGAATCTACAAAAGTTGACTATGTTGGTGTTTCACCAATTCAAATTATATCAGTTGCAACATCTTTAATTCCGTTCATTGAACACGATGACGCTAACCGTGCTCTGATGGGTTCTAACATGCAACGTCAAGCAGTACCTCTTTTAGTTACTCAAAGACCGGTTGTTGGTACAGGTCTTGAAGGTCGTGTTGCAAAAGACTCAGGAATGGTTGCAGTTTCAACTGTTGATGGTGAAGTTGTAAAAGTTATGGGTGAAGAAATCCATATCAAAGACAATGAAGGCAACATTCACCAATATCAACTGTTAAAATATGTTCGTTCTAACCAAGATACTTGTATTAACCAAAAACCGATTGTAAAAGAAGGTGATATGGTTAAAGCAGGCGACGTTATTGCTGATGGTGCTTCAACCAATATGGGTGAATTATCACTGGGTAAAAACGTTCTTGTAGCATATATGCCTTGGGAAGGTTATAACTACGAAGATGCTATCTTAATTAATGAAAGATTAGTATATGATGATGTATTTACATCATTACACATTGAAAAATTAGAAATTGACGCACGTCAAACAAAACTTGGACCTGAAGAAATAACTCGTGAAATTCCAAATGTTTCTGAAGATTCAATAAGACACTTGGATGAACGCGGTATTGTAAGAATTGGTGCAAGAGTATATGCAGATGATGTTCTTGTTGGTAAAATCACTCCAAAAGGCGAATCAGAACATCCGCCGGAAGAAAAACTATTGAGAGCAATTTTTGCCGAAAAAGCACGTGACGTTAAAGATAATTCCCTAAGAGTTCCACACGGTGAAGGCGGCAGGGTAGTCGACGTTAAAGTATTCGACAGAGAAAAAGGCGATGAACTGCCTCCTGGCGCAAATACAGTTATTAGAGTTTATATTGCTCAAAAACGTAAGGTATCAGTTGGTGATAAATTATCAGGTCGTCATGGTAACAAAGGTATCGTTTCAAGAATATTACCAAAAGAAGATATGCCATTTTTACCTGACGGAACTCCGATTGATATCGTGTTGAATCCTCTGGGTGTTCCTTCACGTATGAACGTTGGTCAAACATACGAACACTTATTAGGTATGGCAGCATATCTAACAGGTAATCACTATGAATCTCCATTATTTGATGAAATGTACGGAGCTAACCAATCAGAAATGAACACTAAAGCCGAACTTATTAAAGGTATAAAAGAAAAAGGCGTTGATTGGGTTAGAGAAGATGGTAAAGTAACACTATATGACGGAA
Source organism: Candidatus Gastranaerophilales bacterium (assembly GCA_944327245.1). Lineage (GTDB taxonomy): Bacteria > Cyanobacteriota > Vampirovibrionia > Gastranaerophilales > Gastranaerophilaceae > RUG14156. The sequence goes on from CALVHD010000005.1 coordinate 59,724, forward strand.
GAACAGGTGAACCATTTGATGAACCTATTGCAGTTGGTATTTCATATATCCTAAAACTTGTTCACTTGGTTGATGATAAAATCCACGCTCGTTCAACCGGTCCATACTCACTTGTTACTCAACAACCTCTTGGCGGTAAAGCGCAATTCGGTGGTCAAAGATTCGGTGAAATGGAAGTTTGGGCACTTGAAGCATATGGCGCAGCTTATACACTACAAGAAATGTTAACAATCAAGTCAGATGATGTTAACGGTAGATCAAGAGCTTATGAAGCTATTGTTAAAGGCGACAACATACCAAGACCCGGTATTCCTGAGTCATTCAAGGTATTAGTTCGCGAACTTCAAAGTATTGGCTTAGATATTGCAGTATCTAAAAAAGGCGGAGAAGAAGTAGATTTAATGTCTGATACTGATGATTTAAGAAAATCAGCTCCAAAAAGAGTATTATCAGATATAGATTCCGAGCTTCTTAACATCGGCTTTTTAGATACAAATATGAACTTTAAAGATTAATTAAACTAAGATTAATAAAATCAAAGGAGAATAAATGTCTACAAGTATTGATTATTTTGATTATATAAGAATTTCAATAGCTTCGCCTGAAAGAATTCTGAAATGGTCATACGGGGAAGTTACAAAACCCGAAACAATTAACTATAGAACACTTAAACCTGAACGTGACGGCTTGTTCTGTGAAAAAATCTTTGGGCCTACAAAGGACTGGGAATGTTTTTGCGGAAAATATAAAAGAGTTCGCCACAAAGGTATAATTTGTGAACGTTGCGGCGTTGAAGTTACAGATTCAAAAGTAAGACGCCACAGAATGGGTCACATCAAGCTTGCTGCCCCTGTTTCACATATATGGTTTTTAAAAGGTATTCCTTCATATCTGGGTTTATTGCTTGATATGACCCTAAAAGACCTTGAACAAGTAATTTATTTCAATAACTATGTCGTTGTTGACGGAGCAGACAGCCCGTTTAAAAAATTCCAACTTTTAACAGAAGAAGAATACGAAGACTTCATTATGGAAAATGAAGACACAAAATTAAAAGTTGGTATCGGCGCTGAAGTTATCAAAGAATTACTTTCTGAAATTAAATTAGAAGATTTGGCAAATGATATCAGAGCAGAACTTGAAAATGCAGGCGGTTCTGTTCAAAAAAGAGCTAAATTAATCAAAAGATTAAGATTAGTTGAATCATTAATAGATTCAGGAACCGAACCAACATGGTTTATTATGGATGTGCTGCCTGTTACACCTCCTGATTTAAGACCGATGGTACAGCTAGACGGCGGACGTTTTGCAACATCAGACTTAAATGACTTATACAGACGTGTAATTAACAGAAATAATCGTCTTTTAAGATTACTGGAAATGGGAGCACCCGAAATTATCGTAAGAAACGAAAAACGTATGCTTCAAGAAGCGGTTGATGCTCTTATCGATAACGGAAGACGCGGAAGAACGGTAGTTGGTCCAAACTCAAGACCTTTGAAATCACTATCAAATATCATCGAAGGTAAACAAGGTCGTTTCAGACAAAACCTATTAGGTAAACGTGTTGACTATTCAGGTCGTTCAGTTATCGTTGTAGGTCCGCAATTACAATTAAATCAATGCGGTCTACCAAAAGAAATGGCTATTGAATTATTTAAACCATTTGTTGTTAACAAATTAATCGAAAGAGGACTTGTTCAAAACATTAAATCAGCTAAAAAGAAAATTGAACGCTCCGAAGCCGTTGTTTGGGATATCTTAGAAGAAGTTGTAGATGGACACCCTGTAATGCTAAACCGTGCTCCAACCCTGCACAGACTTGGTATTCAAGCATTTGAACCGGTATTAGTTGAAGGTAGAGCTATTCAACTTCATCCGTTGGTATGTACAGCATTCAATGCCGACTTCGATGGCGACCAAATGGCTGTTCACGTACCACTATCAATTGAAGCTCAAGCAGAAGCAAGAATGCTTATGTTAGCAACAAATAACATATTAGCTCCTGCAACAGGCAAACCGATTATCACACCTACACAAGATATGGTACTTGGTATGTACTATTTAACAATTATTAAGGATCCTTCAGCTCCTATTAAAGGATACTTCCATGACTTTACAGATGTTATGGCAGCACACGCAACCGGAGTATTGAAGCTTCACGATAAAGTAATTGTTAGAGATGAAAACAATAACAGAATAGAAACGACTCCGGGAAGAATTATCTTCAACGAAGCTGTTAGAAAATCTGTTTTATCGTAGGAAATTCTTAATAAATTAGTTAAAATTAAACAAAATGAGGTAAAAATAAAAAATGACTACATTAGAACTCGAAAACTCAAAAAAGAAAAAACACGTAGAGTTTATTAATAAAGTTATGAATAAGAAAGCTCTAAACCAGCTTTTATCTCAAGTTTATCTTGAATGGGGCGGTGCTAAGACAGCTGAGCTTGCAAATAACTTAAAAAATCTTGGCTATAAATATGCAACAAAATCAGGAACAACAATTTCAATTCACGATTTGGATGTACCCAAAGCAAAAAAAGAACTTCTTCAAGAAGCTCAAGATGAAATTGCACGTTCTACAAAAAGATATTTAAAAGGTGAAATCACAGAAGTTGAAAGATACACAAAAGTTATCGACACTTGGAGCGAAACAACAGCAAAATTAACAGAAAAAGTTGTTGAAAACTTTAACAAATTAAACCCTGTTTATATGATGGCATTCTCAGGTGCAAGAGGTAACTTATCTCAAGTATCTCAATTGGTTGGTATGCGTGGTTTGATGGCTGATGCGCAAGGTCAAATCATCGACTTGCCTATTAAATCAAACTTTAAAGAAGGTCTGTCTTGTACAGAATACGTTATTTCATCATACGGCGCAAGAAAAGGTCTTGTTGATACAGCGCTTAAAACAGCAGACTCAGGATACTTAACAAGACGTCTTGTTGACGTAGCTCAAGATGTAATCATCAGAGAAGAAGACTGTCATACTGAAAAATTCATCAACTTGACAGCTATCACAGATGGTGAAGATGTTATTGTTCCATTAGAAGATAGATTACTAGGTAGAACAGTTGCTCAAGATATAGTTGATGCTGATGGTAACGTATTGGTTACAAAAAACACAACAGTAGACAGAGATGACTTAGAAAAAATCAAAACCGTAGGTTTAAAAGAAGTAAAAGTACGTTCTACTTTAACTTGTGAACTTGAATACGGAATTTGTCAAAAATGTTACGGCTGGTCAATGACAACTCAAAAACTTGTTGACATTGGTGAAGCAATCGGTATTATCGCCGCTCAATCAATCGGTGAACCCGGTACACAATTGACAATGAGAACATTCCACACAGGTGGTGTATTTAAAGGTTCAGGTGTAACTCGTCAAGCAAAAGCTACAATTGACGGTACTGTTAATACAGAAGTTCGAACTCGTGAACAAAGAACTCGTCATGGGGATATTGTACAAATCGCAATTAAAGAAGCCGATGTTGAAATTAAAGGCAAATCCGAAAGCGAAAAAGTGCACGTTCCAATAGGTGCTAAAGTTCTTGTTAAAAAAGGTGATACAGTTAAAGCAGGTGATGCTATTGCAGAATTTGAACCTGCTTCAAAAGGTGATGGTTCTCGTTTAACTGAAAAAGCCTTAAAAGATATTACATCTGATATTTCAGGTGAAGTTGTATTCCAAGACTTTGTCGCAGATGAAAGAAAAGACAGACAAGGTAATATTTCAAGAATTGCCAACAAACAAGGCATCGTTTGGGTATTGGGCGGAGATGTTTATGCTCTTCCTGCCGGCTCAAAAGTTCTTGTTAAAGACGGTCAAAAAATTAAAAAAGGCGAAAAATTAGCTGAAACATTGATTATTTCTGAACACGGCGGCGAAGTTAGAGTTGGCGACAATTTAGAAATTGAAGAAGTTAACTTCGAAGGTAAAAAAATCAAAAAAATTGTTTCAGGCAAAGAACTTACAATTGTTATTGCTTCAATTCAGGCATCAAATGCTGTATTTGAACAAACTAAAAAAGAACAATTATGGACAGTTCCTGAAACAAATGAAAAATATATCGTTAAATCTCCGGTTGATACAACAGTTGAAAACGGTATGATAATAGCCGAACTTATTGATGATACTTGCAAAGTTGAATCTTCAGGTGAAATAAGATACAACGGACTTGAAGTTGACGAAAACCAAGTTGTTATTAATCCTGGTCAATTAATCTTTATTCCTGAAGAAATTCATCAAATTTCAAAAGATTCATCTCTAAAACTTGTTGAATCAGGAACATATGTTGAAGCCGGTACCGAAGTAGTAAAAGATATCTACACACATATAGCCGGTATTGTTGAAATTAAAGAATTTAACGACATTATCCACGAAATCATAGTTCGTCCCGGTGAATTACATACACTGGATTCAATTAACGATCTTAAAGTTGGAGAAGGTGAAGTTGTTAAAGCAGGTACAACAGTTGCAGGCAAAATTAAAGCAAAAGTTGATTCAATTGTAACAATAATTGAAAATGAATCAGATATGTTAGAAATGGATGATTTAGATGAAGAATTAACAGATGACACTCTGGAAGATGACTCTTTAGATGGAAAATCTGTCCAAATCCTTATTCGTCCTATTCAAACATTTGACATAAAACAAAAAGAAGTATCAATTAAATTCGATGCAACCGATGAAGCAATTGAACTTGTACCTATTACCCAAGTTCAATTCAAAGACGGCGCAAGAGTTAGAAACCTTGATGGCGCTGTTCTAACCAGAACTTCACTGGTATTATCAATGTCAGGCTATATTTCACACCTAAAAGGTATGGTTGAACTTGATAAAAAAGGTGATTTAAAAATTGTTGTACTTGAAACTTTAATTGTAAGACGTGAACAAGAAGATTCATCACGTGGTCTTTCTTCAACTCAAACAGAGTTATTAGTTGAAAACGGACAAGTAATTGAACCAAAAACACCTGTTACAAAAACACAAGTTTTAGCAGTTAACGATTCAATTGCTTCAATTAATTCAAAAGACAATGAACTAAGAAGATTGCTTCTTATTTCAGATAACTACGAAGAAAGCGTTGCAACAACTTCAAAACCGATTGTAAAAGTTAACGAATACGTTACAATTGATCAAAAAATATCTGAAAAAGAAACAACTCCGTTCTCAGGTAAAGTTGTTAAAGTTGATGCTAAAGGAGTGGTAATAAGAGTTGGTCGTCCACACTTAATTTCTCCAGGGGCATTATTGCAAGTTGATAATTCAGCTTTAATTCTTAGAGGTGACTTACTTGCAACATTGGTATTCGAAAGACAAAAAACAGGCGATATCGTTCAAGGTCTTCCGCGTGTTGAAGAACTTTTAGAAGCTAGAAAACCTAAAGATTCTGCAATTGCGGCAGAAGAAGACGGCATCGCAATAATAGAATATGAAGATGACATCCCAAGATTGTTTATTGAAAATGAAAACGGAAGAACTGAAATCAAATATCCTATAGAAGCTACTGTTATTGTTAATGATAAACAACCAATTAAAAAAGGTGATGCTCTTACATCAGGACCAATGAATCCACATGACGTTATCAGACTAAGAGGCGCAAATGCTGCTCAACAATACCTTGTAGATGAAGTACAAAGGGTATATCGTTCACAAGGCGTTGAAATTTCCGATAAACACGTTGAAGTTATTGTTCGTCAAATGATTAAGAAAGTAAAAGTAATCGATTCAGGAACAACAAAACTTCTTCCGGGCGAATTAGTTGAATTAAAAGTAATTGAAGCCCAAAATGCGGAAGCAAGAGCAAACAATGGTCAAGAAGCCACATACGAAGCATTATTGCTTGGTATCACAAAAGCTTCATTGAACACTGAATCATTTATATCAGCTGCTTCATTCCAAGAAACAACCAGAATTCTTACAGAAGCTGCCGTTGAAGGTAAAAAAGACATGTTAAGAGGTCTTAAAGAAAACGTTATCATCGGTAGATTAATACCGGCAGGTACAGGTTATTACCATCTAATCAACGCTTCTGAAGAAAAAGAAAAAGAAGCAATGAAAAGAGCAGCTCAAAAACATCAAGCAAGAAAACCATCTGCAATTTTAGAAGAAATTGAAGGTATGTTTGGTGTAGTTGATTCTGATATGCAATTCTAATTTGTATATAAAATATTAAAAAAGCCTCTTGAAATACAAGAGGCTTTTTTAATTTAAAACATATTTAATATATAATTAAAATATGATAGAAAAACTAAGTGATATTGATAAAACAAAAATTGCAAATAATGCATTTAAAGATTACATAAAATTCAAAGAAGAAAATCCGGACTATATAATATTATTTCAAATTGGAGATTTCTTTGAAACCATTTGCGAGGATGCAATATTATTTTCAAAAATCACAGGAGTTAATCTCGGCAAAAGAAAAATTAAAGATTTAGATGAAGTAATTCAAGCCGGAGTGCCAAAAGCAAGCATCAACAACTATATTAAAAAACTTTTATCAAACAATATAAAAATTTGCCTATGCACACAAAACAAAATGCAAAACAATGAAATATACAGAAAAATCGAGCGAAAATACACTCAAGGCACAATAATAGAAAATGAATTTCTAGATACATATGAAAATAATTTTATTCTGGCAATTGTAAAAAACGAAAATGATTTCGAAATTTCATATGCAGACGTATCAACCGGTCAATTTTATAAAACCAATGGCGATAAATCAGAAATAATGCTTGAAATTGAAAAAATTGAACCAAGCGAAATATTGATTTTAAAAAACAGTGAAAATTATTTTGAAAATTTATTAAAACAAAAATACAACCTTACTTTTCTAAATAACGACTATATTAGCCTTTCAAGCGAAGATATTATTTTAAAATATTGCAAAAATACACAAAAAAATTTTCTCGTTGAGTTAAATGAAATTACAAAATACGAAATCAACAAATATCTTTTGATGGATGAAATTACAAGAAGAAATCTTGAGCTTAAAAGAACAAAATATAATTTCAAGAAAAAAGGCAGCTTGTTATGGTTTTTAAACTACACCAGAACCCCGATGGGAACAAGACTTTTAAAAAAATATTTAGACGAACCTTTAATAAATACAAATTTAATAGAAAAAAGACAAAATGCAGTCGAAGAATTAGCTTGCAATAAAGAAAAGCTCATAATGCTTGAAAAACTTTTGACTAATTTTTCTGATTTATCAAGAATATGTGCTAAAATTTCCAATTCAACCATTAACCCAAAAGAGCTGTTTCAAATAATTGACAGCATTTGCTGCCTTGATGAAATAAATAATCTGTGCAAAAATTTTAATTCAAACCTACTTAAAGTAAATGAAGAAAAACTCAATAAAGCCTTAAAGTTTCATAAGAAAATCAAATCCGCCCTAAGTGAAAATTCGCCGGCGGAATTAACACAAGGCAATATAATTAACCCAAACTACAATTCAAATTTAGATTACCTTCGCTCAAAATTAAATAAAATTAATGAAGAAATCGAAAATTATGAAACAAATGAAAAAAATAAATTTAAAATTGATAAATTAAAAATTTCGTATTCAAAAATTATTGGCTATTATATTGAAATACCAATAAACTCTCAAAAATTTCTTGACGACACATATATCAAAAAGCAAACCCTATCAAATTGCATAAGATATTCAACAGAAAAATTAACAAAATTTGAACAAGAAAAGAATAATCTTTTATATAAAATTAACGAATTAGAATATGAATTATTCAATGAAATAAAGCAGTATGCCAAAAATTTTGTTGAAACAATAAGGTGCTTGACTTTCGAAATTGCAAATATAGATGTATTATATTCATTCGCTAAATGCACAATAGAAAACAATCTTGTAAGACCAACTTTTAATTCAAAAATAATATCTATAAAAGATGCAATTCATCCAAACTTAATTAAGGTTAATTTTGAAACAACAAAAAATGATATTAATTTATCAAACGAAGAAACAATAATTCTAACAGGCGCAAATATGAGCGGTAAATCAACCTATCTGAAACTTTGTGCAATAATTTGCCTATTAGCACAAATTGGTTGTTTTATACCTGCCAAAAATGCCGATTTAACAATAATCGATAAAATATTTTTCAGACAAAACGCATCAGATGACATTATTAATTCAAATTCAAGCTTTATGATTGAAATGAATGACTTAAAATTCATAATAGATAATGCAACAAAAAAATCTTTAATTTTATTGGATGAGCCCGCAAAAAGCACCAATGCAAAAGAAGGCGGTGCAATTGCAAGAGCATATTGTGAATATGAAATTAAATATATAAAAGCAAAATCAATAATAGCAACCCACAATGAAGAATTAACAAAACTTGAGCAAATTTATCCCAATAATGTTAAAAATTACGTCATAGGAAATCAAGATATTGAAAATGGAATTATAGATAGAAAAATTAAACGCGGCACAGTAAGAACAAGTATGGCGCTAAATACTGCAATATTAGCTAATCTACCAAATGAAATCATACTAAAAGCAAAAGAAATAATTAATCTTTAGCTTTTACTCTGCCGTAAATATCTTTATATCTTACAATATCGTCTTCAGATAATTTATCACCTTTTTGTACTTCAATTATCTTTAATTCGGTGTCATATGGATTTGCAACCGAATGTACAGCTTTAACGGGAATACTTATAGATGAACCTGCCTTTAACATAAATACCTTGTTGTCTAAAGTAACTCTTGCAGTACCCGATAAAATCATCCAATGTTCGGAGCGATAATTATGAGATTGAAGGCTCAATTGCCCTTTTTTAGATACACAAATCATTTTAGTTAAATATCCCTCGCCTTGATTTAACACGGTATAATAGCCCCAAGGACGATATACCGTTGCGTGGGTTTTATGTAAATCACTTTTTTCTTCTTTTAATTTTTCAAAAATTTGTTTAACATCCTGTGTTTTATTTCTGTCGCATACTAATATCGCATCAGATGTTTCAACAACAACCAAATCTTTTAGACCAATGCCTGCAATTAATCTTTCAGAAGAGAAAAACATTGAATCTTTACAATCCTTTGCAATGATATCCCCTATTTTAACATTGCCGTTTTCATCTTTCTTTCCAAGATTATAAACAGCATCCCAAGAACCTAAATCATTCCATTTTGCTTGCATTTCAACCATTGCAAGATTATCAGCTTTTTCTAAAATACCATAATCAATTGAAATTGACGGGAAAGTATCAAAAATCATATATGGAATATCATCTTGTTTTGTAAAATCAAATTTTTGTACTATTTCATACGTTTCTTTGGCATATTTTTTTAATGTTTCCATAAAAACACTTGCTCTAAACACCAAAATACCCGTATTCCAATAATAAGTTGAATCTTTTAAAAATTCTTTTGCCTGTTCTAAATCCGGTTTTTCTTTAAATAATTCTACGACATAACCGGAATTTTCCTTTTTGCCTGTTTTAATATAACCAAAACCGGTTACCGGACTCTCAGGCTTTACCCCCAGAGTAACAATATAGCCTTTTTGAGCCAATTCTTTTGCTTGCTCGATAGTTTGTCTAAATTCTAAATCATCATCAATTAAATTATCAGATGGGGCAATAACAACAATATCATCCCCCTTGTAATCAAGGACATATTTTGTTGCAATAGAAATTGCCGGAGTTGTATTTTTAAAAACAGGTTCACCTAAAATTCTAATATTTTTATTATATGCACTTAATTGCACCCTAACATCGTTTATGTGTTTTGTGCTTGTTATGGCAATTATATTATCAACATCGATTACACCCATCAAATGTTCAAAAGTTCTCTCTAAAAGGCTTTTTCCAAAATTTAATCTCAACAATTGTTTTGGATATAAATCACGTGATAACGGCCACAACCTTGAACCTGATCCGCCTGCTAAGATAATTGCGTGCATATACTTGCCCCCTAAAATATTATATGTCATTATACAACATTTTTTAGCATGTAGGCAAACTAGTTTTTAGTTAAATATTCCTCAAGAGAATTTTTCCAATCAGGAAGCTCATAGCTGCTGTCTAAAACACAATACTTAGGACGTTTAGCCGGACGAGGAAAATCACTCTTATCTATAACATTTACTTCAACATTTCTTTTCTTTATTTCAAAAATTTTTCTAGTAAAATCTGCCCAAGAAGCACTTCCTGAAGAACTAATATGATAAATACCGTAGGGTTTATTTTCTTTTATTATTTCAACAATTTTCTTTGATATTTCATCGCAGCTTGTAGGACAGCCCACTTGGTCATCCACAACAGAAATCTCTTTTCTAAAATTAGAAAAAGTTAACATAGCATCAACATACCCGCCTGTGCCGTATAACCAAGATGTCCTCAAAATATAAAATTTCTTGGTAGCTTTCATTATTTCTCTTTCGCCTGCCAGTTTGGATTTTCCGTAAACATTTATCGGATTGGTAACATCGGTTGTTTTATAAGGAGTTGTTGAAGTACCGTCAAAAACATTATCTGTACTGACATAAAGAATAGGGATATTGTGTTTCTTTGCTATATTTGCAATATTTCTTGTACCTAATTGATTAACATCATAGGCCAATTTAGGATTATCTTCCGCTTGATCAATGTTTGTATAACCTGCTAAATGAATAATAAAATCAAGAGAAATCTTATTCATTATCTCATTAACCATTTTTGTATTTGTAACATCAAAAATTTTAGAATTACACGCCCAATATTGCCATCCTTCTTTATCCAACATAGGACAAAGCGACTTACCCAATAGACCTGTTGAACCTGTAACCAATAATCTCATATCGTGTCCTTTATTAATGAGAAAAATAATACTACTTAGGCTTTTTATATCATTTAATTATGATAAAATCAATATTATGAAAAAATTTGCTTATTTAATCTTAATATTTATTGTAATTTTTACATTTATTACGACTATCTTTAAAAAAGACTACGGATACGACAAAGCTCCAATCTTAAACGAAGAACCGCTCAAAACCCCCTATAAAAAAGTTGCGGGCTATAAAAATATTACAATAAACAATATTGATTATCTTCAAACTCTTCTTCCTGTAGGAAAATTTAACGGAACCTTTACAACAAGCATATTAGGCGAACCCAAAACCTTTAATCCTTATAATGCCAACGATGCAACAAGCGCAGAGCTTTCAGAAATAATGTATGACGGTTTAACACAAACAAATCCTAATGACGGAAGTGTTATTCCAAAATTAGCAAAAAGCTTTGAAGTTTTACCGGATAAAAAGACCTACATAATTCACTTAAGAAAAGGCATCAAATGGTCTGACGGCGTTGAAATAACGGCTGATGATGTTTATTTTACATATAATACAATAATATTCGGAGGCTTTGGCGATGGTTCAGCTAAAGATGTTATGACAATTGATGGATTAATGCCAAAAGTTGAAAAAATTGACAAATACACAATCAAATTTACAACACCAAAACCCTTTGCGCCATTTTTAAGAAATTTGTCAGCTTCAATTGTTCCAAAACATATCTTTGAAAAAGCCACAAATAAAGGTAAGGAATATTTTCTAACTTATCAGGGAATAGATATAAAACCTAAAAACCTTGTTGTTTCGGGTCCTTTTAAACTGAGCGAATACCTGCCCTCTCAAAGAGTGGTTTTTGAAAAAAACCCAAATTATTATTTAATTAACACAAAAAATGAAAAACTGCCTTATATTGATAAACTCGTTATGTTAATTGTAGGCGATATGAACAATCAAACACTAAAGTTTGAATCAGGAGCAATTGATATGCTGTCAATCAATGCTTCTTTATTGGACAGATATAGAGAATTAAAAAAACACAATGATTTTGAATTATACAACTTAGGACCCACAACAAACACAACTTTTATAGTATTTAACTTAAATAACAGAAAAAATAAAGATGGTAAATATTACGTAGACCCCAAAAAACAAAAATGGTTTCAGGATAAAAACTTCAGAAGCGCAATAGATTGGGCAATAGATAGAGAAGACTTAATTTTGAATATTTTTTCCGGCTTAGCGAGTCCTCTATATACGGCCGAACCGGTTAACAGTTTATTTTTAAATGAAAAAATAGCAACCGGACACAAAAAAGACCTTGAATACGCTAAAAAATTACTTCAAAAAAGCGGTTTTTATTATAAAAACAATGAATTATACGACAAAGACAACAACAGAGTTGAATTTGAACTTTTAACAAACGCAGGCAATACTCAAAGAGAAGCCAGCGGAGTTTCCATTAAACAGGACCTCGAAAAATTAGGAATAAAAGTCAATTTTAAAGCAATAGAATTTAACAGCTTAATTAATAAAACCCTAAATTCACTTGATTATGACTGTATTATTATTGCTCTTACTTCTAATATTTTAGAGCCAAACGCCGGCTACAACGTATGGACAAGCAACGGTGCTTTACATTTGTTCAACAAAAGAACTCAAAACGATTTAAAATCAAGCGATAAACCGTATAAATTTGAAACAGAACTGGATGAAATATTTAAAAAAGGTGCGCTTGAATTAGATTTCAAAAAAAGAAAAGAAATCTATGATAAATATCAAGAATTAATTGCCCAAGAAAATCCAATGATATATCTATATGCTCCATTAAATATCAGCGCAATAAGAAATAAAGTTAAAAACATATACCCAACTGAACTTGGCGGATTAATATATAACATAGCTTCAATATACATTGATAATTAAGAATTATTAAGGGCTGATTTTCAAATATTATATTTTATGTATAATCAGTGTATGAAAAAATTAGTATCTGTTTTAATGCTTTTATCTTTTATTCTGTCATATCCTATATCCGCAATGGCTATAGAAAACAAAGAGCAAGTTCAAAATGCGCAAATTGTTCAAAACGGAATAAATTCAAAAATCGAAAAAGAAATTAAAGACTCAATTATTGAAATTTATGGCAAAGAAGACTCTGAAGAAATATATGAAAATGTTATTAATTTAGCTCAAAGAGCAATAAAAGCCAGACCGCAAGAATTATTGGAACAAGATCTCAAAAGAAGCTCTGATTGGTATAAAAACGAAATTATCTATATGTTCTATGTTGATCAATTCGGCGTAGTTCAAAAAGATAAGAAAAATACCTTTAAAGACACAAGCAAGATGTTTGATTATCTTGAAGATTTAGGGGTAACAACTCTTTATATGCTTCCTTTTGCAGACAGCCCAATGAAAGACATGGGTTTTGACGTTAAAAATCCAAAAACAGTAAGAAGAGATTTAGGCGGAATGGCAGAATTTAAAGATTTTGTTAAAGAAGCCAAAAAACGCGGTTTTAAAATTAAAGCAGATTTAGTTTTAAACCATTTTTCAGACACCCACGAGTGGTTTAAAAAATTAGAACAAGGTGATTTAACATATCTTGATTATTTTATTTGGCGAGATACAATGCCGCAATATACAAAGTATCAGGATGAAAAACTTGGAACGGTTATAGAATATAAAGAAGACAACGGTCAAATTTCAAAAAGAAGGTTAATTTTCCCTGAAAATACTGAAAACAACTGGAGAAAAGTAACCATTAACAACAAAGACTATTATTTATATCACACTTTTTATCCTTTTCAACTTGATATAAACTGGCAAAATCCAAATGTATTATATTATGTTTTAGATATTATTTCCAACTGGGCAAATTTAGGAATAGATATTTTCAGAATGGATGCAATTCCGTATCTTTCTAAAGAAATAGGAACAAATGCAGAAAATCTTCCAAAAACACATGCGATAATAAAACTTTTAAGCAACTATATCCAACTGAGTGCACCATCAAGTGTAATTCAGGTTGAAGCATGCCAACTCCCCAAAGAAATTCTGCATTATTTCGGCAAAGAAAGAACAGTTGAAATTAATATAAAAGACGAGAAAAAAGAATTAAAAAGGACATCAGAAGCTCAAATTGCATATCATTTTCCATACATGCCTGCCATTTGGGCAAGTTTAATCACAGAAGATAAAAAATATTTTACAGAAGCCTACAAAAATACTCCGACAATTCCGCAAAGTGCTGCCTGGGGTGTATTTTTAAGAGTACATGACGAACTTACTCTTGAAATGGTAAGCCCTGAAGTTCGAGAAATTGTATTTGACGATTTAGTTTCAAAAGGTGCAAGTTTTAGAAAAGGCTTTGGAGTTTCAGGCAGATTAGCAAACTTTTTAGACAAAGACCCCGATAGAATACAAGAGGCTTTTTCAATATTACTATCACTGCCCGGAATTCCCATAATATACTATGGAGATGAAGTAGGAGTTGCAAACAACTTTGAAAATGCCAAAAAAATTGCTCAAAAAAGAGCTCAAGGCGAAAATGGCAACAAAAAATCGCTTTTATCCGCTTTTGATTCAAGAGATATCCACAGAGGCGATGTACCTCAAAAACTATTCTACGGCTCAACCAAAGGTTATTATGAATTTAATTCAAGAGTATACAAAAAAGTTAAAAACTTAATTGCTCTAAGAAAAAGCTTGCCCGTAATGGTTAGCGGAAGTTTTGATATATTAAAAACAAAGTCAAAAAGCAATTTTGCATACATAAGAAAAAACAAAGATAAAAAAATTCTTGTTATACACAATTTATCAAAAGAAAAATTGGTTGCTCAGCTTGACCTGCCTGCAGATATAATCATAAAAAACGGAGGCAGCATAAAAACTCTTAAAAATCTTATCAATGATGACAATATAAGAGTAAATATATCACTTCAAAATAAAACAATGCACTTAAGAATGGCGCCTTATCAAACGCTATGGCTTGAATTATAGCTAGAATGGAAGAAATATGACTAATGAAAATATTGAAATAAAACCCAAAAAAACCAAAATTCTAAATTATATAAATGTTTTTCGCGGTCTTGCAATTTTATTAATTATAATGGGACATACTATGCAATTTGGACAAACAGGAAGCCTTCCCAATATTATAAATTGCGAAATCATATGCGGTGGAACAGCTCTATTTATTTTTATTTCGGGATTTTTATTTCAACACTTGTCCTATAAATATGAGTTTAAAAATTATATGAAAAAGAAATGGACAAATGTTGTTATGCCATATTTAATTACGGCAATTCCGGGGATATTTTTCTGTCTATACTGTCCTTTAGCATATAAAAATGCTTTTATGGGCTTAAATCCTATTATTCAAATACCTGTTTTATTATCAATAGGCAGAGTTCACAATGTGCCTACTTGGTTTATTCCAATGATAATTATATTTTTCTTTTTCTCTTGGATATTTATCAAACTTGAGAAAAAAGATATTTTATATAAACTCCTGCCAATATTATTTTTAATAACAATTTTTGTTCCAAGAGGGGTTGCAGAATATGAATCAACTTTAGGACTTAGTTATTTAGCCAAATATATCGTTTATGCCAAATACATTCTTTCAAATTTTGTTCATTTTCTGTCTTTATATGTTTTTGGAATGTATTGTTCAAAAAACAAAGATATTCTTGACAAATTTTATGATAAAAGATTATTGTTATGGATATTTATGCTTCTATTCAGTGGATTAGACATATATTTGCAATATAAATATAATTATTCAAATTATACAATATCGAAAATATTTTTAACTATGCTTACTGTTGCATATTTAAAACATTACGATGAGTTTATCTTATCTCATAAAAAAACAAACAAAACTCTTGATTTTATTGCAAAATACAGCTTCGGCTTATTTTTTGTACATTGGTATTGGTTTTTTATCTACAATCAAATTTTCAATTTACCGACAGTAGCACCTTTAGTTAATAATGATTATCTTTTAACTTTTGGGATAATAATAGCAAGATTTTTTGTAGTCGCAGCAATTTCATTACTGTCATTATTTATAGCAAAAACAATACTGTTGAAAATCAACAAAGATATTAACACAAGAGAATTTTTAGGATTATAAAATGTCTGATTTTTCAAGATTAGAATTAATGTTTGGTTCAAAAAACATTAAAAAACTAAAATCTAAAAAGATTATTGTTTTTGGAATAGGCGGTGTGGGAGGCTACTGCGTTGAAGCGCTCACCAGAAGCGCCATTGGAAAAATCGACATAGTTGATAATGACAAAATTTCTACATCAAATATTAATAGACAATTAATTGCGCTTAATTCCACCATTGGAGAAAATAAAGTCGACGTTATGAAAAAAAGAATGCTGGATATTAACCCTGAAATTGATGTTGAAGCATACAATCTTTTTTTCTTACCGGAAAATCAAGATAAAATCGATTTTTCAAAATATGACTATATAATTGACGCCATCGATACAATTAAAGCAAAAATAGCGCTCGTTGAATGTGCTCAAAAATATAATATTCCTATAATTTCATCTATGGGTACAGGCAATAAAATTAATCCTTTAAAATTTGAAGTTTCTGATATATATAAAACATCCGTCTGCCCCTTAGCCAGAGTAATGCGTCAAGAGCTTAAAAAAAGAAATATAAAAAATTTAAAAGTGGTTTATTCAAAAGAAACACCAATTAAAGTTGAAAACACAAAAGGGAAAGTTGTTCCGTCATCCAATTCTTTTGTCCCCGGTGTTTGTGGTTTAATAATAGCAGGTGAAGTTATTAAGGATTTAATTAGTTTATAATTGAGATCAATATGAAAAATAAAACTGAAAAAGAAAAAATGTTAAATGGTGAGCTATATGATGCAGCTTTAGACGAAAGTTTATTTAACGACAGAATTAAATGCAAAACATTATGTCAAAAATACAATAATCTTTCAATTGAAAATTTAGAAGAAAGAAAAAACTTAATTAAACAAATTCTACACAAAACAGGACAGAATTTTCATATTGAGCAATCTTTTTATTGTGATTACGGATACAATATTACAATCGGAGAAAATTTCTATTCAAACCATAACCTTGTTATTTTAGATTGTGCGAAAGTGGAATTTGGCAGTAATGTTTTTATTGGCCCTAATTGCGGTTTTTACACAGCCGAACACCCTCTTGATGTTGAAAGAAGGATAAAAGGGCTTGAATACGCTAAACCAATTAAAATCGGAAATAATGTTTGGTTTGGAGGAAATGTTGTTGTTCTATCAGGTGTAACAATTGGGGATAATTCTGTCATAGGAGCCGGAAGTGTAGTTACCAAAGATATTCCGTCTAATGTGGTTGCTGTCGGAAATCCTTGCAAAGTCATTAAAAAGATAGAAAATAATTAAAAAATACCATCGCACTTGGTTTTACAAAAAATACATTTATTTTCACTATCAAGATTCACTTTTGTTGTCTTAAAGCCATCTCTTTCAATTATTGGCTTGTTGCAATTTTTGCAGTATGTTGTTGAAGTTTCTTTATTAATTATATTTCCGCAATATACATAATTAAGTCCCTCATCAAGCGCTATTTGCCTTGCCTTAAAAAGAGTTTTTGCGCTTGTTTTTTCTTTATTAAATTTATAAGAAGGATGATATGCGCTAAAATGCAAGATTGTATCATCGCCAAGATTTTCAATAATCCATTTTGATTGATTTTTGAGCATTTTATCATCATCATTTTCACCTTCAATTAATAAAGTTGTAATTTCAAGATGAATATTTGTATTTTCTTTTACATAGACTAATGTATCTAATACAGGTTTTAAATTTGCAAAACAATTTCTTCGATAAAAATCTTCGCTAAACCCCTTTAAATCAACATTCATTGCATCTATATAAGAAAAAAATTCTTCTCTTGGTTTTGGATTGATATATCCTGCTGTTACCAAAACGGTTTTAATATTTTCCTTATGAGCCAAAATACCGACATCGATTGCATATTCAAAGAAAACCACAGGGTCATTATATGTAAAAGCAATACTCTTACAATCATATTCTTTTGCAATTTTAACTATTGTCTGCGGTTTATAGGGTTTTTCTTCGATTAATATATTTGAATCTTTTTTTGTTAAATGCCAATTTTGACAAAATAAACAACCCATATTGCAGCCCAATGTACCAAAGGATAGTGTTCTTGAATTCGGATAAAAGTGATATAGGGGCTTTTTTTCAATTGGATCAATATTAAGGCCTGTTGTTAAACCATATTTTGTTGAAATTATTTTCCCATCAACATTTTTTCTAACAGCGCAAAAACCCTCTTGATTAGTTTTTAATTTGCAAAATCTTGGACAAATTTCACATTGAACTATTTCATCAGTTAATTTTTTTTGATATTTCATAAAATATATTATAATATTTTTTAAGATTATTTAAAATATAGGTAAAAACAAAATGACAAACTCCAAAAATCCAAGTGTTGATGGAATTTTCTATCCCAAAACAAAAGAAGAATTAGATAATATTTTCAATAATTTTAAAAAAAATATATCTGTACCGAAAGAAAAATCAAGGGCTGTGATAGTTCCCCATGCAGGATATATTTATTCTGGAAATTTAGCATACAATGGCATTATTTTCCTAAAACCGGAACTTGAAAACATTTTTATAATTGCACCTGCACACAAATTTTATCTGGATGAATCTATAATAGCTAACTATGACAGTTTTATTTTACCTAACGGAAATATTGAAACAAACAAAGAAATAATAAACGAACTAAACCAAAAATTTAAAATAAAATTTTGTAATGAAGCGTTTGAAAATGAACACGCTATTGAAGTTCAACTTCCTATATTAAACTATATAAAAAAAGAAGGAAACTTTAAAATTATTCCAATCCTATCGGGAATAAACGATAAAGAAAAAATAAAAGAAATTATAAGTCATTATTGGAAAAACGAAAAAAACGGCTTTATAATTTCTTCTGATTTAAGTCATTTTCACAAACCCGATGACGCAAGAAAAATTGACCTTGATAGTGCTAATTTAATTGAAAATAATGAAAGCACAAACTTCCATCCTCAAAGAGCATGCGGCAGTGTTGGAATATGCGCCTTAATGGATTTTGCAAAAGAAAATAATTTTTCACTCATCAGAATAGAAATGCTAAATTCTTCTGATATTACACACGACAACAAAAGCGCTGTTGGTTATGGGGCTTGGTTTTTAATTGAAGAAGAAAAAAATAAATATATAAAAAAACACTACAGCAATTTTGTTATTGAAACTTGTAAAAAAACAATTGAATTAAAAGGAAAATATTTCCCTAATCATTTTGATAACATATTTAACCAGCTGGGCGCTTGCTTTGTTACGCTTCAAGAAAACGGATTTTTAAGAGGTTGTATAGGTTCAATTATAGCCTACGAACCATTAATAAATAACCTGATTAAAAATGCCTATAATAGCGCTTACAAAGACCCTCGTTTTGCACCTTTAGATGAAAGTGAATTTGATAAAATCAAAATTGAAGTTTCGCTACTATCAACACCTAAAAAAATTATTTTTTCAAATGAAGAAGATTTAATCGATAAAATTGTCCCTTTTGTTGACGGTTTGATAATTAAAGATAAAAATTATCAGGCAGTTTATTTACCCTCTGTTTGGGAACAACTGCCTGATAAAAAATTATTCTTAAATTCTCTAAAGAAAAAAGCAGGTCTTGCTGAAAACTACTTTTCAGACACCTTTGAAGCATACCGATTTTACGCTGAAAAAATAGAAGATAGATAGATTAAAATTAATCATCTTCGCCTAATTCAGCTTGTTGTCTTGAATATCCACAACTGGTTGCAGCTTCAATACCCTTATTATAATATGACTGAACTTCTTTAGGGTCTATGACTTCTCTAAATTGGTATTGCGCAATGCGTTTGTCTTTATTTCCAATAGTTATCATTTCAAACGCCCTTAGTGTTTTAATTTGTTTATCATAATCAAGAAACACTATGCTATCTGGAGAATTAATTATTTCATAACCATAAATTTTTCCGTTCGGATTTTGCACATTTGCCAATATACCATTTGACAAAGTGCGCAGTCCTGTTGGCTTATGGGTATAATTTTGGTTATTTTTTGATGAAGATTTTTTTATAGGTTTTTTATAACTTCTTGCGCCAAAACTAATTGGTGATATGTTCATACAATTCCTTTCCTTTTAACTCGTATTATAAATTATAGTCAAAAAATTTATAAATATGTTTTTTAGTTACATAAATTTACAGATTAATGGTTTTTAAAATATTTAAAGTATAATTAAACCTACAAAAGGATAAACTAAAATATGCAAATATCAAAAATCACCGGTTTTAATCAACAAACAAAATTATCAAACAATTCAAAAAGAAATATCTGTTTTTCTCGAAAGCTTCGTTCTTCCGATAATGATGTTTTTGTAAGAAATTCTCTACTTGAAGATGAAAACGGAGTAAATGTTTTTCAGCTTGGAAGTATAGAAGAAATTCAAAATGCTTCAAAAACTTTATCAAGAAAAGAAACAGTTCAAGGAATTTTTGCAACAAACATTACAGGCGCAAATGCTTTACATCTTGCTATGAACAACCCAAAGAGAATAAAACTGCTTTGCAGTTATTTAAAATCTGACGAAATTGCCGCCTTGGCACTAAGTGAAGATGGATACAAAAGAGTTCCTTTTTACGATTTTCAAGGGGATTCCTTTAAAGCATTGTTAGAAAGCGTATCACAAGAAGATATTAAAAAACTAATATTATCTACAGAAAACAAAGATAAAACAAATTGCCTATATACTTTTAGTGCCGATAAAATTCAAACACTTCTTAATGGAATGAATAAAAAAGATATAAAAGAATTATGTATGCAGCAAGATATAATCTGGAATAACACCCCATTCCACAGACAAACAAAGGAAGCTATTGAAGTACTTTGTCATGCATTACCACCGGAAGATTTGGCAGATATTTTTACCATTAAAAACGCATATGGAATATCAATAAATGAAATCTTAAGAAATTAATATTTTAATTAACCCTTTAATTCAGCTTCTTTTCTTGAGTATCCACAACCAACTGCGGTTTTAACGCATTTATCATAGTAATATTTAACCTTATTTGGATCTGTTATCTCACTGAGGACAGTTTGCTCTTTACCGATAGAATAATCTATGAATCTTTTTACATCTAAAGCTTTTAACTTTTTTTCATCTTTGTCATAAAAAACAGAAACATAGTTTGAAGAATTTGTTCTTATTTTATAAGAAAAAACTTTTCTTGTTGGATAATGCACAACAGCTTCTATTTCATCAGAAAAGAAAACAGGCCCAACTGTCCTATGACCAAAAGTTTGATTGTTTTTTGATAAAATTTTGTTTTGAGACTTGTTATAATTTTTACTAACAAAACTAACAGGTGAAATTCTCATAACATACCTCATAATTTATTAAGCTAACAAAACTACAAATCTTGTCAAAAAAAAACTTTGCTAGTCCGATATAAATCAGGCTAATATTGATTAAAGAATATCAATCTTGCTTTTTCACAATTTTAATTTCGCAACCAAGATAATCCAAAATCTGCTGTACTGTTTCAAACAAAACACGCTTTTGAGAAAAACGATAAATTACAATAAAAAAGTTTTTATATATTTATATGCAAGTCTTAGCTCATCTTCAGGGAGTATTTCAATCAAAGTGCTTAATTCTTTTTTTAAGTTTTGCGGTTCTTTCAGATAATTAAATTCAAACAAATCTTTAATATCAATAGAAAAAGCATTTGCAAACCTTGAAATTAAATCAGCAGAAGGAAAATTCTTACCACTTTCGATACAACTTATATGCTTATTATCTACACCGACAATTTCCGCCAGCTGCGCTTGTGTATAATTAAATTTTTTTCTAAACTCTTTTATTTTTCTGCCAAATAAAATTTTGATATTATCCATAAATTCCCCATCATTTACGTTAATTTTACGGACAATATAATTTTCTTTAAATGGTAAATTACGTAATTTCTTGACATATATTTACGTTATATGTTAACTTATTAACTAGATAGGTAATTTATTAATATAAAATTAACTTAATACATAGAAAATACACAAAAAATAACATAGGAAATAATATGAAGTCTACTAAAGCTTTCAGCTTGGTTGAACTAATGATTAGTTTGATTGTAATCAGCTGTATTATGGCGGCTTTTGTGCCGGTAATTTCAAAAAAAATGAAATATTCCGCTATTGCTTTAAGCGCAGGAGGTGTGTCAGAAATTACAACAGACTGCAGTGAAAAATTTTCATCTAATTGCAAATTGTGCACAAAGCAATACTGTATACAATGCGAATTATCTAATTGCGCAGCAGGAACTTATACAGAAAACAAAAGTTGTTCGTGCAAAAATTGTGCAGAATTATTTCCTAATTGTTCTGAATGCGACAGTCAAAAATGTACAAAATGTAAAGACAATAATTACTACATTAATAATGGCAGGTGCGAAATTTGCCCCAGCGGAAAAATTTGTGACGGAATTAACGCATATGATGAAAGCTATTGCGCTAATCCACCATTCGGATATTATTGCGAAGGAAATGTAATTAAATCATGCAAAGAAAAGTATTCAGTTTATTGTGCCACATGCAATGCAAGTAGTTGTTTGTCTTGCGATAGAGGATACTATTTAACAAATGGAACTTGCAAAAGGTGTACTCATGCAGGATGTACATCTTGTATAAATGGGTCATATTGTTTAGCATGCAATATTACTTGGGTCCATGACCCAGTTAACCATACCTGTTCAAAAACTTGTGCTGCGGCTATGCCAAAATGTATATATTGCTCAAGCGCAACTAAATGCACAAAATGTACAGGCGGTTATTACGTTAATTCATCTGGAAGTTGTTCGGCTTGTTCTGTTATTTCAAATTGCGTTTATTGCAACAGTTCAACAAAATGCGAACAGTGTAAATCTGGTTATTACGTAAATCCCTCAGGCAAATGTTCATCATGTACAGTTGCAAATTGCGCCCAGTGCTCATCAGATGGACTATGCGAAACTTGTGCTCCAGGGTATTATCTTTCTGATGATAAAAAAAGCTGTATTTCAAATGATAACGAGTTTAATTGTTCTGATTCAAATTTTATGAAAGTAGGAAACTTGTGTGTTACAAGAAAAAACATGGGAGATAGTCCGACTCTTTCTATCCCATCAACAATAAATATTGCACAAGCTCCATCTGAATACTGTTATTCTCAAACCAATAAATGCTGTTGGAATGGAACCACATCCGTTAAATGTAACAGTTCAAATGGAGGCTATTCAGGCTGTACAAGAACAGTTTGCACTTATAACGCTGCACAAGAAATTTGCTCTAAATTTAACTATGCAGGAAAAACCTGGAGATTACCAACAACATCCGAAATGACAAACTGGATAAATTATTCAAGAGGCTTAGGAGCAAATGGTCTAATGCTTTGCGATGAAACAGCAAATAGCGAATTAAATGCGCATTGTGACTACGCAAGTACAGAATGTCTTGGAAGCTACAATAATCTGTGTTTTGCAAAATTGGTGATATCACAAGGTTGTAAGGCATATGACTTATTTTCCTCTGCTTGGAGATACAGTGACCAAAATTCATATCAACCTTTCTCGGTTCGCTGTGTAACCGAAATGGAATAAAAAAATTATTTTTGTGTTTAGATTGAGGCATTTATTTGCCTCTTTTTTTTATAATAACATTTTTTCATTATATTTACTATTAAACTTTAACAATCAATTCAAATTTAGACAAAATAACACAATAAATTACCCTTTTATCTAATTAAAATACAGATAAAAAGTTAATATCATCAAAAAATGAAAATTAAATTCTTATTTTTTATTTTTTTGATTTTATTAATCTCTAAGACATATGCAAACAATATTGATGTTGCAAGCTTTGGTGCCTTAATACAATCAGGAAACGAAAGCAGCAACGGTGATACAATTACACTAACCGAAGATTTATCATCAGATGAATCAATAGGAAACAGTTTCTATACAAAAGACTTAACCTTTTTAGGGCAAAACTACAGTATAAACGGACAAAATAATTTTGGCGGTTTTGTATTAAGCGAAGGAAGCAATTTTGATAGTTTAAAAATATTAAACTTTAAAGGACAATCATACAATAATTCCTATTTTGCAGGTGCAATTTATAATACACAAGGAACAACCGACATCTCAAACAGTGCATTTATTGGCAATTACGCTGATTCACAGGGAATAAATTTCGCCGTTGCCGGCGCATTATATAATATGAACAATGGGACAGTTTCTATAGATTCATCACTTTTTAGCAATAATTATGCTAACGGAGCAAGTGCAGAAGGAGGAGCAATAGGAAACGAAGCAGGGTCAAACACCATGTCTATTTCAAATTCCGTATTTGATAACAACTACACATTTGGTTCCGGCGTTTCGTATGGTGGCGCAATATACAACGGCAACAACGCAAATATTGACATAAAAAATACATTATTTAACAACAACTATGCTTCAACAAACTCAACAGGAGTATTTTTGTATGGAGGAAGTATCTATAATACAGGAAATATGAATATAGAAAACTGCTATTTTGAAAACAATCATATTTCAGGCAATGCTTCATCTTTTGCATACGGCGGTGCAATACACAACAACTCAAATTTAAAAATAATAAATTCAACTTTTAAAAATAACTATATTACTGCCGATGTTGACGCAACAGGCGGAGCAGTCTACAACTTCCTTAACGGCAATATGACCATAGAAAACTCTTTGTTTGAAGACAATTTTCTAATAGCAGAGAACAACAGAGGCGGCGCAATCGGAAACGAAGGAATGCTTACAATCGTCAATTCAACATTCAGAAATAATACCGACTCAAGCGGTCAAAACGATATAACGACAGTAGATACACTTAATTTTAACGGTAATGGAACTACAAACATTTTTAGCGGAATTAGAGGAAGCGGAGAAATGTACAAAAACGATGATGGCACACTAAACTTAGGCGGCAACAACTCTAATTATACCGGAAATTTTACATTTAATCAGGGCACAGTTAACCTTTTGGCAGATAGCTCATATTTTCAGACAAAAATGACAAATCTTTCAAATAATGTAAATTTCAATATGCAAAACGGGCAAATTGATAATATTAATTTTGGAATTTTAACTTTATCAGGTCAAGCAAATATCTATCCGGATGTTGATTTTAATACAAAAACAATGGATACAATAAATGCTACTCAGTTAACAGGCACAGGCACGGTTAATATTCCTAAAATTTCTCTTATCGGAACACCAACAGGAGATTTTATATCAATTCCATTTACAGATAGTATTTTAAAAAATAACATAAAATATCAACCTGAAACAATACAAACACCAATTTATAATTATCTGTCTTCATATAATTCCGAAAACGGCTACTTTGATTTTACAAGAGAAAGTTTTAATTCAGGCATATTGGCTTCAATGGTAGCAACGCAATTAGCAGGATATTTGGCTCAAGTTGATATTTTTAATGACATATTTTCAAATCTTGATATGGTATTAATAACCGATAACAAAAGAAAAATTGCTCTTGAAAACCACAACAAACTTGCTTATAGCAACGAAAGACAATTTATATATTCGCCTTTATCCATTCCGGAACAAAGAAACGGAATATGGTTTAAGCCATATTCAACTTTTGAAAAAGTACCCCTAAGGGGCGGTCCTGACGTTTCCAATGTTGGATATGGGGGAATTATAGGCGCAGAAAGCAAGCTATTAAATATTAAAAGAGGATGGAAATACCTTTATGGAGGATATAGCGGATATAGCGGTTCACATCAGGCGTATGACGGAATTGGAGTATACAATAACGGCGGTTTTATCGGAGGAACTTTAGCATTTTATAAAAAAGACTTTTTTTCATTATGGACTGCTTCTGTTGGTGCAAATTGCGCAAAAGCAGATACATTATTTTCAAATAATGACTTTAATATGCTAAATGCAGGCGTTGCACAAAAAACAGGTGTAAATATACCAATGTTTAAGAATAAATTTATAATTCAACCGAGCATAATGACTTCTTATTCTTTTATAAATACATTTAATCATTCATATGATGAAAATATTTCCATTAACACTAAACCCTTAAACGCACTTCATATAGAGCCGCAAATCAAACTAATAGGTAATTTTAAGGATTTATTACAGCCTTATTTATCCGTATCAGTTGCATGGAATATTCTGGATGATACTAATTTTAAAGCTAACGACGTATCTCTTCCTGAATTATCAATTAAACCCTATGTAAAATATGGACTTGGCATACAAAAAAGATATAAAGATAAATTTAGCGGATTTTTTCAAATATATTTTACAAATGGGGGAAGAAACGGCGTAGGTTTACAAGCAGGTTTCAGATGGGCTTTAGGAAAAGAAGGAGTTAAGCCAAGACAAATAAGCTCAAAATTACCCGAAAAAGAAAAGACAGAAATAATATTTAATAATATAAAATTTAGTAAATTATAGAGTTAAAATTCAAGTTAATTGTTTTTGATTTTAGTGATACTTTGTATTTTTATTGTAGTTTGATTATTTTAGTAAAAGAAATATAAAAATCTTATTTAATTTTTGTCATTTTATAAATCTTCCATTATACCACGACCTAGGATTTTATTCTATAAAATCCGCCTAAATTTAGAAGACCTTACAAATTTTGCCCGTTTTTCTTTACAAAATAAAACTCTATACAATAGAATACAGGAGTGTTAATTAAATGAAAGGATAGAATATTTTGTCAAATCAAAACATTTTTAAAAATGCAGCAGAAATTTTATACAAGGATGAAAAGAAAAAGAAAAAAGAAAAAGAATTAAGAAATTCACTAATTAGTGAATTAGGTGAGGAAATAGAACTAAAACATGTACTGTATGCATCAAATGAAGAATTAATAAAAAACGCCTTTGGAAGTGTTGATTTTCTAAATTCAGGAGTAGATAAACAAGGAAATCTACACTTGTATATGTTTGATACTTATGATTTTAATAAAGGCGAAAATGCTATTGTTGAAGCAGGCAGAAGACAGATGTTAAAAGGAAATTTAAAAGGCTATTTCACAATCCATGATATAATAATCACAAAAGATGAGCTTGATAAGATATGGAACAAAAAATAAATAAAAAAATTATTCTTAAAATAATACTCTATGTTATTTTTTTATGTTTTAATGGATACTTGTTTTTTGTTAATTTAGCTGGTGTAATTCCTATGATTTTATTAAGCCCATTTTATATGAATGAAGAATTAAACGAAATATTAAATAGCCATTTTGACATACTTTTATTCATTCCTCTATGTTCTCCTTTTGCTTCATATTTATTAGCTAAAATGTTTGGAATGTTTAATTATATTGATAATTTAAAAGTTAATTTATTTAAAAAATTATTTTTAGTAATGCTTATTTCAATTTTATCTTTTTTAATATTGTTTATTAGATATAGAATTACTGAAGATATTGATTTCGCTCTTAAAATTGCAAGTTTGATTTTTGCTTTAATCCCAGCATTTTTATTGTATAAATATTTTCAATTCTTAACTAAAAAATATCCAATGCCGTTTGAAAAAATTGGCTATTATTGCTCAATTGAGTTTTATAGGGGTTTATTTGAAAAGATATTGTCTGAAATTAAGAAAAAGGGCTAAAAGCTTTTTTTAATTATATCTTTCCAATAAAAAACTCCCCTCATTGTACAACACTGGAACTTTTTATAAATGAATTATATGAAAAAATTGTTAATATTAGAAATTTAAAAACCTTTGATTTAATTAAAATTCTAAAAATATCTTGAAAAGTAAATTAAAATATTATAAAATAAATTTATAGGTTTAATAAAAATTAAATATTAATATAGTAGAGAGTCAATGAAATCTAAAATAGATTTTAATGGCTCTTTTTTAATTTTAATAAACTTTAAGAATTAGATTAGCTAAGGAGGAATTATGACTTTTAATGAACAAGACCACCCAAGAGATGAAATGGGTAAATTTACATTTAAAAATGGAGGAGGAGAAAAAAATACAAATGAAAAACAAACTCCTGCTGAAATTTTATATGGTAAAAAGACAAAAGAAGAAAAGCGAGAAACGGATTACAAAAATATTTTGCTTAGTATATTAGGTGATAAAGCAACATCTGCAAATATACTTTATGGCAAAACAAAAGATTTAGAAAAAATAATCAGAAATAATAGTCTAACTAATAAATTAAAAAAATATCTTGAAAAATATAAAAATTCAGAATACAGAAAAAAACAAATTAATCCTAATAATGGGGATTTTGGATTTAGCGAAAGCAAAAATAATATAATATATTACAATTATTTATCAGAAGATTACAATAAAGAATTAGGAGATTTTCTTAACAAAAATACTTCAAACCCATATTATTATGCCAATGATTTAAGACACCAATATGTTAGCGCACTTTTCGCAAGAAATTTAGGAGAAGAAACTGCAAAATTTTTTGGCAATTTAAACGAAAAAGCAAATATACAATCAATTCCCGGAGATGAAGAAATCGATCAAATTAATAATGAAATAGGAAGAAATTATGCAAAAAAATACCCCAATATGCCAAGAGAAGAGCTATTAAAACTAGTGCTAAAAGAACATTCCAAAAATCAACAAATAAGAATTGAAAGAATGAAAAAAAGAAATAAAAATAATTTAAATAAGGAATACTTATAAATTTGTAAAAAACTATTTATAAAATAAAATAAAAGAAAACAAAAGGAAATAAAATGACACCTATTGAACTATATTTAATTTTTGTTATATTGAGTTTTTTTACTTCATTTTTCTACAATAGTAAAGATAATTTTTTTAAAAGATTTTTTAAATCTTTACTACATACTTTTTGTATAGCAGTATTTGCTTTATATTTATATTTCACTATAAATAATATTAAATATGATATGCAAGATAAATTTGGTTATGTATCAATAATTCCAAAAATTGTAGAATATATTGCCAATATTTCATTGTATGGAATACCTATTATATATAATTTCGTGATTATAATTGCAATAAAGCGAGAAAGAAAAAACTAAACTTAAAAAATGCAAAAATAAGGAATAAAATGCAAGCTAAATATAAAGCGATAATTGAATATATTTTAAGAATTGGGCTATTTTTGATATTGAATAGGCAATGTATATATATGCTTTTATTTACATTTATAGCAAAATTATTACCTCAAAATGACACATTACAAAACGATTGGGCATTTTTCGGATTAATATTTGTATTTCTAACGATTATATGCTCTTATTTAATTGCAAAAATATCAGGCATATTTAAGAAACTTGATAAATTAAATTTTATTCTTGGGCTAATTGTATATTAATAGTGACATTGATTATAAATATTCGGTTGTTTGAATGGCGAAAATGTTTATTGTTTGGAGAATAGAGGCACTTCCCTCAAAATGAGAATGAGGTAATCGAAAAGTCCGGAATGCCCGTTTATTAGGATGTAAAAGTCCGGTGATTTTCCTAAAATTTTCTTAATATTGCTGAATTTTCCCTGTGTGTTTGGATTTTAGCACCGGACAAAATGGTGAATTTTGACAGACAGTTTGCAATTTTTCGGATGCTTTGTTTTATATTTTGTTCAATATTGTTCAAAAGTCCGTATAATTGGCTTTTTGGCGTTATTATAAATTGATAAATTTTTGCATGAAATTTTTGAATTTTTGCAAAATGAGGTAATTGAAAAATAATTATCGTTTGAAAGTCGGAAGTGATTTTTTTAGTGGGAAATCGCTTCCCTGACTTTATTTAATAAAGATTTTATCAAAATAAATTCCAAAACTTATGTATGACTTTTCTAAAAGTATGTGTAAAAAATATCGGAATAATTTTCCCCCTCAAAGCTGGAAGCAGAATTGAGAGAAAACAGCAGATTTTTTCAAAATAATGAATTCAAATCCTGTTTAAATTGCGTTTAAAAGGTGTTCAAAAGCAGTTTTATAAAATTTTCTGCTTAAAATTCAGATATAATCAGACACAAAACAACACATTTCCCCCTCAATGACTTCCATTTTGAGAGAAAGCAGTCTAACATACAGTAGCTTCAATAATAAATAAGGATACGGTATGGCAGACATTAATAATAATGATATTTGGATTGATGTTGAGACTTTAGCGAAACTCAAAAACATTACCCGCAGAGCAGTTCGGCTTGCGTTGAATCAAAACAAATATGAATACAAGGTTGAAAATATCAGAGGCGGAAAAACATACAAAATTAAATTATCAACGCTCGAGGAAGAACTTCAGCTCAAATATATTCAGGAATATTATGACGATTATAAAACGTGTGATAACGAGGTTATTGAACTATCAAACCTCAATATCAAACAAGAAAAACTGATATCCGAAAACCAAAGAAAAATTGCACTTGCTAAATATGATTTAATCTATGCGTGGCTTGATTTTAGAAAAGAATATAAACGTGATAAATTGAAAACCGGCGGAAATATTCCAGATAAAGAATTCCTGCAATTATATAATACAGGAATGTTCCAAGAAGAGATTTTTAAAATCTTGGGTAAAGTTTCCATAGGCTCTCTTTATCGCTGGCGCGCGTTATTAGATTATAACAAGGATTGGACAGCACTTGTAGGGCAATATAAATATTCAACCCGAAAAGAATACAGAACAACGTTAAACGAGGAACAGATTAAAATATTTATACAGATTTTGCTCTCCCCTAGTGCATTTTCAATAGGTAAAGCGATTTCATTAACCAAGCATATTTTAAAAGAACGCGGACAAGAGATTTTACCTAAAGACATAACCTTTCGCAGATATGCGGAATGGTTTAGAGATAATAACTTCGACAAATGGACACTTGCCCGAGATGGCGAAAAAGCATTAAAGGATAAAGTGAGCCCCTTTATTGTAAGAAACGCAGCACTTTTAAAACCAGGGCAAGTGCTTGTGGCCGACGGGCATACGTTAAATTTTCAAGTAATAAACCCGTTTACAGGAAAACCCTGCCGAGCGACTCTGCTTGGTTTTTTGGATTGGAAATCCGGCGGACTTGTCGGGTATGACATTATGCTTGAAGAATGTACGCAAAATATAGCATCAGCTCTAAGAAATGCTATTTTAAAAATGGATCACATTCCTGAATATGTTTATCAAGATAATGGAAGAGCGTTTAAAAGCAAATTCTTCAATGGGGATAAAAAGTTTGAGGAATTAGGGTTTACAGGAGTCTACAATAAACTCGGAATAAAGCCTGTCTATGCCACTCCATACAACGCTCGAGCGAAAGTCATCGAGCGTTTCTTTTTGGATTTTCAGGAAAGTTTTGAAAAGCTCATTCCAAGCTATATCGGGACAAGTATTGAAAACAAGCCTGCATATTTGATGAGAAACGAAAAGTTACATAAAAATATTCACAAAAAATTCGGTTTTACTCCAACAATAGAACAGGCACTTAAAATGATTGATAAATGGCTTGAATTCAAACACTCGCAACCTTGTCCGAACGCAAAAGATAAAACAATTCAAGAGGTTTTAAACGAAATTGAAAAACAAAATATTGATGAAAATTCGCTTGACGATTTGATGATGGCACAAGAAATTAAATCAATCGGTAGAAACGGAATAAGATTTTTAAAAGCTGATTATTTTGATGAATCATTATACGGAATTAAAGAAAAAACGGTTATAAAGTACAGCCTGTTTGACCTTTCCTATATAAAAGTCTATTCGATGAAGGGCGAATTCATATGTAAGGCAAATCGCATAACAGAAACTCACCCGCTTGCTTACCAAATGGGCGATATCAAAGATATTGAGGACTACAAGCAAAAGATTGAAAAACAACAAAAGCTCCGCAGGAAAACTATTAAGGCAGTTCGCGAGCATTTTAATTTAGAGGATATGGATTATCTTGAAAAAGAATTAATGCAAAATATCCGCTTGCCTGAACCCGAGCCGATTAAAGAAATAACGGTTCAACCTGAACCCAAACAAGAACAAAAATTTGAACCAAAGGTTAAAACCTCGATAGTTGCAAGACCAATATTTAAATCTTCTTACGAACGCTACGAATGGCATATGCAGAATGGCTGCATCTGCCAAGAGGACAGAACTTGGCTAACAAACTACATAAAATCAGACGAATACAAAGAAATATACGGAAAGGAGCAGTAATGAAAAAGGTCTTTGTGAAAACAAAAAACGTAAAGCAACTAATCTCGATGATGAACAGGCTGCGAGAAAGAGAAGACGGAGTCCCAGGTATGGGACTTGTTTATGGTGAGCCGGGACTTGGTAAAACTTATGCAATAACTTGGTGGGCGGCACAAAATGATGCCATATTAATCAGGAGTGCCAATCTTATGTCTGCCCGTTGGTTATTAGAAGAGATGGTTGAAGAGTTAGGCGAGATTCCATACAATAAATTCTCCGATATCTTCAATCAAGTTGTATCGCAATTAATCAAAACCCCAAGAACCATTATTGTAGATGAAACGGACTATTTGAC